>JAHECN010000184.1 GCA_024641735.1 Gemmatimonadota bacterium | reverse complement strand
GACGCAGGCCAGACGGGTCTCTCGACGGCGTTCGATCTCCCCACGCAGATGGGGTATGACTCTGATCACCAGATGGCCTCGGGAGAGGTCGGCCGAGTTGGTGTGGCGATCGACACCGTCGAGGATCTGAAGCTCCTCTTCCACGAGATCCCGCTCGACCGCGTCTCGACGTCGATGACGATCAACGCCACCGCCGCCATTCTCCTCGCGATGTACATCGTGGTCGGCGAAGAGCAGGGCGTGCCGCACACCCAGCTCTCCGGCACGATTCAGAACGACATTCTGAAGGAGTACATCGCACGCGGGACGTATGTCTTCCCAGCGGAGCCATCGCTCCGACTCATTACCGACATCTTCCGCTACGTCTCGGACGAGGGGATGAACTTCAATCCGATCTCCATTTCGGGATATCACATGCGGGAGGCCGGCGCGACCGCCGTCCAGGAAGTCGCTTTCACGCTCAGCAATGCGTTGGAATACGTCCGGCGTGGTGTGGCGGTCGGCGTCCCGTTGGCCTCCTTCGGGCCGCGACTCTCCTTCTTCTTCGCGGCCCACAACGATCTGTTCGAGGAGATCGCCAAGTTCCGGGCGGCACGGCGCCTCTACGCCCGCCTGATGCGCGATCGCTTCGGTGCGGATGACGCCTCCGCCCGACTCCGCTTTCATACCCAGACCGGCGGCGTGACCTTGCAGGCCCAGCAGCCGATGAACAACATCGTTCGCGTCACGGTGCAGGCCCTTTCGGCTGTCCTGGGTGGCACGCAGTCGCTCCATACCAATGGCTATGACGAGGCGCTCGCCCTCCCGACGCGCGAGTCGGCGACGCTGGCGCTCCGCACCCAGCAGATCCTCGCCTTCGAGAGCGGGATGACCGGGTCGGTCGATCCGCTGGCCGGAAGCTGGTTTGTCGAAGGGCTGACCGATCGGATCGAGGCGGAAGCGCTCGCCCTCATTGAGCAGGTGGACGCACTGGGCGGCGCGGCGGCGGCGGTGGAGCAGGGCTTCTTCCAGAAGGAGATCGCCGATTCCGCGTGGGCGATCCAGCAGGCGCAGGAAGCGGGGGAGCTCGCCGTGGTCGGGGTGAATCGCTTCACCGACGACTCCGAGCCACCCGTGATCCCCACGCCCGACTACGGAGCGCTTGAGCGGGAGCAGGCCGCTGCACTTGCCGCGGTGAAGGCGGCCCGAAATGCTGAGGCGGTGGCAGGGGCTCTTGCGGACATTGCGCGGGTTGCCGGGACCACCGAGTCCTTGATGTCAGCGATTATCACCGCTGTCCGTGTGCGGGCCACGCTCGGCGAGATCAGTGACGCCCTCCGAGGCGTCTGGGGCGTCTATCGGCCCGGGCGCGCCTAGTATGCCTCCGCGCTTTCGGAGCCTCGTCGTCCCCCGGCACGCCCGGGTCGGCTTCGTCGGTGACCCTGACAGCGCGACAGAGGCGTGGCTGATCTTCCACGGTTACGGCATGCTGGCACAGGGGATCCTGCACTGGTTCGAGCCCGCAGAACGGCCGGGTAGGCTCTTGGTCGCTCCTGAGGGGCTCTCTCGCTTCTATCAGGAGCGGAACGGGATGCGGACGGTCGGGGCCTCCTGGATGACGCGGGAGGCTCGCGAGCAGGAGATCCTCGATCAGGCGAGTTATCTCGATCAGGCGGTCGTCGAGCTGATTGGGGAGATCCCCCGACTCGAGGTCCATGGCTTCTCGCAGGGAGTGGCGACTGCCGCCCGCTGGGTGGCTCGCGGGGTCCGACCGGTCGCGAAATTGGTCTGCTGGGGAGGGACGGTGCCACCCGATCTTGACCCCATCGCGCTCCGGGATGCGGTAGGTGGGGCCCCTGTGGAAATGATTGTTGGTGACCGTGACAAGTGGGTCGCACCCGAGCTGGTGGCCGCCGATGTGGAAAGATTGAACGCTGGTGGTTGCCCCACCATGCTCCATCAATTCGAGGGTGGACACCGGATCGATCCCGATGTGCTGAAGCGGATGTCTGTGGCAGGATCGACATCATCTACTACGTGAAGTCTGAGCGTTTAAATTGTTTGTTGATATGGTGTAATGCGATGTGTCAACAAGGCATCTTGTCAACATGAGAAGCGGCCTTGTTGTCGTACCTACCGTGGGGATCCAGCCTTATCAACACCGAATTGCGCTGCCGATCAGGGCCTCGTCTGCGTCCGTTGGGTCCCCGGAATTTACCGCGAGCTATTGACGAAGGGCCGTGAGTTGCGCGCATGCCTTCGGTCGATTCCGGCGGGTCTGTTACGGAAGCCGTAACTACGAAACTCAGCGAACGATGGTCGAAGTGGTCGTGCCAAGGTCAGGTTGAGACCCGGCCCCCCGCCGTCTATCTTTCTGGGTTGCATTGGGTTACGACACCGCCGGGGAGCTATGCCGACTTACGAGTACCGCTGCGCCAAGGGACATCCTTTCGAGCGCGTCCAGAAGATGACCGACAAGCCGGTCGCCAAGTGCCCTGAATGCGGGGCCAAGGCGAGCCGGGAGATCTCCGGTGGCCAGGGCGTGATCTTCAAAGGAAGCGGTTTCTACATCACCGACTATGGCAAGGACGGCAAGGGCGCCCGGAAGGACCCCGGGGCTGAGGTCAGTGCGTCCATTTCCGGGAGCAGTCCCACGAAGGACGCACCTGCCGCCAAGGCGGATGCACCGGCGACGGACACCGCCAAGCCCGCCAAGAAAGCAGCCGCCACCAAGAGCGCCGAGTGAGCGATCTGCTGCGTGACGCCCTGTCTCGAGTTGCCACTGAACTCGGTGCGGCCGATCTCGAGTACTCCCTCGAGCAGCCGCGCGATCCCTCGCACGGCGATCTCTCGACCAACCTCGCGATGCAGCTTGCCCGGCGGGAACGGAGCAACCCGCGTGCGATGGCCGACCGGGTCGTCGCCGCACTCGACCTGCCCGCCACGCTCGTCTCCGCCGTTGAAATCGCCGGCCCCGGCTTCATCAATTTCCGACTCGCCGCCGACACCCTCTCGGCGGACCATGCCCGCATCCTCGAAGAAGGTGCGGCCTATGGTCGTTCGGTGTCTGGGGAAGGGCAGCGCGTAAACGTGGAGTTTGTCTCTGCGAATCCGACGGGCCCGCTGCACGTGGGACATGGTCGCGGCGCCGCGCTGGGCGACGGCATTGCCGCGTTGCTCGAGTGGACCGGCCACGACGTGACGCGCGAGTTCTACGTGAACGATGCCGGTGTGCAGATCGGTCGCCTGGGCGAATCGCTCTGGGCGCGGGTCCAGCAGGCGGTCGGCCGCGAGGCAAGCATTCCCGAGGGCGGCTATCACGGCGAGTATCTGGTCGAGAACGCCGCGACGTTGCTCGAACGGGAAGGGAAGGCGTTCGCGGATCTTCCAGCAGAAGAAGGAATCGCACGCTGCCGCGCGGCGGGTGTGCTGATGCAACGCGCCGAACAGGATCAGACGCTGGCCGACTTCGGGGTGCGCTTCGATGTGACGCGTTCGGAGCAGGCGCTCTACGAGGCAGGTCAAGTTGATGCCGCGCTTGCGACGATTGCCAAGGCGGATCTCTCGTACGAACAGGACGGCGCACTCTGGTTCCGTACCTCGACCTTCGGGGATGAGAAAGATCGTGTGCTCCGGAAGCAGGATGGCTCGCTCACCTACTTCGTGCCGGACATCGCGTACCACCTCGACAAGCGTTCGCGCGGCTTTGACCACGCGATCAACGTCTGGGGCGCTGATCACCACGGCTACATCCCCCGGATGCAGGGCGCCCTGACCGCGCTCGGCGTGCCCGAAGGGTGGCTCGCCGTGGAAGTCGTCCAGTTGGTGAAGGTCGTGCGCGGCACCGAAGAAGTGAAAATGTCGAAGCGCTCAGGCGAGTTCGTGACATTGCGCGACCTCTACGAAGAGGTCGGCGTCGATGCCGCGCGCTACTGGTTCCTGATGCGGCGCAGCGATTCACATCTGGTCTTCGACATCGAGCTCGCCAAGTCGCGCACCGACGAGAACCCGGTCTTCTATGTCCAGATGGCGCATGCCCGGATGAGCGGTATCATCCGGAATGCAGGATTGGAGCCGGAAGCGGTGCAGGGGACCCTCGACCTCTCGGTACTGGAGAGTGGCGACACCGACCTACTCCGGAAGCTCACGGCTTTTCCTGAGGCCGTAAGTCGTGCCGCGCGCGATTCGCAGCCGCACCGTGTCACGACCTATCTCGACGAACTGGCACGCACCACGCACGGCTGGTACCACGGCTGTCGAGTGCTCGGTGAACCACCTGCCGTCGAACAGGCCCGCTTGCTCCTTGCCCGCGCCGCACGCCAAGTGCTCGGTAACGGCCTTTCGCTCCTGGGTAT
>JAHECN010000042.1 GCA_024641735.1 Gemmatimonadota bacterium | reverse complement strand
GGTCCGACACGCAGGCGCCATTGGGGCGCCGCACGGACCGTACGCCGTCTCGATCGTCGCCTGCCCCGACCCCCTTGAAATCCGCCAACCGGCGTGACGGGGCCGGGGAGACGAGACCGGGGACGGCCACACAACAGGATCGTCGTGAGCTCCATTCCCGCCTTTCGGGCCGGCCGCCATATGGCTGCCCCGGCCCCGCACGCGCCAAATGCCGCGTTGCTGATCGATTTCGACAATGTCACCCTCGGCGTCCGTTCCGACCTCACCAAGGAACTCCGCACCCTCCTCAACTCCGACATCTTCAAGGGCAAGGTCGCCGTCCAGCGTGCCTACGCAGACTGGCGCCGGTACCCGCAATACATCGTCCCACTCTCCGAATCCTCGATCGATCTGATCTTTGCCCCCGCCTTCGGCACCAACAAGAAGAACGCGACCGACATCCGCCTCGCGGTCGATGCGATCGAGCTCGTCTTCACGCGGCCAGAAATCGGGACCTTCATCCTCCTCTCCGGCGATAGCGACTTCTCGTCGCTGGTGCTGAAGCTGAAGGAGTATGGCAAGTACGTCATCGGCGTCGGGATCCGGGAGTCGGCCTCCGACATCCTGATCCAGAACTGCGACGAGTACTTCTCCTACACTGACCTCGCCGGGCTGACCAAGGAGAGCGATCTCCCGACCACGGCGCGTGACCCGTGGGAGTTGGTAGTCGAGGCCGTGCAGCGGATGGCGCAGCATGGCGACGTGATGCGTTCCGATCGCCTCAAGCAGGTGATGCAGCAGATCGACTCGAACTTCGATGAGAGCAACGCCGGATTCAACCGCTTCTCGAAGTTCGTGACCGAGGCCGGCGCGCGTGGCCTGATTCAGGTCATCAAGCAGGAGAACGGGCAGTACGACGTCGCACCGATCAAGGGTGCCGTGGTTGCCGAGAAGAGCGCGCCAGCAAAGTCGGGTCGTGAGAGCGGCCGGCGGGGATCCGCCTCCCGCACCGCCGCGTCGGCAGCGACTGTCGTCGCCACTCCCGCGCCATCCGCAACGCCAGCCGTCGAACTGAAGGGTGAGGAGCGTGCCGGTGCCGGTCGACGTCGTGGTCGCGGTCGCGGTCGTGGTCGCGGGAAGGGCGAGGAGACGTCAGCGGCGACCAGTGCGCCAGCGAGCACCGAGTCCACCAAGCCAGCGGCAACACCGATCCCCGAGCCGACCGGCCTGACACTCGCCGAGGCATTCCATCTGTTGTCTCGCGCGCTGGGCGAATTGCCTACGCCGGCGGGTCACGAAGTCGTTCGCGCCAGGATGGCGGCGCTGCACGCCAAGGAAGATGTGCTGCTCGAGCTGCCGCGCTTCTTCAAGTTGCTGCGGCAGGCGAACGACGCCGACGTCGCGGAAGTGCGCCTCATCGGGGATGATGAGTACGAGGTGTCACCACACCGGACCGAGCTTGCGCTGCAGCAGCGGCGTGCCAGAGAGGAGCCGGCCAAGCCGACTGCGAAGGGTGAGTCGGCCGCGGTCTCGTCGGAACCGGCTGCTCCGGCTATCCGCTTCCGTGGCGCCTCGCGGACCTCGACGGCCGCGCCGTCGAGCATGCCGATGGTCGGGATGATCAACTTGACGCCGACCGGCGCAGTGCTGGTGGAACAGGCGGCCCCGGCCAAGAAGGCCACGGCTCCGGCGACCAAGGAGAAGGAGGCCGCACCAGCGGCCACAACCAAGAAGGCCGCCAAGAAGTCGGCGGCGAAGAGCGCCAAGAAGTCTGCGCCCAAGAAGAAGGCCGCCAAGAAGGCGGCCACGAAGTCAGTAGCAAAGGCAGAAGCTCCCGCCAAGAGCGAGGCGACGAAGGCCGCCGCCAAGCCGGCCAAGAAGAAGGCTGCTCCGAAGAAGAAGGCCGCGAAAAAGCAGTAAGGAGAAAGGAGAGAGGAGAAAAGAGAACTCTCCCAATAAGAAAAGAGCGAGACGCCTGGAGGCCTCTCGCTCTTTTCTCGTTTTTCGTCTCTCTTCTCTCCTAGTACCCGCCTTCCCGCACTCCTTCCTTCGCCGCACCCAGTCCGATCCGAATGCCGCCATGGAGCGAGTAGTGGGCGCCGCGCAGCAGCTTGTCATCGCCGGGGGCGGTTCCGATCTGGGCCTGGGCGAATGCCGTGAGGCGATTCCAGCGACCCTGCACACCAGCCATCGCCGTCGCGAAGGCATAGGCCGACGCGTCGGTTGCCGCACTGAGGAGTGCGTCGCGCTGGAACGGGTCGGTGACGGCCGGGTCAACGCGTGGCCCCACGACCTGCATGATCCCGCCACCGACACCGAAGTACGGCTCCAGCGGTGCCGCGATCGGGAACGCCATGAGGACTGCTTGATAGCGGCGGACGTCATTGAACACGATCAGGTTCGACCGTTCATCGGTGCCGAACCCTTCGTCGACCCCGACCATCAGGCCGCCACGCTTCCCCATCACTAGGATGTGGGCGCCGGCAGAGGGCAGGATGCTGTTGTCCTGCGTCCGGGTCTGGATAGCCATGGAGCCGGCTTGCAGGCCGAGCTTCCAGGTGTAGGAGTCGTTGCGCTGCGCCGTCGCCGTGGCGGGGAGCAGTGTGGCCACCGCGAGGGCGACAGTGCTGGCGGCGAACGCGCGCCGGAAGTGCGACATCAGAAGACCTCCTGAAGGGAATCGTCCGAGCAAGTAGCAAGGAACAGGCCGATGGCCGTCAAATCAACCCCAATTGCCGGCCGACGCGCTCAAATGCCGCGAGTGCCGCGTCCAGATCGTCCCGGGTATGATCGGCCGAGAGCTGGCAGCGTACCCGGGCCGCCCCCTGCGGCACGACCGGAAAGCCAAAGCCCGTGACAAAGACCCCTTCGTTCAGCAGGAGTTCGCTCATCTTGATCGCTGCGGCTGTTTCCCCGAGGATCACGGGCACAATGGGAGTATCGCCCGGAAGGGGCTGGAAATGGAGTTCCTGCAGTCGCCGCCGGAAATATTGGGCGTTTTCGCGGAGTGTGGTCACGCGCTCAGGCTCTGCCTCGAGGGTCTGGATCGCCGCCAGCGCCGAGGCCGCCACCGTGGCCGGCAGGGCGTTGGTGAAGAGCTGAGGACGTGCGCGTTGCGTCAGGTAGTCGCAGAGCGCGGCTGACCCGGCCACGAAGCCACCTGCCGCCCCCCCGAGCGCCTTCCCCAGCGTGGAAGTGATGATGTCCACCTCTCCCACCAACCCGAAGTGCTCGGCGGTTCCGCGACCCGTTGCCCCCAGCACGCCGGTGGCATGGGAATCATCGACCCAGAGAATGGCGCCATGGCGACGGCAGACCGCCAGCAGGGCGGGGAGGTCGACGATGGTGCCTTCCATCGAGAAGACCCCGTCGGTCACCACCATCTTGACCTTCTTGTCGGCAGCGGCGGTCAGCTTGGCGTCGAGGTCAGCAAAGTCCCCATGCTTGTAGACGCCGGTCTCGCACTTGGTGATCGACTTGGCGAGACGGAGTCCATCGATGATCGAGGCGTGGTTGAGCTGGTCGCTCAGGATGATGTCGTCGGCCGTGAGGACCGTGCCCGGCAACGCTTCGTTGGCATTCCAGCAACTGACGAAGGAGAGCGAGGCCTCGGTCCCGACCAGCCGGGCACAGGCCTCCTCGAGTTCGCGATGCACCGAGAAGGTGCCGCAGATGAATCGGACCGAACCGGTGCCGGCACCGTAGCGATCGATTCCCGCCTTGCCGGCGGCCATCACCGTCGGGTGCGCCGCGAGCCCGAGATAGTTGTTGGAGGAGAGGATCATCACGTCGCCACGCCCTTCCATCTGGACGTGTGCCGCCTGGGGAGAGGCGATGTAGTTCAGCGTCTTGTACACGTTGTCCCGCCGGAACTGCGCCAGCGCTTCATCGAGCCGTTGGTCGAGCACGTTGGTGCCGCTCACGATGCGACCTCCAGAATGACTTTGCCCGCTTGCCCGGCCTTGATGACCGCGATCGCGTCCGCGATCTGCTCCAGCGGAAACCGATGGGTGATCACCGGCCGAGGATCCAATTGACCGGCCCGAAGGAACTGCGTCATCTCGATCCAGGTGCGGTACATCCGGCGACCGGTCACGCCGTACAAGGTGAGTCCCTTGAAAATGACATCGCGCGCGAAATCCACTTCGGTCGTCCGGCTCGGCGTGCCGAGCAAGTTCACCCGTCCACCGGGTCGAGCCGCCGCGAACGCCTGCGCGTGTCCCGCCGGATGGCCGCTCATCTCGCAGACCAGGTCGACGCCCTGCCCACCGGTCAGCTCCCGGACGAGCGCGACCACATTCTGGGACGCCGGGTCAAAGGTGTGGTGCGCACCCATCGTGGTTGCGAGATCCCGCCGGAAGGCATTGAAGTCGGACGCCAGAACCAGCGACGCGCCGGCCGCCCGAAGCACCCCGACCGCGAAGCAGCCGATCGGCCCGCAGCCCAGGACCAGCGCGGTACACCCCGGGACTGACCCCCCTTCGAGCGCCGTGTGGACGGCGTTGCCCACCGGGTCCATGATGGCACCGATCTCGGTGGGGATGCCGTTGAGCTTCATCACGTTGCTGACCGGCATGGCGATGAACTCCGCAAAGGCACCATCGCGATCGACGCCGATGATCTTCGTTCGGACACAGAGGTGCGAATTGCCCGTGCGACACGGCACGCAATCCCCGCAGACAATGTGTCCTTCTGCCGTGACCAGGTCGCCGACGCGAAAGAGGCCCTCGTGCCCGGCCTCGGGTCCAAGTTCGACAATCTCTCCGGCGAACTCGTGACCGATCGTGACCGGTGGACACAGTCGTCCACTTGCCCATGCATCCCACTCCCAGATGTGGAGGTCGGTGCCGCACACGCCGGCGTGGTGCACCTTGATCAACACGTCGCGTGAACCGACGGGAGGGATCGGACGATCGACGACGTCCATGCCAATTCCGGGAGCTGACTTCACGACGGCGCGCATTGAAAATCCGAAGTAGGAGACGGCTGGAATATGGGGGACTGGCCGGGGCAACCCAAGGTCTCCCCGTCACCCCGAGGAAAATATTTTTCCCGTTCGTGGCCTTTCGGGGGGGATCTCTGGCACGGGGATTTTCGCCCGGAATTTTCGATCTTTTGGGCAATGCGACCGTGGCCGATGCGACGATCGCCTGCAGGTGCCCGGATGCGATGCGTCTTCAACACGCACACGATGTGAGGCGTCGCGTGCGTGTGGTGATCGGCGTAGAAGCCGCATTGCGCAAGGTGTTGCGGGAGATGCGTGGTCGGAGATCTGCAGCGTCTCCGCTGATGCACGCGTCACTGCACGTCTGTCGGGTTCCGGTTCATAGGTATGAAAGCAGTACCTCATGCCGGAAGAAATCGCTGTGGATGATCGCTGGAACCCGATGCCCTGTCGGCGGTTCCGACGTCCGGGGGTATTGCGTCCACGAAGAAAGTTTCGATCTTGTATATGCCGACGCTACTCCGCCCACAGGAGCGGGGCGTCGCCCGTGACCACCGCACGTACGTCGGTGCTCACGAACGTTTAATTCCTCAGGGAGGCTCCATGGCTACGAAGAAAGCTGCGAAGAAGAAGCCGGCGAAGAAGGCCGCCAAGCGTCCGGCGAAGAAGGCCGCCAAGAAGGGCGCGAAGAAGGCTGCCAAGAAGAAGGGCGCGAAGAAGGCCGCCAAGAAGAAGACCACCAAGAAGGCTGCCAAGAAGAAGACCGCCAAGCGTCCGGCAAAGAAGGCCGCCAAGAAGGCGAAGAAGAAGGTAGCGAAGAAGGCTGCGAAGAAGCGGCCCGCGAAGAAGGCTGCCAAGAAGGCTGCGAAGAAGGCGAAGAAGCCAGCCAAGAAGGCCGCCAAGAAGGCCAAGAAGCCCGCGAAGAAGGCGAAGCGCGCCAAGCGCCCGTCGAAGAAGGCCGCCGCCGCCGCCGCAGCGCCCGCGATGTAAGCGGATCCGCTCGCGGCGTTTGCCGTGGGTACAGCAGGAAAAAGGGCCGGCACGTTGCCGGCCCTATGCTTTTGCCCCCCATCCCTCAGCACTCAGGCGCGGATATCTCGCCACTCTGATTCCTGCCGCTCCGCGGCAGGCTTCCCGAACAGCGCACCGCGTGACGCCCCACCTCGAACCCGACGCCCGGTCGGCGGCATCGCCTCACGGACCCAACTGGTATAGTGGCCCGCGAATCCTTCCGGCCCAGTCCCGGCTCCATCCGGCACCAGCGCGTGGAGTCCCGCCGGGGCGGTCAGTCGCTGCAACTCGGTGAGCAACTCGCGACGCTCACCCGGTGACAACGAGGAGAGCGTACCCGCATCGATCACGACCAGGATGAAGCCACCGGGGATGCAGGGCAGCCATTGACCGAACTGCACCAAGAGCGCGTCGAACGTGCACGACAGCGACTCCTCCGCAATCCGGGACTCGGCCCGTTCGACGACCGAGATGTCGCGATCGAGGAAGGTGACCTCGGCGTCGTAGGCGGCGAGGAGGTAGGCACAACTCTCGGCGCCCCCCCCCACCACCAGGACCGGATCACCGGGCTCCACGCGCGGGGCGAGGCCGGCGACGAGATGCGCGTCGTCGAGGTTCCAGTGGATCGGTTCACGCTGGGCAGCGCGGCGTTTCGGATAGGACTTCCGCCAGTGCTCGAACCCGCGAATGCCGAGACGGCGCTTGATGAGCTCGTCGACGGCCTCTTGGGCGAGCAGTTCCGTCAGGAAGTACTGGTCGGCGTCCGTGCCCCGGACATCGGAGACCGCCTCGTCGGCGAGGCGCATCAATTCGTGGCGGGGGATCTGGTTCTTGTACTGCTCGACCCGATCCATGATGTAGAGGTCGTACTGCTGTCTCAGCGAACGGAGTGGACGCCGCCGGGCGGCGGTGGCAAGGAGTTGTTGCTGGGAGAGCATGCCACAAGTTTGCGACTCGGAGGCGGCGCGTCAATCGGCGCGGAGAATTGCCCCCTTCAGGTACCCCGTCTCGGGGATCGTCAAAACCTCCGGATGGTCCGAACCCTGCCCGAGAATCGCGTGCAAGGTGAGGCGTCGGCCGCTCGCCGCCGCCGCTCCCGCGAGCATCTCGAAGAACTCGGCGCGATGGACATGGAACGAACAGGAGGCCGTCACCAACCACCCGCCGTCCGCCACCAAACGCATCGCGCGGCGATTGATCTCGTGGTAGCCCCGCAGCGCTGCCTTCACGTGGTTCTTCCCCTTGGCGAACGCCGGCGGGTCGACCACGACCACGTCAAAGCGCCGCCCTTCGCGTCCCCAGGCGGGGAGGGCATCGAACGCGTCGCCCTCGACGAACTCGATCTGGGTCAGGCCATTCAGTGCCGCATGCTCGGCGCCACGCGCCAACGCCTCGCCACTGACATCCAGCGCTGTCACGGCAGAGGCTCGCTGCGCCAAGTGCAACGCGAAGGAGCCGTGGTAGGAGAAGCAGTCGAGTGCCGTCCCTCCCTCCGGCACGAGTGCCCCTGCCAGGTGACGGTTTTCGCGCTGGTCCAGGAAGGCGCCGGTCTTCTGTCCGGTCCAGGGCGCGGCGTACCACCGAACGGTTCCTTCGCGGACTTCGACCTGCTCGGGTACCGTGCCAAACGCCAGCTCGACGGAGTCATCGACACCTTCCAGTCGTCGGCTCGGGACGTCGTGCCGGAAGAGGATTCCCTCCGGCGCGAAGAGATCGCGGAGCGCATCGACAATGACGCCCCGTTGCGTCTCGAGGGCGGCCGACAAGAGTTGCACGACCAGCCAGCGGTCGTAGCGGTCGACCACCAGCGCTGGGAGGCCATCGCCCTCGGCGTGCACGGCGCGCCAGGCGTTGGCGTCGATCCCGTGGCGTCGGTCACGGCAGGCGGTGAGTCGCTCGCGCCACCACGCGGCATCGATCGGCCGGTCGGCACGTTCGAGGAGGCGGAGCCGAATCTCCGAGGCAGGCGAGAAGAGCGCCCTGCCAAGAAACCGGCCGCGACTGTCGCGCACGGCGACGATACCCGCTGAGGAAGGCCCCTCGCGCACGTCACTCCGGAAGATCCAGGGGTGCCCGCCGCTCCATCGGCGCGCGCCACGATCGCTGACGACGGCTTCGCTCATGCGCACCACCCGCTGGCGCTCTCGCCCCAATACCCGCTGATTGCATTCATCATGATCGAGAATCTACCCTCCATCCTCCGTCTCCTGCTGGTGACTGACGACGCGCTCCTGGCAGGCCGTGACCCGGTGACAGTGGCGCACGCCGCTGTCGCGGGCGGAGTGACCGCGGTCCAGTTGCGGCTCAAGGAGGCATCTGATGCCGACCTCTTGGCCATCGCACGCCGGATGGTGACTGAGCTCGCCGTGCCGGTCTTCCTGAATGATCGACTCGACATCGCTCTCGCGGCCGGCGCCGCCGGCGTCCACCTCGGCGCTGACGACCTCGCACCCGACCGGGCACGCCGGATCGCGCCGCCGGGCTTCCTCATTGGGGCCTCCGTCGGAAGTCTGGGAGAGATCGAACGGGGCCTCTCGGCAGACTACTGGGGGATCGGGCCACTGCACGGGACCACGACAAAGGGTGACGCCGGGGAGGCGCTCGGACTCAATGGAGCCGCGGCGCTCCTCGCCGAGGCAGTGGGTCGACCATGCGTCGTGATCGGAGGGGTACAACCGGGAGATGTTGGGCCGGTGATGAAGGCGGGGTTTGCTGGTGTGGCGGTGGTGAGGGGCATTCTGGGTGCCGCGGATGTTGAGGCGGCGGCGCGACGATATCGATAGGCCGCGAACAACGGTTTTCAGCTGCGGCCGTCAGGCCGCAGCCATGTCGTGCTGCAGCGATCTCAGGGTCGCGCGTCACCTCCACTCGGACCGAAGCCGCGCGCCGCGGCGACCCGTTCGCCGCCGCTACGCGTCGGTCTCTGCGGGTCGCCGTGATCTGCGATGGCTGAGGAGTGGCGGGCGCGCGCCGGCCGGTCCTCACTGCGCCGACGCGCGACCCTGACCTACGACCCTTACGACCCTTACGACCTTTACGACAAAGGGCGACGCATGCGTCGCCCCTACGACCTACGACCTACGACTTAAGACCCCCTCACCCCTCACCCGCGATCCACCATCCACCATCCATCATCCGTCATCTCGTCCCTCTCACCCTCCTGATATTCGCCAAATGCTCGTCGTACGTTCTGGCAAAGACATGGCTCCCATCGCCCTTGGCGACGAAGTAGAGGTCGCGGACTGGGGCGGGGGAGAGGACGGCTTCGATGGCGGCGTCGCTCGGGTTTCCGATGGCGGTCGGGGGCAGGCCGGGGTGCAGGTAGGTATTGAAGGGAGAGGTGTAGGCGTAATCCTTGTTGTACAGCCGTGGCTTCCGCGCACCTGAGTCCACGAGGTAGGCATACTGGATCGTGGGGTCGGCCTGGAGGGCCATGCCGAGTCGGAGGCGGTTCCGATAGACCGCCGCGATGTGGGGCATTTCGTCTGCCCGCATGGCTTCGGCCTCGACGATCGAGGCGAGCACCACGACTTCGTGGCGATCCAGGTCCGCTGCGTCGGCCCGCACTTTCCAATCCGAGGGCCAGCGGTCGCGTCGCGCTGTCAGGAACGCCGTCAGCACGTCGCGCGCGCTCTCGACGCCAGTGAACTCAAACGTGGTTGGGAGCAGCCACCCTTCGACGGTCGGTCCAGGCACGTTGAACTCTGACCGGAGCGCGCTGTCGCGGGCGAGGCGTAACATGGAGTCTGCGGGAATGCCGAGGATCGATTCCCCTCGGTGCGCGAGATCGAAGAGTGTGGCGCCTTCGGGGAGGGTGATCTTGAGCTTGACGGATTCGCCCCGGGCGAGGACACCAAGGATATCGGCGATCGGCGTTCCGCGACGGAACTCATAGAGACCGGGTTGCAGGCGTCGATCGACCCCTTGCATCCGTGCGCGGAGACGGAAGAGCTGTGCGTTGTCGAGAACACCGCGCGCGACCAGCGAGTCCCCGACGCTGCGGAGCGAGCTGCCTGCTGGTACCGTGATCCGGATGGCCTCCCCACTCGGTCCGCCACACGCGGCGATGCCGAGGAGGAGCGCGAGTGTAGCGAGTCGCCTCACAGGGGAATGCGCGTCGCGAGCCATCGTTCCAGCACCACCGCTGCGGCCATGGCGTCGATCATCTCCTTGCGCCGTCGCGGCGCAATCCCGCGCGCCGTGAGGCGCTCCAACGTCTCGGTCGTGCTGAAGCTCTCGTCCACCCAGGCAAGCGGTAGCCCCGCTTTGGCGGCGAATGCTTCTCCCATTGCGCGCGCGAGCCCGGCGGTTTCGCCTTCTTCGCCGTCGTCGTTGAAGGGCAGTCCGACGACCAGGCCCACGGGAAGGTGTGACTCGACCACGGTGAGAAATTCATGCATGGGCAACCGCTTGCCGACGCGACGGGTGAGGGTCGTGAGGGGCGTGGCGATCAGTTGCGTTTCATCAGAGATGGCGAGTCCGATACGCGCCTCCCCCCAATCGACCGCGAGCACGCGGCCGACGGAGGGGATGTCGTTGGTGGAACCGAACGTCATAACGCGCCCCTACTGCGCCATGGACGCGAAGAATTCCTTGTTGGTTTTGGTGCGCTTCATCCGCTCCAGCAGGAACTCCATTGCCTCGACCACGGGCATGTCCGCCAGGAAGTTCCGGAGGAGGTAGACCCGGTTGAGCTCGTCCTTGTCGAGCAACAGCTCTTCCTTCCGGGTGCCCGACTTGTTGATGTCGATGGCCGGATAGATCCGGCGGTCGGCCAGGCGACGATCGAGGACCAACTCGGCGTTGCCGGTTCCCTTGAATTCTTCGAAGATCACTTCGTCCATGCGCGACCCCGTATCGATCAACGCCGTGGCGATGATCGTCAGGGAACCACCGTCCTCGATGTTTCGGGCGGCACCAAAGAATCGCTTCGGCTTCTGGAGGGCATTGGCGTCGACGCCACCCGACAAGATCTTGCCGGAATGCGGCACGACCACGTTGTGTGCACGCGCCAAACGGGTGATCGAATCGAGCAGGATGACGACGTCTCGGCCATGCTCCACCAGCCGCTTCGCCTTCTCGATCACCATGTCCGCCACTTGCACGTGGCGGTCCGCCGGCTCGTCGAAGGTGGAGGCGATGACTTCGGCCTTTACGTTCTCCTGCATGTCGGTCACTTCTTCTGGACGCTCGTCGATCAGGAGGACGATGAGGTACGCTTCAGGATTGTTCTCGGTGATGGCGTTGGCCAGCTTCTGCAGGAGGATCGTCTTGCCGGCCTTCGGGGGGGCCACGATCAACCCGCGCTGGCCCTTGCCGATCGGCGACATGAGATCGACCACGCGCATGGAGAGGTCGGGAGTCTTTCCCTCGAGGCGAAGGCGCGAATCCGGATAGCGTGGCTTCAGATTGTCGAAGGCGACCCGCGTCTTGGTCTTTTCCGGTTCCTCAAAGTTGACGGTCTCCACCTTGAGCAAGGCGAGGTAGCGCTCCCCCTCCTTCGGCGGGCGGACCTGACCGGTGACGGTGTCACCCGTGCGCAGATCGAATCGCTTGATCTGGCTTGGCGACACGTAAATGTCATCGGGGCCGTACAGGTAGTTCCAATCCTGCGACCGGAGGAAGCCATATCCCTCCGGGAGAATTTCCAGGACCCCTTCGCCACGGATCACCGTGTCCTTGTCGAGCAAGGACTGCTCGATGCGGAAGATCAGGTCCTGCTTGCGGAGGCCCGAATAGTTGGTCAAGTTGAGTTCCGCGGCCAGCACATGCAGCTCGGGAACGGTTTTTTTCTTCAGTTCACCAATATCCACGGAATTCTCCGGGTAACTCCACGTGCACCAACTGCCGAATGGATCGGTATGAGAGGAGGCAGTGGGTGGAAGCGATCAGGTTGGGCGTATTAGGCTCGCGCAGGGGCGCGGAAGTGGCATTCGGGAGGAGGATGTGCTCTATGTTCGCGTCTGAGGATACGGACCGCTGCACAGCCCGTCAAGGCCAGCCGTGACAGATCCTCGGCAATTCTTTTCTATTTGGCGTGCTCAATCGCTGGCGGGAACCCGGGAAGTGCTTGACGGCGTGGTCCTGCCAGAGCACCGCGGCCCCTCCCCGGCCCTCGCTGCCTTGCTTGCCAAATGGCCCGGCGCGTGGTATTGGGGCGACGATGCCAAGAGTCGTTTGGTCCTGATTCAGGGCACCGCCCCCGTCAGGCCGGAGCGGTGGCTGTGGCACGGGGCGCTCCTGCTTCTGACCATCCTCTGTACCCTCGGAGCAGGAGCCGTCCAACAGGGGCGATGGACCCCAACGGTCCATCCCGGCTTCTGGGGAGCGATCCGCTCCGTGCTGGAATTCGCTGAATTCGTCTTCCAAGGCGGGTGGCAGACACTCTTGCCCGGATGGGAGTTCGCGGCACCGCTGCTGCTCATCCTCCTCGTCCACGAACTTGGCCACTATTTCACCGCGCGCCGCTACGCCATCGACGTCTCCCCCCCCTACTTCCTTCCTGTCCCGCCCAACCTCTCCCCGATCGGTGGTCTGGGGGCCTACATCCGTCTCCGCTCCCCAGTGTACGATCGGCGCCAGCTGCTCGACGTCGGGGCGGCAGGGCCCCTCGCGGGATTTGTGGTGGCGATTGGGGTGATGCTCTGGGGGTATGGTCTCTCGCAGCGCGTGGCGATGCCCCTGCCGGGTGCCCCTTCCTTCATCCTCTTTGCCGGGCACCCCATCTTTCTGGGCGATTCGATTCTGACTCACGCCCTGCGGGATTGGCTCTTGCCGGGGACTGGCGCGGTGCTGCTTTCATCCCAGGCGTTCGCCGGGTGGGTGGGGCTCTTCATTACCGGACTGAATTTGCTGCCGCTCTCCCAATTGGATGGGGGCCACGTCGCCTACGGACTCGTCGGTCGGCATCAAAAGGCGATCAGCCTGCTGGCTGTGGTGGGGTTGGTTGTGCTCGCTCAGCAGGCGCCGATGTGGTACTTGTGGGTTGCGCTGACGTTTGCGATTGGTGGGGGACGCTGGACGCACCCGGCGGTGGTCCTTCCTGATCGTCCGGTGCTCAGGGCCGGACGGTGGACAGGACTCGCCTGTCTCGTGGTCTTCCTGCTTAGCTTTGTCCCGGTACCGTTCCTACGCTGAGGAGGGGAGATGCTGGAGGAACAGGCGATCGCCAAGCTCCGTCATGACCTTGCCAACCCGCTGGCCGCCTTGCTCGCCGAAACCCAACTTCTCCTGCTCGGCGATCACCCGATGGACGAGGACGTGAAGTTCGGTCTCCAGCAGATCGAGCAAGCCGCGATCCGGATGCGCACACTATTGCGCGCCACCCAGGAGCCACCCGCCTCCTAGTGTTCGCTGTTGCGCGTCGGGTGACTGCCGGTATGGGACCGCCCCCCTGACACCAAGTCATCGAGTCCATCCAGATCGTCTGAGATGGCATTGGCCAGCATATCCTTCCGTGTCGTCCCCGAGAGCCACGCCAGCCACGGCGGAGTCACGAAGGTCGTCCCGATCACCATGATCATCACCGCGCCGAAGAGTTGCGGCGAGAGTGCGCCCGTCGCGAGCCCCATCTGCGCGAAGATCAACCCGACCTCGCCCCGCGGGACCATCGCGGCTCCGACGAGCGCATGACGCATCGGGACCCAGAATGGCGCGTACCCCGACACGAACTTCGTGAGGATGCCGAGCACGAGCAGCAGTCCACCGAGCCGAAGTGAATCGGGGTGGACCAGCGCCTGCACATCCACCGCTGCTCCAACGGACGCGAAGAAGATCGGGACGAAGAAATACCCCAACATGTTGGTCGCTTCTTCGATCGTCTCGCGCTGCGGCGTCTGGTGCAGAATGAGTCCGGCCGCGAAGGCGCCAATGATCGGCGCGGAGCCGGCCATCTGGGCGCCGGCGGCGAGTGCCAGCGCAAAGGCGAGCGCCAACGCACCGGTCGTCCCGGTGAGTGGGATGCGCGCGATGGCGGTGAAGAGCTTGGGGGCCACCAGCTGTCCAAGCAGGAGTGCCACGACCAGAAAGCCGACAGCTGCTGCCGCGGTCGTCGCCACACTCGCCGTGGTGATCAGACCGCCTGCCGCGATCGTGGAAATGACCGCCAGAATGATGAGGCCGACGACATCGTCGAGCACCGCGGCACCAATGACCGTCCTCCCTTCCAGCGACTTGAGCTTGCCAAGGTCACCAAGCACGCGCGCGGAGATCCCAATCGAGGTGGCAGTCAAGGCAGCCCCGCAGATCAGGGCCGGGAGCGTCTCGAGGCCGAGCCAGGTGCCGGTGAAGTACCCGAGACCGAAGGGAAGGACAACACCGACCAAGCCGACGGACAGGGCGGCGGGGCCGACCTTGAGGAGTGACGACAGATCGGTGTGCAGTCCGATCTCGAACAGGAGGATCACGACGCCGAATTCGGCAATCAGGTGGAGATACGGATTCGCCGGGTCAGCGAGCCCGAGGAGCGACGGTCCAACAAGAATGCCCGCGATCAATTCGCCGAGGACGCTCGGCTGTCCAACCCGGGTGGCGAGCCACCCACCGAGTCGCGCGGCGGTCACGAGGACCGCGAGCATCATGAAGACAGTCGTGACGCCGGAGGTTGCGCCGGAGTCGGGGCCGAGGGCGGGAAGGAGGTCGAGGATCATGCCGTAAAGCTAATCAGGGCCCTCTGGGGGACTCCGGCAGTGCTACAATTCGGCACCCCTTCCCTGTCGGACGGAGATCGCGGGATGCCCACGGTACGGAATTGGCTCGACCGGACGCTGTATGGCGACGGGGCACCCTCCCGATTGGCCCAGTTGTTCGCGCGCCACGAAGGGCTGGCCTGGGCGCTGATTGCCGGTCTGCTGCTGGTGACGAGCTGGATCGTCGAGCGCTCGATGCTCTTCGGGCCGGGAGCCGCGGTGGCGGGCTACCTGCTTGTCGGCGTGATCGGTGGTCGACTCCCGGTCCTCCACTTGTTCGCGGGTCTCCGCCGCGGTCGCCTTCTGCTCGATATCGACTTTCTCATGGTAGTTGCCGCCATCGGCGCGGCCGCAGTTGGGGCGTGGGCCGAGGGCGCCTTTCTCCTCTTTCTCTTTGCGCTCGCCAATGCGTTGGAGGAATACGCGCTCGATAGGGCCCGTTCGGCGATCCGAAGTCTCGCGGATCTCGCGCCCTCGCGTGCCCGACTGCTGCGGGATGGCATCGAGACTGAGATCCCGATTGAACAGGTCCGGGTCGGCGACCTGCTGGTGGTGCGGCCGTCCGAGCGGCTCCCTGCCGATGGCACCGTGCACGCGGGTCGCTCTGCGGTCGATCAAGCACCGATCACGGGCGAGTCGGTGCCGGTCGACAAGGGGCCGGGCGATGAGGTGTTCGCTGGCACAGTGAACGGCGATGGTGCGCTGGAGTTCATCGCGACGCGGGCGGTGGGTGATCGGACGCTCGACCGCGTGATCCGATTGGTCGAGGAAGCACAGGCGGCGAAGGCGCCGACCCAACGGATCACGGAACGCTTCGAACGGGTCTTCGTGCCGGCCGTGGTGGTGGCGGACATCCTGTTGATTGTCGTACCCGGCCTGATGGGGTGGATGACCTGGGGTGACTCGCTCTATCGGGGCATGACCGTGTTGGTCGCGGCCTCACCCTGCGCGATCGCGCTCGGCGCACCCGCGGCAATGCTTGCCGGAATTGCGAAAGCGGCACAACACGGTGTGCTGATCAAGGGCGGCGCGCATCTGGAGGCGTTGGCGAGCGTCCGTGCGGTCGCATTCGACAAGACCGGGACACTGACGAGTGGCCGGCCGGAGGTCACCGACCTCGCCCCTGCGGCCGGCGTGGACGCCACGGAGTTGCTGCGCATCGCGGCGGCCGTGGAGGCACGATCGCAACATCCACTGGCGCAGGCCGTGGTGCGTCGCGCAGCGGTGGACGGGGTCGTCGTGCCGCGGGCCGGTGATCTGCAGAGCCTGACTGCGCGCGGAGTCCGTGCCGAAGTCGAAGGAACCATGACCTCGATTGGCAGTGCGCGGATTTGGGAAGAAGCAGGGGTTGCGCTCCCGGCTGATGTGGCGGCGCAGGTCGATGCGCTCACGAGCAACGGGCGCAGCGTCATGATCGTGCGCCATGGCGAGCGGTGGCTCGGCGTGCTCGGCCTCCTTGATCCACCGCGTGCCTCGGTCGCACAGACGCTCACGACGCTCCGGGCCCAAGGGCTCCGCCCGTTGGTCATGCTCACGGGCGATCATGCTGGCGTCGGCGATGCCATCGGCCGCGACGTCGGTGTGGATCTGGTGCGCGCCGGCCTCCTGCCAGAGCAGAAGGTGGACGAGATCCGAGCACTGATGGCCGCCCACGGGAGTGTCGTGATGGTGGGGGATGGGGTGAATGATGCGCCCGCGCTCGCCGCCGCCACGGTCGGCATCGCGATGGGTGGGGCGGGGACGGCGGCGGCGCTGGAAACGGCGGATGCCGCCTTGATGGGCGACGATCTCGCGCGCCTCCCGTGGGTGATCGGACTCGCCCGAAAGACGCGCACCATCGTGCGACAGAATCTGGTCATCGCCGGTGGCGTGATGGCCGT
>JAHECN010000183.1 GCA_024641735.1 Gemmatimonadota bacterium | reverse complement strand
TGCCGCAGATCCAATTCGAGAAGGATGGTGCGGAGGATGCCGGACTCGTGAAGATCGACCTGCTGGGGAATCGCTCTCTGGCGGTGATCCGCGACGCCATCGCCATGGTGCACGTCAACACGGGAGTCCAGCTCGACTACACCTCGCAGCAGGCCGGTGATGACCCCGCCACTCGCCGCCTCTTCCGCACCGGTGACACGCTTGGCGTCTTCTATACCGAGTCGCCGGCGAGCCGAATGCTCAACCTGAAATCGCAGGCCGAGAGCTTCGAGCTGCTGGTGCTCAACACCAGCATCATTCGCCCTGCAGCCAATCGCTTCATCCAATCGTACCTCGAGCGTCTCTACGGCGCGGAATACGAGCCGCTGCATCCGTCGCTCCGGGAAGTGCTCGCGGAGACCTTCGGTGTGATGGTCTATCAGGAGGACGTCGTCAACGTCGCCCACGCGTTTGCCGGGCTGGATTGGTCTGCCGCGGACGGCCTCCGCAAGGCACTCTCCAAGAAGCGTCCCGGCAAGCTGCTTGCGGCCTACTTCGAGGAGTTCGTGCGCGGTGCCCAGGCGCGCAACCGAGACGAGGCAAGCATCCAGAATGTCTGGGAGATGATTCTCTCCTTTGCGGGATACTCCTTTTGCAAGGGACACTCCTGCTCCTACATCCAGGTCGCCCAGCAGAGTGCCTACCTGCGTGCCAACCATCCGGCCGAGTTCATTGCGGCAGTCTTGTCGAACGAGGGCGGCTTCTATCGCTCCTTCGCCTATGTCGCCGAGGCACGGCGGATGGGAGTGGAAATCCTGCCGCCGTGTGTCAATGCGAGTGCCTGGCGCTGTACCGGACATGGTACCGCGATGCGTGTCGGGCTGATGTTCGTGAAAGGGCTCTCGCAACGCGGTGCAAAGGAGCTCCTGATGGAGCGGGAGCGTGGTGGTGCATTCGCGTCACTCGAGGAGTTGCGCACACGCACCGCGCTCACCAATGACGACCTGCGCCTGCTGGTGAAGGTCGGCGCGTTGGATGCCGTGCGGCACGGGCACACGCGTCCCCAACTGCTCTGGGAGATTGACACGTCCACCTCCCGGCGGCTCGTCGCCACGACCGGCACCATCCTCGAGGAAGCCCAATCGCTCCCGGCGCTTCGCGAATATTCCGAGGTCCGGAAGCGTCAGGATGCCTGGGCCCTGCTGGGATTCTGCCTGGATTGCCATCCCATGGCACTCCACACCGACACCCTGCGTCGTTTCCGACTGGTGCGGAGCTCGGATCTGGCACAGCATGTCGGTCGCCGAGTCCTGATGGCGGGCATGTTCACGACCGGGAAGCCAGTGCACACCGCCGCCCATGAGCCAATGCAGTTCGCCACCTTCGATGACGGCCACGGATTGATCGAGACGGTGCTCTTCCCGCGTGTCTATCGCGAACGCTCCCACGTCCTCTTCGATCAAGGACCCTTCATCTTTCGTGGCACCGTGGAGGAGTCCTTCGGCGCGATCACCGTGACAATCAGTCATCTGGAGCGATTGGAGCGGATGGTGGCGCGAATGACAGGAAACGGGGAACGGGGAACGGGACAGCGGGGATTCCGGTGAGTCCCCTGTTCCCTGTTCCCTGTTCCCTGTTCCCTGTTCCCCGACAACTTCTACGTGACCCAGCCCGTACGATTATTTGACCCTTCTACTCGACATCGGAGTTTTCGCTTCATGCATCGTCTTGCCCCTGCCCTTCTCCTGCTCGTTGCCGTTGCTCCCGTGAGCGCCCAAAGCCGCTACACCCTCAGTCCCACCGGTACCGAGGCCCGCTATCAGGTCCGTGAGTTGCTGGCTGCCAATACCATCGAAAACGATGTGGTCGGCAAGACCACGGCGGTCACAGGGTCCATTACGCTGGACAAGGCGGGGAAGCTGATCTCTGCCGACTCCAAGATCACCATCGACTTGACCGGGCTGAAGACCGACAAGGACCGCCGTGACGGCTATGTACAGGGCCGCACACTCGAAACGGCAAAGTTCCCGACCGCCATGCTGGTCGTCACCGAACTCCGTGGCTTTCCGGCCAAGGTCCCGACATCGGGCAAGCTGACCTTCACGCTCGTCGGTGACCTGACGCTGAAGGGCATCACCAAGCCCACGACATGGACCGTGACGGCTGATGCCAATGCCGCGGGACTAATCGGATCGGCAAAGACTTCCTTCACTTTCTCTGAGTTCGGGATCGCCGTCCCCCGCGTGCCGGTGGTGGCTCGCGTCGATGACCCGATCACCCTCGAGCTCGACTTCAACTTCGTGCGCGAGTCGAAGCCCTGAGCCATCCGAGCTGGCCAACCCGCGATGAGGTGACTGAACTCGCGACTCAGGTCCCTGACCTGGTCCGATTCGGCACCTCGTCGTGGACCTACCCCGGATGGACCGGGCTGATCTACGAAAAGGCCTACCCTGCCACCGGCGCGGGTGCCCGAATGCTCGGCGAGTACGCCCGGTGGCCACTTTTCCGGACCGTCGGGATTGATTCCACCTTCTACGCCCCCGCCTCCGCCAAAACACTCGCGAGCTATGCCGCGGTACTCCCCGATGGCTTCCGCTGCGTCAGCAAGGTGTGGGACCGGATCACCGCTCACACCCATGCGAACCCCCGCGATCGGACCCATTACGGCGAGTTGAACTCCGACTGGCTGAACGCTGACCTTTTCGTCAATGAAGTGCTCGGACCGATGCAGGAGCACTTCCCCGCCCACCTTGGCCCGTTGGTCTTTGAGTTCCAGACGATCTCCCGGGGAGCCAATCTTGATGCTGCGGGCTTTGCCGACCGGCTTGATAGATTCTTCGCCCAGCTCCCGGTGGGGGCACCCTACGCGGTGGAACTTCGGAACGCAGAGTATCTCTGCCCAGAGTACTTCGCCGTCTTGAGAACCCACGGTGTGGCACACCTCTTCAACAGCTGGACCAGGATGCCGACCATCGGGAAGCAACTCGCTCTTGACGATGTAATCACTGCTAACTTCGTGGTCGCTCGCGCGTTGTTGCGTCCCGGGCGCACCTACGCCAAGGCCGTTGAGTCCTTTGCCCCCTATGACCATGTTCAGGACGAAAATCCAGAGCTACGGGGGGATTTGGCTGATTTGGCGAGGGCTGCACTCGAGCTTCGGGTACCAGCCTACCTGATCGTCAACAACCGGGCCGAGGGATCGGCGCCGCTGACGATTACGGGCGTCGCCCGACAATTGGTCGGGGCAGCCGGCTCTTGAGCAGAGATTCGGTGATCGTTTGAGCCGACGGGACCATCCACTCCTCCAAGAGCCCGATCGCCCCATCCGTCTTCAGACGTGCCGCACCCACGACGATCGCCCAGATGGCGACAGCCTCCCGGATTGTGGCCTCCGGATCCTTGATTCCCTGGCTTCGCTCCACCGCCCCGACCAACTCCGCGAGCAACTCCGCACGGGACTCTTCCAGCCCGCCCTCGGCTTCGGATCGCTCGCCGACCATCACGTCCCACCAACCGGGGTTCTTCGTGGCGAAGCGCGACAGATGTCTGGCCGCCTTCGGCGCGGAAAGCTGCCGCTCCGACAACTCCCCTGCCAAGTGCCGGTACCCCGCGGACGCGATCGCCCGGAGGAGGGCCTGCCTGTCAGCGAAGTGCCGATATGGGGCGCTGGCAGAAACCCCAACTTGCCGTGCGACTGTGCGGAGGGAGAACTGCTCCAGACCGAAGCGCTCCAGGATTTCGGTTCCTGCCCGAATCAGTGCTGCCGGCAAATCCCCGTGGTGGTAGTGCTCCCGAGTCGCGGCGTCTTCGAGTTGTGGATCGCTCATATGTGAACAATGTACACTTTCAGCGAAAATTTGCGAGCGGGTTGGATTGGGTCAAACGCGGCCCAACAATGTCAACGGTGATCACATTGCCGTAACACACTACATGGCATTTACTTAACGATTGTTTAGCAGCTCGCCCACTTCCGCGCCGTGCACCCATTCCCCGCCGAGGACTGATCGCTCTGCAGCTTTCGTCCTCGCCGCCCACATCCTACGTGCCGAGGCAAGGTCGTAGCCGATGGGGCGAACGGCGACCCCGAATCGCCGGAGCATTCCTTCTGCCAAGAGTCCGTATCGTCGCACCCACGCTTCCGCGCTATCCTCGCTCTCGGTGAGGATGAGGAGGTCGAGTGGATCACCCAGCTTCTCCTCTCGGCGGCTGGCCCGGCCAACGATGGAGACAGCCAGTAGTTCCCCTGCAGGAGCGGTCGCCGCCAGGCTTCGCAGCTCGGTTCGCAGTGCAGGCCAGAAGTCCGCCCCAGCCCGCAGCAACGCCTGGACGCTTGGGGCCAATCGGTGGGAGGTCCGGAGTTGGATCAATCGTTCCCGCCCACCTGGGATTCGCTCCACCAG
>JAHECN010000182.1 GCA_024641735.1 Gemmatimonadota bacterium | reverse complement strand
GCGAGCTTCGATGATGCCTACACCTTCAAGTATTCGGTGCGCGAGGCAACGCCTGCGGTCCGAATGAAGGATCACGTGCCAGACGAGGTGGCCTCCGAGCGGCTCGATCGCTTGATCGCCGTGGCACGGGCCCAGACGCGGCGACGGAACGCCGGACGCGTGGGCGAGTTCCATGAGGTCTTGGTGGAACGTCCCGCAAAGCGTGGCGACTTGATGCTCTGCCGATCGCGGCAGAACCTCATCATCCTGGTCGATCTGCCGACGGATGCCGTGGGCAGCTACCACTCGGTGCGACTCACGGGAACCACGGGGTCGACCTTCACCGCAACACTCGCGCAACCTGCGCTGGCGGTTCTATGATCATCAATGTGATGGAGAGCCATGTCTTCGACGCCTACGACCGCCTCAAAGGGTCGGTCGCAGGATTCGTCGATTCTCCGCGGCATCGCGATGACGTGATTGTCTACGCGCTGAATCGATTGCAGCCGCGGTACGTCGTGACGGCGGAGGGAAAGGCCGTGACCGAAGTGGCGCTCGACTCCGCGCAGCATCGGACCGCGATTGATGTCCAAGTGCTCGAAGGGCTCCGCCAAGTCACGCTGGTCCCTCGCGATCACCCCTCACCGCCGCCGGGGTGAGTCCGCCAAGCGGTGCACTGCTCTTCCTGATTGCCTATGGGGCCGGTCTCGTGACCGGCCTTTTGCATTTCTCGGATCCGCGTCTCGTCACGATGGTCCTCGTGGCGGCGACCATCATTCTTCGCCGGCACTGGTGGCGGATGGCGGTGATCGCCGCGCTGCTGGGTTTCGGGGCTTCCGTCCTCGAACTTCGGGCACGAACTACGCGATGTACCGACCACCTCCCGCTGGGCGAGCAGCGTTACACCGTCGTGTTGACGGATCCGGGGGCAGGGAGTGGTCGGGTCACCCTTCCCGAAGCGTGCGACGGGACCGTGATGGCCAGATGGCCCGCGATCGCCAAGGTGCAGGCAGGCGACACGGCCTCGGTCGTGGCCCGATGGCTCCCTCGAGAGGGAGCACTCGGATTCTCTCAGGGGATGCTGCTGGTGCGATCGGTCGAGCGTGCGCGTCCTTCGCGGAGTGCCGTAGCCGCGCTTCGGAATCGGATCGCTGAGACGAGCGAGTCGCTCTACGGGACGCAGTCGCCACTCGTCGAGGCGTTGATTGTGGGTTGGCGTGGCGAGCTCGCGCCGGAGATTCGGCAGCGATTCGCGTCGGCCGGTCTGGTGCACCTGCTCGCCATCTCGGGGTTCCATATCGGACTCCTCGCCGCGTGGGCGCTTCTTGGGTTGCGATTGCTCGGTGTGCCTCGGCACAGCGCGGAGTTCGGTGCTGCTGCCGTGGCGATTGCCTACGCCGTGTTCCTCGGGTGGCCGCCTCCCGCGGCACGCGCCGCCACGCTGGCGGTGCTGCTCGCGTTTACGAGATGGCGCCAGCGCCAGGTCATTCCGAGCGCATTGCTCGCCAGCAGCGCAAGCGTGGTGTTGCTCACCAATCCGGCGTCGCTCGTCTCGGTCGGGGCGTGGCTCTCGATTCTCGCCTTGGGAGGGCTGACCGCGGCCACGCGGTGGAGCGATCGGGCGATCGGTCGGGCGGGGTGGATCCGGGCGCTGAGTGGTTCGGTCGGTGCGATGGTGGCGACGGCACCGCTGACCGCGTTCGTGTTCGGGCAGGTGGCGCCGATCGGGATATTGCTCAACCTCATCGCGGTTCCCCTCGCCGCTGCACTGGTGCCAGCGCTCCTCGCCTCGCTGCTGTTGTTCCAGCTGTTGCCGATGACGGCCACGGCATTTGCTGCGTCGGGAGGACTCCTGCTCGACGCGCTGCAGCGCGTGGCAGCCGTGGGGAGTGCGCTCCCTGGGGCTGCCGTCGCAGGCGGCGGTGGGCTTGCCGATGCGCTGCCATGGGCCGCCGCGCTCCTGCTCGCGGCCTGGGCGATGCATGGGCGTTCCACGGCGCCCGAGGCGCTCCGGCGCATGGGGTGGGGCGTCACCGGGGCGCTGTGGCTTCTTCTGGCGATCCAATCCCGAGGCCACCCAGTCCTCGGCGACGGTCGGCTGGCGTTAGTTTTCGTGGATGTGGGGCAGGGCGACGCGGCGCTGATCCGGACCCCTGGCGGGCACTGGGTCTTGGCCGACGCTGGCCCGGCGGATGCACGGTGGGATGCCGGTGAGCGTGTGATCCTTCCGCTGCTCCGTCGCCAGGGTGTCACGCGACTCGAGGCGGTGGTCATTTCCCACGCGCACCGGGATCACGTCGGCGGAGCGGCGGCAATCACGGCCGCGATGCAGATCGGCGTGGCGCTGGAGCCGGGAGAGGCCGTCAGCGAGCAGAGCTACCACCGCTGGTTGGAGGAGCTCGCGCGACGCGGAGTCCGATGGCAGCCGGTCAGTGCAGGGATGGCATGGCAGATCGACGGGGTCCGGTTTCGTGTCCTGCATCCGCCGCGGCACTGGGCGAGGGCGGGCGAGGATCTCAACGAGGATTCTGCCATCCTTGAGGTCGCGTGGGGCCGCTTCACCGCGCTCCTGATGGGTGACGCCGGGCTTGTCGCTGAGGAGTCGCTCGCTGGCGTGGTCGGCGGCGTGGATGTGCTGAAGGTGGGGCACCACGGCTCGCGGACCGCGTCGGGAACGGGATTTCTCGCGACAACCACGCCCCAAGTCGCCGTGGTCAGTGTTGGACGGAATCGGTATGGTCACCCGACAGCTGAGGCGCTCGCGCGGCTGCGTGCCGTCGGGGCACGGATCTGGCGAACAGATCGCGAGGGACAGGTTACCGTCGAGAGTGACGGACAGACATTTACCGTCCGTGGGGCACGTGGCTCCACGACGTTCACCGCCGGCCATTGAGCGGCAGCAGGAGACGACGTGCTCCCACACACCCAGTTCACGACCCTCGAGCGCTTCATCCTCAATCAAGAGCGCATCCATCCGGAAGCGACGGGTGAGCTCACCAACCTGCTCTATGACATCGCCCTCGCTGCCAAGGTGATCGCGGCGCAGATTCGGCGCGCCGGGCTGGTCAACATCCTCGGCGCGGCGGGTGCCATGAACGTGCAGGATGAGGAGCAGCAGAAGCTCGACGTCTTTGCCAACGAAACGATGAAGGATGCGCTCAACCACACGGGGCGCGTCTGCGCCATGGGCTCGGAAGAGGACGAGCAGTTGATCCCCATCCCGGAAGGCGTTCCGGCTGGCAAGTACGCCATTCTCTTCGATCCGCTGGACGGCTCATCCAATATCGATGTGAACGCTTCGGTGGGGACCATCTTCTCGATCTACAAGCGGGTGACAACGTCCGGCCCCGGGCAGCTCAGCGATGTCCTGCAGCCAGGCACCGCGATCGTCGCAGCAGGGTACATCCTGTATGGGTCGAGTGTCATGATGGTCTATTCGGCAGGGAAGGGAGTGCACGGCTTCACCCTCGACCCGACGATTGGTGAGTTCCTGCTGTCGCACGAAAATCTGTCGACCCCGCGTACTGGCAAATACTACAGCGTCAACGAGTCGAACTTCGGTCGCTGGTCCAAGGGAGTGCAGTTGGCGGTCCGTGGCTTTCACGGCGACGATCCGGACCGCATGAAGGGGAAGAACTCGCGCTACGTCGGGGCACTCGTGGCGGACTTTCACCGCAACCTCATTGCCGGCGGCGTCTTCATGTATCCGGGCGACATCAAGAACCCCAAGGGGAAGTTGCGGCTTCTCTACGAATGCGCCCCGATGGCCTTCATTGCGGAAGCCGCGGGTGGGGCCGCGACCGATGGCCGGCGCCGTATCCTCGACATCGTGCCGACCGCGCTGCATGAGCGCACGGCGTTGGTCATCGGCGGCGCCGACGATGTCGGCTACGTCAGCATGGTGATCGCCGAGAGCGAGGATGGCGCGTGACCGACCGCCTGCGTGTTGACGCGCCGCCAATCGCGCGGCCAGCGGACTGGAAGGGCGATGCGGCCCGCGATGTGGGGGAGCCGGGCGCATTTCCCTTCACGCGCGGCCCCTACGCGGAGATGTACACCAAGCGGCCGTGGACG
Source organism: Gemmatimonadota bacterium (assembly GCA_024641735.1). Lineage (GTDB taxonomy): Bacteria > Gemmatimonadota > Gemmatimonadetes > Gemmatimonadales > GWC2-71-9 > Palsa-1233. Next base: position 339 of record JAHECN010000182.1, on the reverse strand, counting down.
ATGCGGCAGTACGCGGGCTTCGGGACTGCCGCTGCGACCAACCTGCGCTTCCGCGCGCTCTTGGACGCAGGCCAGACGGGTCTCTCGACTGCCTTCGATCTTCCCACGCAGATGGGGTACGACTCCGATCACCCGATGGCCTCGGGAGAGGTCGGCCGAGTAGGTGTGGCGATCGACACCGTCGAGGATCTGAAGCTCCTCTTCCACGAGATCCCGCTCGACCGCGTCTCGACGTCGATGACGATCAACGCGACGGCGGCGATCCTGCTGGCGATGTACATCGTGGTGGGTGAGGAGCAGGGCGTGCCGCACACCCAGCTCTCCGGCACGATTCAGAAC
>JAHECN010000041.1 GCA_024641735.1 Gemmatimonadota bacterium | reverse complement strand
TGATCGCAGGGTTGGGGCTCTTTCTGACCGGCGCGTGGCTCTGTTGGACGTATGTCGTACCGATGACACTCAAGTTCCTCCTGACGTGGCAAGCCGATACCTTCGTCAACCAGATCACCTTTGATTTCTATTTCGGCTTCATCCTGAACATGGTGCTTGCGCTCGGGTTGTGCTTCGAGCTGCCATTGCTCATGATCGTTCTCGCCGCCCTCGGCGTGATGGATGCCAAGCGATATCATGCCTTTCGCCGCTATGCGATCGTGCTCTCGTTCGTGGCAGGCGCGTTCCTCTCGCCGGGCAGTGACCCGCTGGCGATGATGCTCTTCACCATCCCGTTGCTCCTGCTGTACGAAATCGGTGTGCTCGGCGCCTATGTCGCGCAGCGCAAACCGAAGACCATCAACACGGTCGTGCTGCTACTGCTGGCGGCGGGCATGCTCGGGGCGCCGACCGGACTGAGCGCACAAGTCATCCGCGGGCAGGGACAGGGAAGCATCGGGCAGGCGCGCCCGCCGGACACACTGGGGCGCGGGCGTGTGCCAGGTGGGCGGACCGTGGATTCGGCGACGGCAAAACGCCTCGGTCTGCCAACCGCACCCACTCGCCTCTTCGTCCCACCGGATTCCGTCATGCAGGCCCTCCTCGATCGGGAGGGCTTTGCCATCACCCGGTACCGGGGCGATTCGGCGCGGCTCGTGGCCGATTCCAGTTGGATCGACCTCCAGGGCCGCGCGGCCACCGTGCGCGACTCTGCCACGCTCGAAGCCGACGCGATCCGCTACGATGACGCGCGCTGCTCCGTCTTTGCCAGGGGGGAGCCGAAGCTCTTTCAAGGCACGGACATCTTGATCGGGCGAACCATCACCTTCGATACCTGTGAAGAAAAGGTGATGCTCTCGGATGCCTTCACGACGTTTGATGAACTCGGCGCCAGCTGGTTTGTGCGAGGCAATCTTCAGGTTGACTCGACGGCCAAACGCTTGTGGGCCGGCAGCAGTGAGTTCACCACCTGCGATCTGCCCATCTCCCACTTTCATTTCGAGGCGGGGCAGGTGAAGTGGGTCTCGCAGTCGGTGCTGGTCGCACGACCTGCTGTGCTCTACGTGCGTGATGTCCCGATCATGTGGCTCCCCTTCCTCTTCCAGGATACCAAGGCAGGGCGGCGCTCCGGCATTCTGATTCCGCAATTTGGCATCAACGACATCGTACGACCGACGCGCACCTACAATCGTCAGGTGACGAACATCGGGTACTACTGGGCCCCCAATGCCTACCTCGATGTCACGGGGCGATTCGACTGGTTCGCCAATCGCTACATCGAGTATGGCGCGGAAGTGCGCTATCGTTGGCTCGATCGCTTCGTGCAGGGTGGTCTCGGGTTCAGTCAGCAGCGGCAGTCGGATGGGGAGACCGCGCTCTCGTTGCGGTGGAATCACCAGCAGGCGTTCAGTGCGGCGACCACGCTCAATCTGAGCGCCAATTTCTCGAGCAATTCGCGCGTGTTGCAGGGGAATTCGGTGGACCCTCTGCTGACGACACAGGACATCAGCAGCGATGCCAACTTCACCAAGCGCTATCGGTGGGGGACGCTGAATCTTGGTGCCACGCGCCGGCAGTCGGTCAACGACGGCAGCGGCACGATGACCTTGCCGAGCCTCGCGATCACCCCGGCGCAGTTGCGTATCGGGCCGGCCACGTGGTCGCCGGCGCTGACGCTGACCAATGCCACGACCTTCAAGACGCCTTTGCCGACGCTGCCGCTGCTTGACCCGTCAGGGCGTGACTCACTCGTCGCGACCGGGAGCACTCGGAACACGAATCTCTCGATCGCGACGCCGATCAACATCGGCGGATGGAATTGGCGCAACACGCTGAAGGCGTTCGACCAGGTGACGAACGCGCGGCGCGTCGTGCGGACGACCGTGCCCAATCTCGACACACCGGAAGAGGGCGACTCCATCACGTTGAGCACCGTCCGTGGCGGAGATTTCTACAGCGGTATCGACTGGGATACCGGGTTCGAACTGCCGCAGCTCTTCAAATCCAGCTGGAACCTGACGCCGTCCGTGGGCGTCACAAACATCACCACCGGCCCATTGCTGGTCCGGAGCCCTGGGAGCAACGGACGGTGGGTCGCACAGGGGAAGAAGCCGCAGTTCGGGCTCACGGCAAACCCGAACTTCTATGGCTTTCTCAAGCGGGCAGTGGGTCCCGCCGAGGCGATGCGGTACAAGTTGAGTCCGCAGTTCACGCTTCGTCACTCGCCCAAGGCCACGCTGGCGCAGGCCTACATCGATGCGCTGTCGACATCCGGCATCACCGGTCTCCGAGCGGAGACGCCGGCGACTTCGACGGCCTCGGTGGGGCTGGTGCAGAACCTCGAGATCAAGTTGCGTCGGGAAGCCGATGACACCAGCACCAACCCCCTGTCGCAAACCAAGGTGGTCTTGCTCAACCTCAGTACATCGGCAGTCGCGTATGACTTCGAGCAGGCCAAGGAAGAGGGCCGCACCGGGTGGGTGACGCCTGCGCTGACCAACTCCTTCTCGAGCGGATTGCTGCAGGGCTTTCAATTGTCGGTGACGCACGACCTGTGGGAGGGGCGGGTCGGGACAGATACCGCGAAGCTCAAGCCGTTCTTGTCGAATGTGCAGGCCAACCTTTCGCTTTCCTCCGCGACCTTCCGATCGATCGGGGCACTCTTCGGGTTGGCGACGAAGGAACGCGGGTTGACTGCCAATCGTCCGGTCCCGATGACTCCCCCCGTCTCGCCCAGTTTTCGGCCGGGGAACTTCTCCTCCATGAACGCGATGGCGCCGACGGCAGGTCGTGGCCTCTCAGCAAGTCTGACATGGTCCTTTTCGCGGCAGCGTCCCAACGGCGGGTTGACGGTCGTCGATCCGGTCGATCCGAACGACCCATTCGGGAGTATCCCCATTCTGCTGCCTGGCGCGCGCGAGGCACAGAGCAGCATCGGCCTGAACACCTCGTTCTCCCCGACGGCGTTCTGGAGTGTTTCCTGGTCCACCCAGTACAATGCGACACTCGGTCGCTTCGAATCGCAGCGCTTGCAGCTGACCCGAGATCTTCATGACTGGCGGGCGCAGTTCAACTTCGTCAAGAGCGCCAATGGGAACTACGCGCTCTTTTTCTCGGTGTATCTGCTCTCCTTGCCCGACCTGAAGTTCGACTACAACCAGACCACGCTGCAGCCCTGAAGAGTGTCCTCTCTGGGGGACACCGTGTCCTCTCAGGGGGACAGTGCTGGTCCATCGATGCCGGAACATCGGCCTTCGTGCGCGGCACGGGGCCTGCCACTCTCCATGGCGACTCTTTCTGGAGTACGTCGTGGTCCGCTTCATTTCACTTGCACTCTCCGCCACCGCCATCCTGCTCACCGGGTGCCAGCAGCTCTACGTCCTTCCTGAGGAGACGGTGCTGCCAGCTCCAGCCTCCCTCACCTCAACGAGTCTGGACGGTGCAATCGCGCTCCGATGGGCCGATACTCCCTATCTGACCTATCCGCAGTTCTTCCGGTGGTACCGGATCTACTCGCGGCCGTACGACCTCGATGGGGATCGGTGCCTGGGGACCTGGGAGGCTGAGGGGACGACCGTGGCACCGGAGTTCGTGGTGGGGGCGCTGACCAACGGTGCGCCGCGCTGCTTTTCGGTGACCGCAGAGAGCACGAGCGGCCTGGAGTCCCAGCGCTCCCCTATCCGATTTGATACTCCGCGCTATGAGGCCACGGCCGTGGCGATTTACGCCAGGCAGGCGGACGTGACACGCTCAGGATTCCGGTTCTGGTCGGACTACAATGGGGATGGTTGGGCAACCAGGAGTGAACTCGGGTTGGTCATGTCTGGGAATGGTGTAGTGGATTTCGTGCTCGAGCGTGATGGGGCCGGTCGACTCTACCTCACTCCCAGCCGGGCGGGGGTGGACATTGCGCTCTACGGGGACCGGCCAATTGGCTCCCTGACCGACATCGACCTGGCTCCGGTTACCGGATATGCCACGAGTGGGATTGAGGCGGTCGCGGGATGGGGATATGTCGTGCAAATGCGTGGGTCAGACGGTTTCAAGCGCTTCGGAGCGCTGCGCGTCGTGTACGCCGGGAGCAGTTATGTGCTGGTAGATTGGGCGTTCCAGTCCGATCCTGGCAATCCGGAACTCCTGCGGGCGCCTGAATAGGCGCCCACCCATCTGCCCCCGCGCTTGCCCCCGACCCGCGCGGGGCCTAGCTTCAAGCCCAAGTCCCGTCATCACTTGAGCCACCCTTTGACCCCGGTTCCCCATGACGCTTGACAAGCTCAAAGTCGCCGCACGCCAACATGAGCAACGCGAAGAATGGCGCGAGGCGATTGAGCTGTATCGTCAGGCGGTCCGCGAGGTCGAGGGGGGCAGTGAGGGCGGGGACCCCTCGCTCTTCAACCGCATCGGGGATCTCGAGCATCGTCTTGGCAATGATCGCGCGGCGTGCGAGGCGTGGGATCAAGCGGCGATTCGTTATGGCGAGCATGGCCTCACCAACAATGCGATCGCGCTCTGTGCCAAAATTCTCCGCCTCGAGCCCAGTCGCATTCGAACCTATCTCGACTTGGCGACCTTTCAGGCCCGCAAGCAGATGCTGTTCGAAGTGCGCACCAACCTCACAGCCTACCGCGACCGGATGTATACCGTGGGTCAGGTCGAGGCCTGTGATGAGGCGCTGGCCGACTTTGGGGAGGACTTTGCTGGCTGGCCAGACTTGCGCAGTGTGGTCGACGAACTGCTTGGCCGTGAAGAGGGTGAAGCCGAGGTGCAGCCGGAGGATCAGTCGCGCGGCGATCGGGGACAGCGGTTGGTCTTCATCGACACCGGACCGAGCGAAGAGGCCGTTCGGCCTCCGCCGACAGACTCGGCACCACTGCGGATTGAGCCGACGGACCTGAGTGGCATCGAGCTCGAGCGCGGCACCATCGCTGGCGGCATGTCCGGCTTGGAACCAACGGCCTCGGGCAGCGAGGTGCCGGCCGTCGAGCTCGGAGCGGTCGAGGGTTTGGTCGACGTGGAACGGACTGCAGCGTCGGTCGGTGAGACGCAGCACCTCGAAGGTTTTGATACGGGTATCGCGGACGGCGCGACGAGTGGCATCCCGACCATCCGGATTGATGGACTCGAGTCGCGTGAGTTCACGCCGCCGACCGAACCCATCCCGACGATCGCCACGACCAACGAGAACGTCGTCCTGATCGATCTTGGTCTGCCCACGGGGACCGAAGAGCCTGCAGCGCCACCCGTGGAGCCGCCCCCACCAGCAGACCCGAATGACCCGCTCGGTCAACGCGTGCGAGCGCAGGCGCTGCTGGAACAGGGCGATCGCGCCGGCGGGATTGCCGGACTCGAACGTGCCCTGGTGCTCTACCACGAGGCTGAGGAATGGTTGCATGCGTGGCAGGTTGGGGGGGAGTTGGTCCAGGCCGAGCCGCAGGCGATTGATCGCTATCAGGCGCGGGTCGAGACCGCGGCGCGCATGCAGGACAAAGCGCGTCTCTGTGAATCGTATCTGGCGCTGGGCGATGCGCTGGTGCGGGCAGGGAGCACGGAGAAGGCAACCGCGGTCTATCGGCGCTTGTTGGAGTTGGATGAACACCATCCCGGTGCCCGGGCGGCGCTGCGGGCGATGATGCCCGAGAGCGACTCGCCCGGGGTCCCCGAAGGCTTCATTGATTTCGGTGCCATGGTGATCGACGATGCGGGACCGCGTTCAACGCGGATGCGCACCGAGACCACGGCGATTTCCGCGGATGAGGACGAAACTTTCCGAGAGGCGTTGGCGGAGTTCAAGCGTGCCCTCGACCAGAATGTCGCGGTCGAGGATTATCAGGCCCACTACGACCTCGGCATCGCCTTCAAGGAGATGGGACTGCTGGATGAGGCGGTCAATTCCTTCCAGAAGGCACTTCGCGCAACGGAGGGCCGTCTCCGTACCGCCGAGGCGCTCGGCGCGACCTTCCTGGAAAAGGGAATGCCGCCCGTGGCAGAAGCGGTGCTTCGCAGTGTGGAACGTGGGCCGGAGGACGACGCTGAAAAGATCGGCGTGCTCTACTGGCTCGGTCGCGCACTGGAGGCGCAGGGGAAGGGTGATGGCGCGCGCGGTTGCTACGAGCGCGTGCTTGCCGTCGATGTTGGCTTCATGGACGCGGCGGACCGGATCGTTCAGCTCGCTTCGGAGCACTCGTCGTGACGTTGCCGCAGCTTGGGGCCACGACCCTTGCCGACTTGCAGGCCCCGGTCCTCGCGCGGCTCGAAGATGTGACGGCCGAGATGCGCCGCATGATCGAAGAGGACCTCCCGCTCATCAGCGAGGCGAATGAACACCTCCTCCAGATGCGCGGCAAGATGTTCCGACCGACGTTGGTGCTCTTGGCCGATCAGGCCACGGGCGGGCCCCGCCAGAATGCGGCCACCTTGGCGGCCGTGATCGAAGTGATCCACCTCGCCACGCTGGTGCATGACGACGCCGTCGATCACTCGACCCTGCGCCGCGGCATGCCGACGATCAACGCCCTGTTCTCGCATCAGGTGTCGGTGATCATGGGGGACTTCCTCTACTCGCGCGCGGTGGTTGAGTTGGTCCGCCTCGGGAATCTCGATGCCCTGCGTATCCTCTCGCGCGTGACGACGGCCATGACGGTGGGCGAGATGCGACAACTCCTCGCCCACGACCCGCTCGCCTTCACCGAAGAGCAATACGATCTCCTGATCAGCGCGAAGACCGCCTCCCTGATGTCCGGTGCCTGCGAGGTCGGCGCGCTTCACGCTGAGCTCCCGTATCGGAGCGCACTCGCGTCGTTCGGCGAAAAGCTTGGCATGGCGTTTCAGATCACCGACGACCTGCTCGACTACACCGCCGACGAGGCGATGACCGGCAAGCCGTCGGGGCTCGACCTGCGCGAACACAAGGTGACGCTCCCGCTGATCCATGCCCTGCCCAAGCTCACACCGGGGGAACGGCGAGCGCTGGAAGCCTTGATGCGGGATCCCGAGCCCGGGGAACAGGCCATCGCGTCGGTGATCGAGGCCGTGCGCACACATGGCGGCCTCGACTATGCCATGGGGCGGGCACAACAGTTGATTGGTGAGGCGGAAGAGGAGCTATCCGTCCTCCCCGACTCCCCCGCGCGGGAAACACTGCGCGCATCGCTCGGCTACATCCTCGATCGGAGACGCTGATGGCTTCCGGACCACGTCGACCCCGTTTCTATCTTGGCGTCCTCGCCGCGGGCTTTGTGACCGGTGGGCTCTTGGCGTCCCTGCTGGAACGATTCCTGCCCGAGAGTGCCGCACGGAGCTTCTTCACGGCTGCTGTCACTCCCACGATGGGGCCTGTCTCGGTGGATCTCCTTGTGGTATCGTTCACGCTTGGCCCATTGGGCCTCCATGTGACTGTTCTCAGCCTCATAGGTGTGGCGTTAGCCTACTATGGCGCCCGATCGCTCTTCTGACTAGGAGTCCCTGATGTTTGGCAACCTCGGTTTCACCGAGATCATGATCATCATGGTCGTCGTACTGCTCTTTTTTGGAGCGAAGCGGCTTCCGGAGATTGGTTCGTCGATGGGGAAAGGGATACGCGAATTCCAGCGCTCCTTCAAGGACACCAAGGACTCGGTGCTGGAGCAGTCACAGGATGACAGCGCGACCCGTCGCGTGCTCGATGGCAAGGACGAGGCACCGACCGGCGGAGAGCCCAAGCGCCTCTCGCAGTAACGACCGCTTCTGGACACCAAACGAGCGGGGCGCCGGAGTCACTGACTCCGGCGCCCCGCTTTCCTTGTGCGACTGAAACGTCCTAGCGGCTTGGCGCACCTGGCTGGGTCGGTGCCGCGGCTTCAATCTGGGCGTTGGTCTTGAAGAGGGTGGCACGACGATCCACCACCTTCGCGGCGGATCGGAGCGACGCCAGGTACTGCCGGATGCGTTCCTGACGCATCCCCTGGACCGCCTCGGCGCGCAGCTGGTCCTTCTTGCCCTCGAACTCCAAGGAGTCCGCCGGCAAGCGCTGCACCATGTGCACCACATACAGGCCTTCGTCGGTGGAGATCACATCGCTGGTCTGCCCATCCGACAAGCCGAAGATCGCGCCGACCAACTTGGCGTTGCTGAGCGGTGGCGAGACGCGCGCGAAGGGAGGGAATTCGCGGTGTGACAGCCCCATCGCAGTGGAGGCCGCAGCGAGCGACGTCCCTGCTTTGACGCGCGCCACCAGCGCCTTGGCCAGCTCCATCGCCTTCTCATTCTTCTTCTGTTCGCGCGCCGAGCGCTCCACGACACCACGGATCTGCTCAAGCGCTGGAGTCCCTGCCTCTGCAAGCGAATCGAGACGGAACAGGTAAGACGCGTTATCCGTTTCGATCACGGGGGAGGTTTCTCCCTTCTGTGCTCGCATCGCCCAGACCGTGGCGTCCGGCACAGCGTAGGGGCCGAGGAGCACCCGGCTCCCTTCCTGGACCGGGCCAGTCTGTCCAATCGGGAGGCGCAACACGCGTGCAACGGTGTCGAGCGCCGCGGCGTTCAGGCGCTCGGCGCCGAGGCTCTCGAGCGAGTCGGATTGCGCGTCGACCAGATCGCGGTGTGCACCGGCAAGTTCAAATGGAATCAGGATGTGCCTGGCGGTAACCGAATCAGCCGTCCGCGCGGTGACTTCGATCAGGTGGTAGCCGAAGCTTGTCTCGATCGGCTGGCTCAGCGTGCCGATCGGCAACGAGAACGCTGCCGCATCAAAGGCAGGCACCATGGCACCGCGAGCGAAGGTGCCGAGGTCGCCGCCCTTGGTGGCGCTCCCCTCATCACTCGACTCACGGCGAGCCACTTCGTCGAACGGCGCGCCAGCGACGAGTTCCTCGCGCACCGATGCCACCCGGGCACGTGCCGCGGCCGAATCACTCGCGTCGATGCCCCGTGGGACCATGACGAAACTCATGAAGGCCGAACGTGGGCGCTCGAACTCCTTCTTGTTCGCGGCGTAATAGGCCTCCACCTCTGCGGGCGTCACCGTGACGGCCGTATCGGAAATCAGGCTCTGTCCCACCAGCGCGGTGAGGTCGATCCGCGCCTGTTCCTTCTGATCCCGGAAGCGCTCCCAGAGGGCGGCATCGGAGAGGTAGACGTCGGCCGTGACCGCAACGAGCAACTTCCGGCGCATCAACTCTTCGCGATACTGCGCTTCCAGCTGCGGGATGAACTGCTGCCCGATGGGTGACGAGAGCCAGAGCTGGTACTTCGACATGTCGAAGGCGCCATTGGTCTGGAAATCGGGTGCCGTGCGCACCTCGTCGGGCGGGACGTTCCGCAGGGCGTCGGCAATCTCTTCGGCGGTGACCGTGATCGAGCGGCGCTTCATCTCACTGGTCAACGAGACGTTCTGGATGAACTGCTCCCAGACGTCGTTGCGGACTTGCTCAAGTTCTTCCATCCCGAGTCCACCACCGCGCTGGGTGACGGCGTTCTGGACCGCGTTCTGGTAGATCCGCGAATCGATGGACTGGCCGTTGACCGACCCGACCGACGTATTGGACAGGATCCCACCACTGCCGGAAATTCCGCTCAGATCGACGATCATCCAGAGCAGGAAGGTGACCGTGATAAGGAGTACGACCGGCTTGGCGGCGTTGCGAAAGGCTTGCATCATAGGCTGTCAACCAGCTCCGACTGAAGAGGAAACAACCCGGAAAGCTAGGTTGGAGAGGGGGGAACCTCAAGCGTTGGCGTTAGCTTGACGGAAACGCATGGGACGCTACTCTTGCCAGCTTGGCCATATCATCTTCTACTGATGGACCGGATGACCCATAGCCCTGAACTGACCCATCTCGCCGCCCGGTGGTCTGACGCCCCGGAGGGAACCGCTTTTGCCGCCCTTGCCGACGGTCTGCGCAAGTGCGGCGCGCTCTCGGAAGCCGAGGCCGTGGCCGTGGTCGGTCTCACCCGGCACCCGGAGCTCATCCCCGGTCTGATCGCCCTGGCGCGGGTCCGAGCGGCGCAGGGGGACTCTGACGGGGCGGAGGCGACCCTCCAGCGCGCGTTGGGGGTGGACCCGACCCATCCGGTCGTCCTGGAGGAGTTGGCCGCGCTCGCGACCGCCGGAGGGGCGGACGGGGCGGCTCGGGCCTGGGCCTTGGTCGCGGAAGTGGCCGCCGATTCTGCGCCAGCCGCTGACCCTGATCAACCCGACAGCCTCGATGCGGGCACCCCGACGCAAAGCTCCGCTCAGGATGAGGAGCCGGATTTGGGCACCGAGGATGCCTGGGACCCGGATGCTCAATGGGAGGAGGACGACCTCTTCCCGGATCCAGACGCCCCTGAGCTGGTGACGGAGTCGTTGGCCAATCTCTATGAGGCACAGGGGCACGTCGACCGGGCGGCTGATGCCTTTCGGGCGCTCGCTGAACGCCATCCTGAGCGGTCCGAGTTCCGGCAACGTGCGGAGCGTCTGGATGCCGAGCTGTCCGCGCACCGACCGCGCCCATACGATGCGGCCGCAAGCGGGGGGAAAGCCCTTGGGGAATGGCTGGCGGCCGTTGCCGCCGCCGCACCGGCCACCCCAGCGCGCGAAGCTGGCTTCGACGCCTTCTATGAGGCACCCCTTCCGGCCGCGCGTGACACTGCTGACTTCGCGGCATTCCAGGATTGGCTGCGCGGGCTCGGTCGCTGATGCGGATCGCGGTCATCAATGGGCCCAACCTGAACCTGCTCGGTCAGCGTGAACCGTCGATCTATGGCGTCACGACACTCGCGGCGCTGGAGACGCAGGTGCGCGAATCGGCTGCCACGCTCGGCGTGACCATCGAGTGGATCCAATCCAATCATGAGGGCGAGCTCGTCGATCTGGTCCAGGGACTGGCGAGTCGGTGTGAAGGCGCGATCGTGAATCTGGGAGCCTACACCCACACCTCGCTCGCGATCCGGGACGCATTTCTGGCAGCGCCGATCCCCTTCATCGAAGTCCATCTCTCGAACCTGTACCGGCGCGAGGCCGCTCGGCATCATTCCCTGACCGCCGATTTGGCGATTGGAATGATCAGCGGCCTCGGGGCGCGGGGATATCTCCTCGCGTTGGACGCGTTGGCCGGCGTACTTCGGGATGGCTGACCGCCGGGGCGCCCGCCAAGAGGCGGTGCGTGCCGCGCTGGTCTCGGAGGGGCTGGAAGCGCTGGTGGTGACCCACCTCCCCAATATCCGTTGGCTGACCGGGTTCACCGGCTCCGCGGGGCTGGTGCTCCTGACCCCGTCGAACACGCTGCTGCTCACCGATTTTCGGTACGCGACGCAGGCGCCGCAGGAAGCCGGCGCGGCGGCGGAGGTGGTGATCGAACGTGCGTCGATCTGGAATCGCTTGACGAAGGAGCTGGATCGACGCGCGCCGGCCTCCCTCGGATTCGAAGCCCAAGTCACCACGGTCCGGGAGCATGAGCGACTTGAGGCGGCCTGCCGAGGTCGGCTGCGTGGGACGATCGACTTGGTGGAGCACTACCGGCAGGTCAAGGATCCCGAGGAAGTCGCGGCGATCCGCTCCGCGGCTGCGCTGGCGCACGAGGCCCTCGCGGAGGTCCTCCCGACCATTCGGGTGGGTGAGCGGGAGCTCGACGTCGCGACGCGGCTGGAGGGAGCTCTACGGAGTCGTGGCAGCGAGTGGCATCCCTTCGAGACGATTGTGGCATCGGGCCCTCGTTCCGCCTTGCCACACGCTCGGACCTCTACGCGGGTGATTGGGCGTGGGGAATTCCTGCTGATCGACTACGGCGCGATCGTCGACGGATACTGCTCGGATATCACGCGGACCGTGGTGGTTGGGGCGCCGGCGGACGAACGCCAACAGCGGATCTACGGACTGGTCGCGGACGCCCAGCGGCGTGCTCGCGAGGGGGTCCGGGCCGGAATGCCGGGTTGCGACGCGGATGCGCTGGCCCGCACGGGGATCGGGGAAGCGGGGTATGGCGAGGCCTTTGGGCACTCGCTGGGGCACGGGATCGGACTCGAAGTTCATGAAGCACCGCGACTTGCCTCGACAGCAGATCAGCCTCTGCCGGCCGGGGCGGTGGTCACGATCGAGCCGGGGATCTATCTTCCAAGCTGGGGTGGGGTCCGCTTGGAGGACGATGTCTGGCTGAGGCCAGACGGTCCGGAGCTCCTGAGTGATGGCCGCACCGAACTCATCGTGATCTGATTTAGCGGCAGGAGACGGCGTGGCGAGCACTGCGGACATCCGCAACGGATTGGTGCTGGAGCAGGACGGCAAGTTGATGCAGGTGGTTTACTTCCAGCACGTCAAGCCAGGGAAGGGGAGTGCCTTCGTCCGCACCAAGCTCCGGAATGTCCGGACCGGGGCAGTCGTGGAGCGCACCTTCCCCTCAGGCGAGCGGTTTACGGAGGTCGAGTTGAACCGGCGCCCGATGACCTACTCCTATCGGAACGGCGACCTCTTCCATTTCATGGACTTGCAGTCGTATGATGACATACCCATCTCGCCGCAGTTGATCGGCGACGACCAACTCAAGTATCTCAAGGAAGGCATGGAATGCACTGGCCTCGTCAATGATGAGGAGGTGATTCTGATCGAACTGCCGATGTTTGTGGAATTGCAGATTGTCGAGACTGATCCGGGGATCCGCGGCGATACCGCGACCGGTGGGACCAAGCCCGCCCGACTCGAAACTGGCGCTGTCGTGCAAGTGCCGCTTTTCATCGAGCCCGGGACCCTCATTCGCGTCGACAGGCGCGAGGACAAGTATCTGACCCGCGTATGAAACCAGACGACATGCAGGAACTCGCCCGCGCCATGGAGAAGATGCCTGGCCTGAAGGGAATCGACCTCCGTGACGTGCGCCGCCTCGCGCAGTTGTTGCGTGAGCAACCCGAAATCGGATCGATCGAGCTCAAGGGCCTCTTTGGCACTGGAGTCGTCATCAACCGAACCAGCCACGCCACGGCGGCGCCGGCAGGGGCGCAGCCGGCCTATCACGCGGCACCTCCGCCGGTCGCGGCTGCCGCGGCGCCAACCGCCCCGGCGGCTGCCCCTGCTGCCGCACCTGCGGCGGCCTCCGGTCAGAAGGAGATCAAGTCTCCCATGGTCGGGACGCTCTATACCCAGCCGGAGCCTGGGGCGGAGCCCTACGTCCGCGTTGGCTCGCGTGTCACCGTTGGCCAGACGGTCTGCATCATTGAAGCGATGAAGATCATGAACGAGATCGAGGCGGAAGTGGCGGGTGTTGTCCGCGAGGTCTGCATCGACGACGCCTCGCCGGTGGAGTATGGCCAAGTGCTCTTCCGTGTGGACCCCAATGGCTGAGGACGTGCCGGAAGTCGTGACGGATGGCCTCCTTCCCGAGAATGGGGAGGAGGGTAGCAGCAGTTTCGACTTTCGTCAGGCCATCGTGCAGATGGTGCAACGCGGGGCCTCTGACCTGCTCCTGAAGGCCGGTCGACCTCCGACAATCCGTGTCCATGGTCGGCTGGAGATGTTGAAGGGTCCCCCCATGCGACCCGACGACCTCAAGGCGTTGGCGGATGCGTTGATGACGCCGCTGCAGGTCCGCACGTTCACCGAGACGAAGGAAGCAGATTTCGGGATCGGTGTCCCCGGCATCGGACGGTTCCGGACCAACGTGTATCAACAGCGTGGCACGGTCGCGTTCGCGTTCCGGTCGATCCCCTACGAGGTGCGCACCATCCGGGAGCTCGAGCTCCCGGCGGTGATCGAGAGTCTCGCGTCACGGCCGCGCGGATTGATCCTGGTGACCGGCATTACGGGTAGCGGCAAGTCGACGACGCTGGCCGCCGTGATCGAGCACATCAATCGGACCCGCCGGGTGAACATCATCACGGTCGAAGATCCAATCGAATTCCTGCACCGCGACCAGCTCGCCAATGTGTCGCAGCGTGAGGTCGGTTCCGACACGGTCTCCTTCGGCGCGGCGCTCCGGCACGTGCTCCGTCAAGACCCCGATGTCATTCTGATCGGCGAAATTCGTGACGCGGAAACGATGGATACGGCGCTGAAGGCGGCCGACACGGGCCACTTGGTGCTCTCCACGATCCACACGACGGACGCGACGCAGAGCGTCTCACGCATTCTCTCCTTCTATCCACCCCACCAGCACGGCGAAATCCGGATGCTCCTCTCGACGGCGCTTGCCGCCGTGGTGTCGATGCGTTTGGTGCCCCGCGCCGATGGGCATGGCCGTGTGCCGGCCGTCGAGATTCTGGTGAATTCCGCCGCGGTCGCGGACAACATTCGCGACATTCAAAAAGCGCTGAACATTCCCGACCTGATCGCCGAGGGCGGGGTGTCCTACGGCATGCAGTCCTTCGACCAGTCGCTGATGCGATGGTTGCAGGACGGTGTCATTACCTACGAAGACGCGGTGCACAACGCCACGAGCCCGAGCGAGTTCGCACTCCGGGTGTCTGGCATCAGTGCCGCCTCCGACCGGACTTTCAATGACCTGGTGCCCTGATGTTTCGTAAGGTGATGGTCGCCAATCGCGGCGAAATTGCACTCCGGGTCATTCGCGCCTGCCGCGAGCTCGGGATCCGCACGGTCGCCGTCTACAGCGAGGCCGATCGAGAGTCGTTGCATGTGCGCTTCGCGGATGATGACGTCTGCATCGGGCCGCCTCAAGGGCGGCTCTCCTATCTCCGCATCCCGAACTTGATCGCCGCCGCCGAAGTGACGGGCGCGGACGCGATCCATCCGGGCTACGGCTTCCTCGCCGAGAACGCCGAGTTCGCCGAGACCTGTGTCGCGTCCAATATCGCGTTCATCGGACCGACCGGCGAGCAGATTCGTCAGATGGGCGACAAGGCCTCCGCGCGTCGACTCGCGGCCGAGGCCAATGTTCCCACCGTACCCGGTTCGCCGGGCATCATGAAGGACGTCGATGAGGCGCTCGCGGTCGCCGAAGGCATCGGCTTCCCGGTCATCATCAAGGCCACGGCCGGCGGTGGGGGCAAGGGGATGCGGATCGCCACTGACGCCGAACAGTTTGCCCAGCTCTTTGCCTTGGCGACCAACGAGGCGCTCTCCGCATTCGGCAACGGGGATGTCTACGTCGAGAAGTATCTTGCTCGGCCGCGCCACGTGGAAATTCAGATCATCGGCGACAAGCACGGCAAGGTGATCCATCTCGGCGAACGCGATTGTTCGGTGCAGCGGCGTCACCAGAAACTCATCGAAGAGGCTCCCTCGCCTGCTCTGACGCCCGAACTGCGCGAGCGGATGGGCGCCGCTGCGGTGCAGCTCGCTTCGGCGATTGGATATTCTGGCGCGGGCACCGTGGAGTTCCTCCTCGACGAAGATGGCTCGTTCTATTTCATGGAAATGAACACGCGGATTCAGGTTGAGCACCCGGTGACCGAGATGGTCACCGGACATGATCTCGTGAAGGAACAGATTCGGGTCGCATCCGGCGCACCGCTTTCCTTCGACTCGACGCCGTTGGTTGGACACGCCATTGAAGTGCGGATCAATGCAGAAGATCCGTACCGAAATTTCCAGCCGTGCCCTGGCTTGATCACGGCCTACCATCCGCCCGGTGGCCCTGGCATCCGGGTCGACACGCACATTTACGCCGGCTACACCGTGCCGCCATATTACGACTCGCTGCTGGCCAAGTTGATCGCCTGGGGACGCGATCGCGATGAGGCACTCGTCCGGCTCGGTCAGGCGCTGGACTGCTTCATTCTGGAAGGCGTCACGACCACCATCCCGTTCCTTGCGCGCGTCATTCGTCACCCGGATTTCGTCGCCGGGAAGATCGACACCAAGTTCCTGGAGCGTGAGCCTCAGCTGCTTCGCCCCGAGGTCGCACCAGCGGAATGAGCATCCATGTCGCCTTCACGCCGCTCGGGCTCGTCCCGGCGGACGTGGCGGGGCGGACAGTGGTGGTGGTGGACGTGCTCCGCGCCACCACGAGCATGGTCACCGCGCTCTATCATCGTGCCCGCGCCGTCATTGTGGCGGCGGACTCCGACGACGCCACCCGACTCGCCCAAGCCCTTGATCGCCGTGAATTGCTGCTCGCCGGCGAACGCCACTGCGTCAAGATTCCCGGCTTCGATCTCGGCAACTCGCCGTTGGAAATGACGGCGGAGCGCGTCGGTGGGAAGAGCCTCGTGATGACGACCACGAACGGGACACGGGCGTTGCTGGCCACCACGGGAGCCCACGAGGTTTTGGTGGCCGCTGGCGTCAATCTTTCGGCGGTGGGAATCAGGATTGCTGACGCACTCGCCACGGGTCGGGATGTCGTGATCCTCTGCGCGGGTCGCGAAAACGGCTTCGGCATGGACGACGCCTATCTGGCAGGGCGACTCGTCGTCGCCTCCATGGGAGGACGTCGTTCGCGCAAGGGATTGAACGATTCCGCCATCGTCTCCGTTGATCTGGTACGCCGATACGGGGACCGCATTGATCGGGCCCTGGCCCTCTCCATGGCGGGGCGTGAGTTGGTGCGCCTCGGCTTCGGTCAGGATTTGGCCGCCGCGGCAGCGGTCGACAGCTGTCCAATCGTTCCCACCTATCAGGATCGGCGGGTGACCCTGCCGGTGGAGCACGCATGAGCGGTGAGAACCGGCGGAAATTGTGGGCCGTGCTCGCCCTGGTGGCTGGCGCCTTTCTGACGCTTGCCCTGCTGCCCGTCAACCTGACGGGTCCCTTGGGCCGTGCCATCGGGCCGACGCTCTGGAGTTCCCTCGGGATCGGCGCGATCGGCGCTCCGGCGCTCGGCCTCTTGTTGGCGCTGG
>JAHECN010000181.1 GCA_024641735.1 Gemmatimonadota bacterium | reverse complement strand
TCGTCCGGGCGAGCACTGCCTCGGATCTCCGCGACGAGCGTTCGCTCCGGGCGATCCTCGAAGACCGTTTGGATGTCCACGTGCGCGGTCACCGGGCCCACCGCGAGCGCAGCCTGCAATCCATCGCGTGCTGCGGTGGAGAGGTAGATCAGGAAGCCCTGATTCAACGTATCCCGCGAGACTCCTGAGAACTGAATTGCCGTGACGTTCTTCGATTGCTGATTGTACGCCGGTAATTTCTGGGGCGCGAGCACGCCACGTGCACCGCGCTGCATCGCGCGCGTGAAGATGGTGCGTGCGTTCCCTTCGCTGAAGACAATCTTCCCTTTCACGTCATGCTTGGCGAAATCGGCGTCGGCTCCTGCACCGACATCCACCACCGCCAACCGTTCTCCCCCACGCGCGGTCGAGTAAGAATTGGACGCCAGCATATTGTGATTGCTCGCCCACGTGAGCAGGGGTGCCTGTTGACCGACGATCGTCAACGCCGCGCCCAGCGGAGACCACGCCGGCGCCTTCATCGGGCGAGACTCAATCCGATAGACGAGACGATCCGTCGGCTTCGCCTGCCCTTCTTCCACATACCCGGCCTGCCGGAGCAGCGCGGCGACCGTGTCGATGGAGGCATCGAATCCACGATTCCCAGGGAGTCGATAGAACTGTTCCACGAACGCCACCGTGGCGAGCGCGCGTGGACCCGACAGTTCCTTCGCCACCGCCGTGGTGATCGGTGCGAATGCCGCCGGAACAACGCGCCTGGGTTGCTGGGCTGAAAGCGCGAGCGGTGCGAGTGCCAGCAGCGCCGCGAGACGTCGACAATGCATCACGAGAAGGTCCCGGCGCGAAAGCGCCAGCAGCGGTCAAGAAACTCGTCCAGCCATCCCCGGGCGATGAACACCTCCGCCGCCTCAGCGGTGGCGGCGGCGTTCATCCCCCAGAGCGTGACGCGCGGCGCGGCACCGCGATACTCCGCCTGGATCAGGGAACGATCCTCGGCAGTCCAGACTGTCGGCAGATCCTGACCGAAACGCGCGGACACTCCGTTCACTCCCGGGCCACCGACCGCGATCGTGGGCGCGGCGTGAAAGAGCGGCGTGTCGAACCAGGCGTAGTCGGTCATCAGCACGCCGCGCCGGTAGGGATACCCGGCACCGCGTCGATCAATTTCGGCCTGCACCCGTTGCGCGACCACGCGGTCTGGCGCCTCGGCGTCGAGGGCGTCGGCCACCACCACGGCCACCGTCTCGGAAGCGTCGACCAGTTTCATGGCCGCCTCACGGAATCAGGATGCGTGCGCTGCGCCTTGCGCAGATCGTACTCGTATTGCTTCTGCTCGCGGAGAATTGCCACGTTGCGCTTGAACTCCTCAAGTGTGGCAGCTCGGCGCGCGGCGTAGAAGAGATCTTCCCGCATCGCGGCGAACCGCTTGTTCATCTCGGCCTGCGTGGGGTTCCCCTGGGCGTTGATCGGGAGGAGCCCCAGCAATATCGTCGGCAGGCGTATCGGCCCAAGGTAGACCCACTTCGAGTCCACTCCAATCTTCTGACCACCCAGGTTGGCCACCCACGATGGCGGGCGATTGGCCGGATCCGCCTGTTCCGCGGCGAGCTCGTCCAGATAGCGCTGGACAATGACCGCCACCACGGAATCCGCCAAGTCGGCCTGGCTCTTCCCGGTGACCGCTGCGGCCATCTCCCGGGCGCTCAGCGGGAGCGGGCGCACCCAGAGCTTGCCACTCCCGTAGGACGGCGTCAGCTGGGTCCGTGGCGGCTCCACCGCTGCCGGGAGACCGGGCACCACGGCCACTGGCAAGGGGAGTCCCCCGCCACTCGTCGGCGCGATCACGGTCGGGCGCGGGCGAGTCGAGCCGGAATCGGAGATGGCGCGTGTCTCGGGCCGCGGCCCGGTCACCGCCGAGGGAGCCTGAGCGGGTGACGTGGGAAGCGGCAGCGCAATCCGACGGAACGCCATCGGGACCGCCCGCGGCAGACTCTCCACTTCGACGGGAGGGAGCAGGGAGCTAATGCGTTCCTGCTTCCACCACTCTGAGGTGCTCCAGAGAATCACGATCACCAGCGGAAGGTGCACTGCAATGCCAGCTACCCAAGTCCACCACGAACGGGGCGACTCCTCTGGGAGCTGGAAGTCGCGTTCAGTCGGTCGCGACGACAACCGTATCCCGACAGGCCGCGAGGGTGCGTCCGAGGCGGACCACCGCCTCGCGAAGCCGTGGCCCTGGCTGCGTCAGGGCAATCCGGAAGTACCCTTCCCCGCCGGGGCCAAAGCCGCTGCCGGGCATGGTCACCACGCCCTCCTCCTCCAACGCGCGCGTCGAGAAGTCCGCGGACGCGATTCCCTTGGGCAAGGGCACCCAGAGATACATCGCAGCCTTCGGCACCTCGACGTCGAAGCACTGCTCCCGCAGCGCCTCCACGGCAGCATCCCGTCGCGCACCGAGCTCTGCCACAATCGGGGCAACCAACTCCTCCGCATGATCCAGCGTCCACGCACCGGCAGCCTGCAACGCGAGAAAGGGTCCGGTATCGACGTAGGTCTTCACCTTGGTGAGTGCACCGATCAGTTCCGCCGAGCCGACGGCGAAGCCCAATCGCCACCCCGTCATCTGGAACGACTTGGAGAGTGAGAAATATTCGACGGCCACCTCTCGTGCGCCTTCAATCTCGAAGATGCTCGGCGCCACGTACCCATCGAACGTGAGGTCGCAGTACGCATTGTCGTACGCCAACAGGATTCCGTGCCGCCGACACGACGCCACCAGACGCTCGAGATACTCGCGCGGGGCAATTGCGGCGGTGGGGTTGTTGGGGTAATTCACAAAGACGACCTTCGCGCGTCGTAGCGTGTCCGCCGGCAGCGCGTCAAGGTCGAGCAGGAATCCATTTTCTGCCCGCAGCGGCACCACCACAGGCTCCGCGCCCGCGAGCATGGCGCCGCCCAAGTACGCTTGGTAGCCCGGCTCCGGGATGATGGCCACATCCCCGGGGTTACAGGCGATCATCGGCAAATGCGACAGTCCTTCCTTCGACCCGATCAACGGCAACAACTCCCGCTGCGGGTCGAAGCGCTGTCCGAATCGACGCTCGAGCCACCGGGCCGCGGCGTCACGGTAGGCCGGCAAACCCTGCTGGAATCCGTACTTGTGCATCGCCGTGACATCGAGCGCACGCTTCAACGCATCGACCACACCCTGCGGCGGTGGTCCGTCGGAGTCACCCGCACCAAGGTCGATGACATCGACGCCTGCCTCAAGGAGGCGGCGCTTGATGCTCGGGATCTGTGCCAAGGGATACCCCGGCAACGCACCAACGCGGCGTGCAAGCGTGATCATGCGGATACTCCTGCGACACTGTTCCTGAGGAGACCGACTCCCGGAATCTCGACCTCGACCAGATCGCCTGGCTGGAGGCGGCCCACGCCCTCCGGGGTACCGGTGAGAATCAGGTCCCCCGCCTCAAGCGTCATGATGCCACTGATGTACTCGATCAGCGTCGGAATCGAGAAGATCATGTCGGTGACGGAGGCGCGCTGACGCTCTTCACCGTTCACGCGACCAATCACTTCAAGGCTCTGCCAATCCAACCCTTCGGCGATCACCGGGCCCACCGGACAAAAGGTGTCGAAGCCCTTCGCGCGTCCCCACTGGCCATCCGGCTTCTGGAGATCGCGCGCAGTGACGTCATTGGCACAGGTGAAGCCCCGCACGTATGCCATCGCATCGCCCGCAGCGACGTGCCGCGCGCGGCGACCGATCACCACGCCGATTTCCGCCTCGTATTCCACTTGCCGGGATGCGTCGGGAAGCTCGATGATCCCTTCGTGTGCCAACAACGCGGACGGCGGCTTGAAGAAGAGCAGCGGCGTGAGGGGGAGGGGATTGCCGAGCTCGCGCGCGTGTGCCGCATAGTTGCGGCCGACACAGACGATCTTGCTGGGTTGGACCACCATCATGGTTCTGCTCCGATCCCGTGCCGGGCAAAGAAATCTTCGACGCGTGTGCGCACATGACTCCAGGGCCCGATCACCCGATCCGCCGGCGGGAGTCCTTCCAGCAGCATCATCCCATACCGCTTCGTCACGACGCGACGGTCCAGCAGGATGACGACACCCACATCCTGCGCGCTCCGGATCAAGCGTCCGAAACCCTGCTTCAACTTGAGGGCAGCGTGCGGCAGCAAGTACCCGAAGAACCCATCCTCCCCCTGCTCCGCGATCCGCTCCAATCGTGCGGCCGTGACTGGCTCGGACGGCACCTTGAAAGGTAGCTTGGCCAGCACCAGCGCCCGGAGCGCCCGACCCGGAACATCCACGCCTTCCCAGAACGAGTCCGTCCCAAGCAGAATGGCGTTCCCGGCTTCCCGGAATCGCTTCAACAAGTGATCTCGCTGTCCCTCGCCCTGCACGAGAA
>JAHECN010000180.1 GCA_024641735.1 Gemmatimonadota bacterium | reverse complement strand
AGTTCGACCAGGCCGCTCTGAGCTCGGTATCCTGCCAGCACCCCGGTGTCCGCTGGCCACCGCAGGGCGGCCGTCGCGGCGGGGAGTTGTTGACTGCTCGCGATGAACTCGTGCGGCATGACCGCGAGCGTACCGGCGGTCAACGTGTCAGCCGCATGGATGACCATGACGAACCCGGTGTCGTTCGAGAGCCCTTCGATGATCGCGAGTCGGCTTCCCGGGCACCAGTTGACCGTGGTGGGGAGCGTGGCGTTCCCGCGATAGCGGCCGTCCCACTTGAGCGCGATGACGTCGGCACGCGGCACGACCGACCCCGCACCACGACGGAGCCACCAGACGGTGGCAGCACCAACCAGCAACACGATGACCACGACCGAGATGATGCCCCTGCGCGTCATGGCCATTGCAGGCCACCGAAGACGAGGTCGAAGCGCAGGCCGCGCCCGGCCCGCTCCGTCAGCGGGTGACTCAGGTCCGCGCGTACGAGCCCTCCCAGAAGCGAGAACCCGACGCCGACGCCGGAGAGGAACTTCGCCTCGCCAAAGGCCCGTCGGTCCCCTGCCTGACCCACATCGAGAAAGAGCACACGCTTCACGGCGTTCCTCCCACCCTGGCTCAGGTCAAGTTGTGCGGCCCAGAGTGCATCCCCGGTTGCGACACCGAATTCATAGCCGCGCACCGTCTCCACGCCACCGGCACGCAGCGCCATCTGCGGCACCCGATCGGCGTGTTCGGCAACGCCGGCCTTGAGCCGGAGCGCGACCGCGCCACCAAGGAAGGTCTGCCGTGCATCCGCCGTCAACCGTCCGGCCACTTCACCATCCACGCGGATCCCCTCAAGGTTGACTCCTGCACTCCCCCGGTAGCGCTGCGTCATGTAGCGCAGCTGGCCGCCGATCGCGAGTCCGTCGCGAATCGGGGGATTCGAAGGGTAGAAATTGTCCGCGCCGAAGAGGCGCGGCAATCCGCCGCGCGATCGGGTGCCCACCGTGTGCTGGTCGGCCGCATAGGCAGCAATCATCACCTCGCCACCGACGCCGGCACTCCGTTCCAACGAGATGCGAGCACCCTCCGCCAGGAGGTACGCCCCATCATCCCGCCCCACCAGCAGGCCACGCATCGAATTGCCGAAGGTGAGTCCGCGCGCCCACGGATCGACGTCGGCCAGATCCCTCCCACCGGTGATCGTCACTCGGCCACTCGGCGCGTCGCGCACCATCGTGGCAGAGGCCATGACACGGTGGTCGGCGATTCCGTAGCGCATCGTCCCATACAGGGTCGTGAAGTCCCACGGCCCCGGCAGCCGTCGAGTATAGGAGAACGCCGTGCCCTGGACGCGATTGAACCGCACCATCTCCGGGAAGCGCTCCCACGCGACACCCGCACCAGGGCGGCCGGCAAGCTCCGGCGAGAGTCCTTCGACCAACTTCGCGAGGTCCGCACCGGCCTGACGAATCCGTGCGCGCTCGGCCGGATCCTGCTCGAGCACGAGCGAATCACTCCACTCCGCGTAGCGCTTGAGCGAATCGACGGGTGGCCGGTGCACCTGATACCTCCCGCCGTGCGAGAGGTAGCCAGTCCGATCCCGCGCCAGAAGCGAGTCCGGCAGCCCGCTGGCACGGCGTTCTGCCCGCAGGGAATCGCGTCGAGCCGCGTTCTCCGCCGGGGTCCGCTTGACCGTGGTGTCCCGAAACGCCACGGAGAAGTTCACGCCGCGGCCACTGTTCACGGTGTAGTCATCGAAGGTGGTCGTCGCCTCGAAGGGGACCGCGATACTGGTGAACGGCACGGTCACTCGCCCTGACAGGACTTGGCGGCGCGGCAACCAGTACTGATTCTCGAGCAGCGCGTATTCCAAGTCCGCATCGATCGTCAGGATCTGGGAGACGATGCGGGAGGCGCGTCGGGCGTCGATGGAGTCGGCGCGCGTGTCGCCCTCAGGATTGTTCCAGAGTTCCCGGCCGACGTACCGGAAGATGAAGCGCACCACATTGCCGCTCTCGACATCCACCCACAGCCGACCCGCCACGGCGATCGCAGCGTCGTCCCTCGGTGTGATCGTGATGGCACGGATCACCAGACGCTTCCCCTGCATCGAGATGATCAGTGAGTCGCCTGCAGCATACTGATACAGACGTTCGGCGCCGCGTCCCAATGGATGCGGCGCGGCGCGATCCCGCGAGTCGCCACCCATGATACGAATCGAATCGCCGAGGGTCCGCGGTACGAACCAGGGTCGCGAGAACGACGACGCGAGGTTCACCCCATCGATCTGGGAGGCCTCGCGCCGGCCGAGAATGTCGACCCGGAGATCGTTCGGCAGAGCCCAACTCAGTCTGGCATCCTGCTCCTCGACTGCCGCCGTCGGCACCTCGGCCCAACGCCGTGTCCCGACGCCGAACGAGAGGCGATAGCGGAGCTGAGCCTGGTAGTCCCGCACACTGGAATCCGCCTGCGCATGCCGTGCAACGGCACGAGCCACCAATTCTCTGGTGGCTCGGTCGGCGTACGTTGCGGTATCGGGACTCTGGCCACCGATCAACGTGGTGGCCAAAAGTGTCAGGAAGATTGATCCCATTTGGTGCGCCCGTCCCGGTGGAGTCCGTAGGCCCGCAAGCGGCGCCAGAGTGTGGTGCGCGAGATGCCCAGGGTCTTGGCCGTCTCGGCGAGGCGCCAATTGTGTCCTTCGAGGGAGCGGACGATCGCGTCCTTCTCGCGCTCGGCGAGCGTCGTCGGCCCTTCACGCCGAGGGAGAAACATCGCTTCCCCGAGTTCGAGCTGACCGACACGAATGGGGGCGAGCCTCCCCCCCATGCCAGCCAGCTCGGGGAGGAGATCCTCCTTGTCGCTGGTTGGGTCGAGTCCCGCTTCGGTCAGGGAATCACGCCCCGAACCGTTCAGGTAGAGGATGCGGCCTTCCGTGTCGAACACGACCACGCCCTCATTGAACGAATCAAGGAGGGCCTTCGCGAGCGGCGAGAAGACCGACGGCAGGGATGGGGTCGTCATCGGCTGGGTCATGGAGGTAATACGCCCACTGTGGTCAAAAGGTTTCAGTTGGTGACGTGGCCCAAGTTACCACTGAGCCCCGTGAGGAGACATATTCCACTACCGATGACCGATGCCCCAGCGACCCCTGCCGTTTCACCAAGCCACCTGACGGGGGCGTGGGCCATCGTGGCCTCAGTGGCCTGCGTCGCGGTCGGCATCGCGATTGGCCCCGACCTGATGGGACTCGTGCCGGAACCGACCCTGCTGGCGGTCCTCGGACTCCTTGCCGGGGCGACGCTGGCCTCAGGACTGGTCGCCATCGCCCGAGCGCCTGGTGCCCCTCCCACCGGAGCCTTCTTGGGTCTGGTCGCCGCCACGGCGGCGCTGACTGCGCTCCAGACCATCGCCCCACCAGTCTCGCCGAAGACTCCGGTCGCGCTCTTCCTGCTGGTCGGACCGTGGCGCTACCTCCTGCTCCCGGTCGCGATCCATTTCGCCCTCGAATTGGCGTGGCACCACCAACAACGGCACTGGCGAGGCATCGTCATCGGCTGGTACGCCTTGCACCTTGCCCTCTTCATCGCGACGGCCGGCGGGCTGGCCGCTGGTGAAGCACCCCTCGTGAACGTGGTCGATGGCTTCTTCCTTCGACAGACGTTCGAGCCGATCGGAACCACACTCGCGATTGGGGCACTGCTCCTCGCGTTGGCATCCCAGAATCGACGGAAGCGGCATCGGCACGCGGTGATCTGGACCTTCGCGGCGCTAGTCTTCGGCCTGGCCCCGATGATCCTGGTCTCGGTGGTGCCCGACCTGCCGGTCACGCTCGGGCTCCCAAGCGACGCACCGTTTGCGACACTTCCCCTGGTGGCGTTCTTCGGCCTCGCAGGGATTCTCACGCTCCCGATGGTGAATCCGCAGAAACGGGATCTGGCGGCGTATCGCCTCGCCCATCGACTACTGGACAATGCGGACCTGCCATCAGGCATGCGAGAAGTTGCCGAGCACTTGCGGAGCATCTTTGAGGCTGATGCCGTAGTGGTGCGCGTTGCGACGCCACCGACCGAGATCACCCTCGGTACGCCGAGTCGTGAGCGCCCCGACGGTCCCTTCGTTCCGGACGCCGAGACCTTCGATCAGCGGCGTGCCGTCGTCGCCCCGATCGGACGGACGGGCGACCCCCTCGGTGAGGTCTACCTCGAAGGTCGCTTTCCTGGCGCATTCGGTCGGCGCGAGCAGGGATGGCTGATGGCTTTCCTGGCACCGATTTCATCGGCCGTACGCGTGCGCCGACGGGAGGCCGAGCGAGAGAATCAACTCCTGACAAATGCCGGCTTGGCCACTGAATTGAGCCGCCAGCTCGCCCATGCCACCGGACTCCTCCCCGAACTGGAGACGGATAGTGGTCGTGGTGTTCCGCTCCCTGTTGATGCCAGCGAAGTGCTGGAACTC
>JAHECN010000040.1 GCA_024641735.1 Gemmatimonadota bacterium | reverse complement strand
CCTTGTTCCCGAGGAGCGGGAGCAGCGCGACCAGAAGGATCGGGGCTCCCATCCAGTAGCGTCGTTGGGCGGGGACGCGGTCGCCGAGCGAATCACCGATCGATCGGATCGTGGCCGCGAACGCCGCCGCAATCAGTACGCCCACGAACGCGAAGGAGGCGATGAAGAAATAGTCCCGCTCACGCACCTCACGCATTTCCTGCGTGATGGAGGCGTTAGCCGCCTGGTAGGAGTAGCCGTACCGGAAGTTCAAGTAGAAGATCAGTGCGAACGTCAGGGTCACCAGCAGTGCTGCTGCCGCCGTGCCCGCACGCTTGTCACGCCGCCAGAGCGCTGCCGTACCGCCCAGGGTGAGCACCGTGAAGAGCCCCACGGAGAGACTCCGCAGTGCGCCGAGTTCGCGGCCCCACTGCCAGCTCCAATAGGTCCAGTACATCGTCAACTGCGCGGAGAACGTTGACATCCGCTGCGAGACCGGCGGCTTGCCGTACTGCACCCGCCCCAGGACGTCCTGCAGTGCCTGCGAGAAGAAGCCGACTGGCTCGCCCTCATTGATCGGTGGATATTGCCCGGCCCGAATGGGGAGGTAGATGTAGTTCAACGAGAGCCCAACGGCGACTGCCACCACCACGGCGGCGATGACGCGCGGCCGGAGCATCACACGCCAGTCCGTGAAGAGGACGTACAGTCCGACGACCGGCATCGCGAGGACGCCCATGGAATGGTTGGTCGACGAGAGTGCGGAGAGATAAATCGCTCCGACGATCCAGCGATCCCGACGTTCCCCTGCCGGCTCATCCGCCCACCGGACCATGCACCAGACCACCAAGGCAAGCGTCAACAGGGAAACGGTGTACACCTTCTCGTTCACCGTGGACTGGTTCCAGACCGTCCATGCCATGGCCGACGCAAGGATCCCGGCAAACGCCGAGGCGAGCCGGGGACCACGCGCGGGAAGGATGGCGCGCAACCAGCGCTCGGCGACCAGGAACCAGATCGCGGCGCCGGCTGCGCTCGTCGCAGCGGCGAAGAGATTGATCCGGACCGAGTACTCTGCGGCGAGCGGCAGCAGCCCCCAGGCGTGCGCCATCAGCGTGAAGAGCGGGTTGCCAGGAGGGTGCGGGATGCCGAGGACCTTCGCCGCGGCGATGTACTCGGACGTGTCCCAGA
Organism: Gemmatimonadota bacterium; assembly: GCA_024641735.1. Taxonomy (GTDB): domain Bacteria; phylum Gemmatimonadota; class Gemmatimonadetes; order Gemmatimonadales; family GWC2-71-9; genus Palsa-1233. Next base: position 16,245 of record JAHECN010000040.1, on the reverse strand, counting down.
AGGCCGTCGTCGGGGAGAGCGTGATCAGGTAGATCACGAAGATCACCGCGAAGGTGGCCGCCGCCCAGAGGTAGGGCGGGCGTTCACTGGTCGTTTCGGACACGCGTGGCTCCGTGGAGAGAGGCTGACTCATGGCAGAGGTCGGGTCAGAGTGTGATGTGTCAGTCGGTCAGTGCCGAAACATGCGAGCGCCGGTCATGATCATGGCGAGACCGAGTCGGTCAGCGGTCGCGATGATCTCCGGATCCTTGATGGAACCGCCAGGCTGGATGATCGCCTGGATCCCGGCGGCGGCGGCGGCTTCCACCCCATCCGGAAAGGGAAAGAATCCATCGGAGGCAAGCACTGCTCCCTGGGTGGCATGACCAGCCTGCTGAGCCTTATGGACGGCCAAGAAGGACGCATCGACACGGCTCATCTGTCCCGCGCCGATCCCCAGAGCCTGTTCGCCCCGGGCGATCAGGATCGCGTTGGACTTGACGGTCGAAATCGCAGCCCAGGCAAAGCGGAGGTCCAGGAGCTCCACCGAGGTGGGTTGACGCGTCGTGGGAACAGACCAGCCCTCTTCGCTGCGATTGAAGGCAAACTGATCCTGAATCAGGAAGCCACCACGGAGCCGTTTCCAGTCGAGCTGGGCATTGCCGGCCGGAACCGGGAGTTCCACGACGCGAAGGTTCGGTTTCTTGGCGAAGACGGCAAGCGCATCCGCATGGAAGGCTGGGGCCACCACCACTTCGACGAAGAGGTCCTGCATCGACTCGGCAGCCTGTTGATCCACCACCGTGTTGAAGGCCACGACCGACCCGAACGCCGACAGCGGGTCCGTCGCGCGCGCGCGCTCGAAGGCATCACTTGCATTGCGGCCGAGGGCGAGGCCGCATGGCGTGGTGTGCTTGATGATGGCGCAGGCCACGTCGGACGTCCACGCCGCCACCGCCGACATGGCGGCATCGAGATCGAGCAAGTTGTTGAAGGAGAGTTCCTTTCCCTGACGCTGGGTGAGATCGCCCACGCCGCGCGGTTCCTCTGTGACATACAGCGCGGCGCGTTGCTGCGGGTTCTCGCCATAGCGCAGCACCTGGCGTCGTTCCATCGCGAGCGCAATGCGCTCCGGGAGCGATTCCTGCCGCGGCGTGAGATAGCCGGCGATCGCATTGTCGTAGTCTGACGTGTGCGTGAACACTTTGGCCGCATACACCTGACGGACATCCATCGGGATATCGCCGGCTGTCAGCAGCGCGATGACGGCCGAGTAGTCGCGCGGTTCCACCACGGGCAGGACATGCTCGAAGTTCTTGGCCGCCGAACGGAGCATCGACGGGCCGCCGATGTCGATGTTCTCGATCGCGTTCTCAAACGAGACATCCGGACTGGAGATTGTCGCCCGGAAGGGGTACAGGTTGACGGCGACCAACTGGAAGAAGGGGATGCCGTGCTCCTCCATCACGCGCACGTGCTCGCGGTGATCGGGCCGGGCCAGCAGGCCGGCGTGCACACGGGGGTGCAGCGTCTTGACCCGTCCATCGAGAATTTCCGGGAAGCCGGTCAGCTCGTCCACCGTCGTCACAGGCACGCCGGACTCCCGGAGCAGGGCAGCCGTCCCGCCGGTGGACACGACCTCCCAGCCGAGGCCCACCAAATCCTGGGCGAACTTCACGACTCCGCGCTTGTCACTCACTGAAATCAACGCACGCTGCATTTACGACAACTCCGTGGCGGCCGAGGCCGCATGGGGAAGGTCAAACACGATTGGCCGGCCGGCGCGCGCGGCCGCAAGAACCGCAGCCGGCAGCAGGCGATGTTCCGCCGTGAGGACGCGCCCCGCCAATGACGCCGCGGTATCGTCCTCGCGGACAGGGACGCGCAGTTGCGAGAGCACCTGACCACGGTCGTACACCTCATCCACCAGATGGACCGTCGCCCCGCTCTCCGTATCCCCCGCGGCGAGCACGGCGGCGTGCACCCGTTCGCCGTACATTCCTGGACCGCCATGCCGCGGCAACAGCGAGGGGTGCACGTTCAGCACCCGGCCTCGGAACGCCGCAATGACTTCAGCCGGAACCAATCGCAGGTACCCCGCCAGGACGAGTAGCTCCGCGCCGCTCGCGTCGAGTGCCTGCAGCCACTCGGTGGCATCGTCGTGCGCGCGCAACCGATGCGTCGCGATCCCCCGTGCGGCAGCGAGCGGCAGGGCGGCGGCGTCCCGATCACTCAGGACGAGTACCACCTCCGCGACCTCCGCCGGGAGGGCGTCGCACAGGGCTTCCAGGTTGCTTCCACGGCCAGAGACCGCGACGGCGATACGATAATTCACAACCCGGAAACCTAATTGGGGGAGCCCCGTTTCTGCCGGATTCCCGTTGCAATGGGGCTTCCGGATGGCGGCGCGACTGGCTCAGTCGGTGAGGCGTACCAGGGCGCTGGCAATGCGATCCACCGCCTGCATCAGGTCCGTGACCACGGCCACGCCCATCGCCTCGGCTTCGGCAACGTGGGATTCTCCGGTGCCGGTCCGCACCAGCAGCGCCCGGCCGCCAAGGGCCGCTGCTGGGAGCACGTCGCCGGGGCGATCACCGACCCACCAACTCCTGGTGAGGTCGATCTGGAGGGCCGCGGCGGCGTCGAGATAGTGCTTGAGTCCGGGCTTCCGACAACTACAACCATCGTCGGCGGTGTGTGGGCAGAAGTAGGTCGACTCCACGGCGGCTCCTTCGCGCGCCAACTGACGCTCAAACTCACGTTGAACCGCGAGGTAGTCCGTTTCCGAGAAATACCCCCGCCCGATCCCCGACTGGTTGGTCACCACAACGCGCAGAAAGCCGAGTGCCTGTAATCGCTGCAGGGCTTCCGTGACGCCCGGGAGAAGGACCACGCCGGCAGGATCCGCGAGGTAGCCGGGATCCTCGATCAACGTCCCGTCCCGATCGAGGAAGATGGCGGGGCGGCGTGGTGCAGCACTCACCGCCGCAGGTGCCTCATCGCGGAGTCCGGTGGCGTGACCTTTGTGGTATCCGCTTTCGCCTTGGTGGTGTCAGGGGGCGGGGGTTTGGGAGTCTCGAGTCGGATGCGGAGCGTGTCCGCCGTACCACCCCCGATGGACCGTACCCCGCGAAGCTCCACCAGATAGGCGTTGCCCAACTGGATCACACCCGTGGTACGAATCAGGAGCGAGGAGGTCAGCGTCGGGCGCTTCTGTTCCAACGTGTCCGGCACAGTCTCCGGGGGCTGTCGATTGCCGCCTGGACGAGCAGTTGGTGTGGGGCGTGCGCGGGGTGCCGCCGTCGAGTCGCGGGCGGCAGAATCGGTGGCCGAGGGGGGCGGTGTGATGCGGCCACGGTTTCCATAGAGGGAGTCGTGGGCCGCCTGCTGGAGCGCCCCGATTGGACCGATGGAACCGGAGTCCGGGAGGACTCGGACGCGAATCGAATCGGCGGGCAACCTGAAGAACGGATCCAGCGTCTTGGTGAACGTGACGCGGATCGAGAACGAGTCGACGCGGGCGACCGTCTGAATGCGAGGCGCGATGGAGTCGCGTGGGAAGGCCCAGATTTCTCCGACGCGTCCCTGACCCGCAGCGACCCGCACGGTGTCCCAGGATTCGTTGCCATTCCGCCGGCGGTCGCGATTCTGATCGAGCACGGCCCGCACCAGGAATTCCCCATCGGGGAGCGGGCCGAAGGTAAAGCGCCCGGTCGAGTCCGCCAGCGTCCGATACGGGAGCGAGTCGGGGAGCAGTAGCGCCTCGATCAATCCCAGTGGAATCGGCCGTTGGGTGCTCCAGTCGACCGCGCGTCCAGTGAGGTAGCGTGTCGGGAGCGCACCGCCGGTGGCGAGCGTAATGACGTAGGCTTCGGTGGAAATATTGGAGGGCTCGCGGATGTCACGGATTCCGGGTGCCAATTCGATGCGGTAGACCGTGTTCGGCAGCCAGCCCTGCGCTGGCCGGACGAGCAGGCGGCTGCGTTTCCACTGCACACGTGGGACGATACTGTCGGGCGATGGGGAGAGGAGGACCAGACGTTCGAGCTCGCCACTCCCGAGACCGAAGTTTGGCTGCGTTCCTTCGGCAATCACTTCGTTGAAGCGGAACTCCACCCACCCATCAAATCCGTCCAGCACGCGGAGCGAATCGGGAACGGTGCCCAGCAGGACTGGAGCCGCCGCGTCCGAGGGACCCCCGGGTGGGGGTGCCATGCGCGCACAGCCGGCCAGCAGGCCGACCGCGAGCGCGAGTCGCCTCATCCCGCGCATCCGAGCGCCGTGCGCTTGGCACGCAGGGTCTCGGCCTGTGCCCGCCAACTGGTGAGCTTCTCCCGTTCCTTTTCCACGATCGCCGTCGGTGCACGCTCGGTAAATTGGGCGTTGCCGAGTTTCGCTTCCTGTGCGCTGACCAGTCCGTCGAGCTTGTCGGCTTCTGCTCCCAATCGGGCGCATTCCTTCTCGAGATCGACGAGGTCACCGAGTGGCACGGTGACGGTGGTGCGGTCCTCGAGAATGATGGTGCCGCCAGCCTCGTCCGGGGCATCGCCCAACGTCAGCGTCTCGATCTTGGCGAGCCGACGAATCGTGTCCCCTTCTGCCGCGATGGCACGCCGCGCCACGTCGCTGGCGTCACTGATCGTGACGGAAACGGTCGCACCAGGTGCCACGCCATATTCCGCGCGGAGGACCCGGACGGCACCGACGATCGCCTGGACTGCTCCGAACTCCTCCAGGGCGGCGTCGTCACTTCGACCCGCCGCGGCGGTGGGCCATGGCGCTCGCGTGATCGAGGCATCGGCTGCCAGCCCTGGCAAGCGTTGCCAGAGGGTCTCGGTGATGAAGGGCATCACCGGGTGCAACAGGAGAAGTGCCATGTCGAGCACATGGGCGGCAACAGCCCGCGCGACATGATCGCCGGGCACGGTCCCGTAGAGGCGCGGCTTGATCTGTTCGAGGTACCAATCGGCCAGGTCGCTCCACAGAAAGTGGTAGACAGCCGCCGCTGCGTCGTTCAACCGGTGGCGCTCGTACTGTTGGGTTGCCTCACGGATCGTCGCGTCGGCACGCGCCAGGATCCAGCGGTCGGCCAGCGTCAGCTCTGCCTCGGGAATGTCCGCGAGCGGTTGGACACCTGCCTCGAAATGTCCCAAGAGGAAGCGTCCGATATTCCACAACTTGTTGGCGAAGTTGCGGCCGGGGGCAAAGGAGATGTCGAGGTCTGCCGGATCGAGGATCAGGTCGGTGCCCACGGCCATGCCACTGACCATCGTGTAGCGGAGGGCGTCGGCACCGAAGCGATCGATCACTTCCAGCGGATCGATACCGTTGCCGAGGGACTTCGACATCTTGCGGTGCTGGGTGTCGCGCACGGTCCCATGGAGGTAGACCGTCGTGAACGGCACCTCACCGCGGAACTCGAGCCCGGCCATGATCATCCGCGCGACCCAGAAGAACAAAATCTCGGGGGCGGTGACGAGCGTCGAGCTCGGATAAAACGCGCGGAGATCGTCCGTCTCCTCGGGCCAGCCCAGCGACGAGAACGGGACGAGCCACGACGAGAACCAGGTGTCGAGCACATCGTCATCCTGCCGGACCGTGCCGCCACAGGCGGGACAGGCGGTGACATCCGTGCGCGAGACAGTGGTCTGCGAGCAGCCCTCGGCTTCGCAGTACCAGACCGGAATCCGATGTCCCCACCAGAGCTGCCGGGAGATGCACCAGTCACGGATGTTCTCCAGCCACATGGCGTAGTTGTCGCCTTGCCGTTCGGGGAGGAAGGCAATCCTCCCGTCGCGATAGGCTGCCAACGCCGGGGTCGCGAGGGGCTGCATTTTGACGAACCACTGGTCCGACAGGCGCGGTTCCACCACCGTCTGACAGCGATAGCAGTGACCCACGGCGTGACGATGCTGTTCCACCTTCTCGAGGAGCCCGAGGGACTCGAATTCCGCGACCACGGCTTTGCGTGCGTCGAAGCGGTCGAGCCCACGGAAACGATCGGGCACCTCCTCGTTCATCCGCGCGTCATCGGTCATCACGTTGATCGACGCGAGACCATGCCGTTTGCCGATTTCGAAGTCGGTCGGGTCGTGCGCGGGCGTGACCTTCACGGCACCCGACCCGAAATCCATTTCGACGGCGTCGTCGCCAACGATCGGGATCAGGCGATCGGTGAGCGGGAGCCGCAACATCGTCCCGATGAGCGACTGATAGCGCGGATCCTCCGGGTGCACCGCAACGCCGCTGTCGCCCAGCATCGTCTCCGGCCGTGTCGTAGCGACGGTAACGAACCCCTGGCCGTGCTCTCGCGGATAGCGGAGGTGCCAAATGCGCCCGTCGACCTCGGACTTCTCGGCTTCTTCATTGGAGAGCGCCGTCAGACAGCGCGGACACCAATTGATGATGTACTTGCCACGATAGATCAGTCCGCGCTCATGCAGCGTGACGAAGACCTCGCGGACGGCACGCGAGAGTCCTGGGTCGAGGGTGAAGTACGTGCGTGACCAATCGCAGCTGGCGCCCAACGCCTTGAGCTGGTCGAGAATCTGACCGCCGGTTTCGTCCACAAAGCGTTGGACGCGCTCGACAAAAGCGTCTCGGCCCACATCGAACCGGGTCAGCCCCTCCTTGGCGAGGAGCTTCTCCACCACATTCTGCGTCGCGATTCCGGCGTGATCCGTTCCGGGGACCCAGAGCGCCTTGCGTCCGCGCATCCGCTCAAAGCGAATGAGCACGTCCTGCAAGGTGTTGTTGAGGCCATGCCCGGCGTGCAGCACGGCCGTCACGTTCGGTGGCGGGATCTGGATGACGTAAGGTTCGCCCGGGTCGTCGGGGGACACCGAGAAGACGCCCTGATCTTGCCACCATTGGTAGAGCGGGGCCTCGATCGTTTTGGGGTCGTATTGCGGCGCGAGCGGCTCGCTCATGCCACGGCCTCGTCCTCGGCGTCGTCCTCGCCGAGGTCGGCCAGATCATCTTCGCCCCGGACCAGCAGGCAGTTGATGAGTCGGCCCACGGTCACCGATTCGGCAACCAGCTTCCCCGCGAAGGCGCGGGACTTCCGATCCGGCACCCAGCCGTGCAACTCCAGGGCGTCCCGACCGACCGGGAGGACGCGCAGCTTCAGCTCACGCAGCCGCACATCCGCGTCGAGCGCGGTTTGGGCGTCGTGAACCAATTCCGCCACGGACGGAGTGGATCGGCGTGTGGGACGGAGCTTTTGCCGGACGGCGCGGGTCGTCTGGGGCCCGTAGAGCTCCCCGACGAGGAAGCCGAGCGTGGCGCCCAGAGCGAGTCCGGCGGCGGCGAGACCCGTCGCGGTGGTGACGCTGATTCCCTCAGCGCGGGGGCGGTGACGTACTGCGATGCGTGCCATGGTGGTAAAATACAAGGCTTCGTCGGCGAGGCCTATGGCCGGCACCGACACCTGTGACCATTTATCCGAGGCTGGCGCTCGATGACCCCGATTCTGGACACCCCCATCCGTGTGACCCTTCCCGATGGCTCCGTGCGCGAACTGGAGCCGGGGACGACCGGGGCGGCGCTGGCCGCCTCGATCGGGGCCGGGCTGGCGCGCGCCGCGGTGGCCATCCGGGTCAACGGCGAGATCCGCGATCTGGTGCGTCCGCTGGCGGATGGCGATCAGATCGCGATCCTGACGGAGCGGGATCCCGAGGCCTTGCCGCTCCTGCGACACTCAGCGGCCCACATTCTCGCCACCGCGGTGCGCAAGCTCTTCCCGGGCGCCGGGATCGGTTTCGGGCCGTCGATCGACGAAGGCTTCTACTACGACTTCGAAGTCCCGCGGCCGTTCACCCCCGAGGACCTCGAGGCCATCGAGGCCGAAATGGCCGCCGTGATCGCCGCGGATCATGCCTTCGTGCGGGAGGAAGTCTCGCGGGAAGAGGCCAACCGCCGCTTCGCCGATGACCCACTCAAGCTCGAGCGGATCTCCGAGTTGGGCAAGGACGAAACGATCACGGTGTATACCGACGGGCCATTCGTCGATCTCTGCCGTGGCCCGCATGTGCCGAGCACGGCCAAGTTGAAGCACTACAAGCTGCTCTCGGGCGCTGGCGCCTATTGGCGCGGCGACTCGAATCGCCAGATGCTGCAGCGGATCTACGGGACCGCCTATTTCAAGAAGGACGACCTGACGCAGCACCTCTTCCGGATGGAAGAGTCGAAGAAGCGCGACCACCGGATGCTCGGGAAGCAGCTCGATCTCTTCCTCTTCCATCCGGTCGCGCCCGGCGCGGCGTTCTGGACCGAGAAGGGGACGGTGATCTACAACGCGCTCAACGACTACATGCAGGAATTGCAGCGCGACGGGTATCGCGAGATCCGGACACCACTGCTCTACAACAAGGCGCTCTGGGAGACCTCGGGGCACTGGGGGAAGTATCGGGAAAACATGTTCCTCGTCCTCGACAATGAGACGAACGAGCACGACATGTCGCTGAAGCCGATGAACTGCCCCTCGCACCACTTGATGTATGCGGCCAAGAAGCACTCCTATCGGGAGCTGCCGATCCGGTATGTGACCTACGATGTCCTGCACCGCAACGAGGTCTCCGGTGCGCTGTCCGGACTGACCCGCGTGCGGCAGTTCGCGCAGGACGATTGCCACATCTATCTGATGGAACGGCAGATCCAGGCCGAAGTGCACCGTCTGGTGCAGTTCATTTCGAAGTACTACGAGACCTTCGGACTGAAGGCGACCCTGAAGTTCGCCACCCGGCCAGAGCAGCGGATTGGATCGGATGCGCTCTGGGACGAGGCCGAGCGCGCGCTGCGGCATGCCTTGGAAGCGACGGGTCAGCCCTACGAGCTGAAGGCCGGCGACGGCGCGTTCTACGGCCCGAAGATTGATTTCGACGTGGAAGATGCGATCGGACGGAAGTGGCAGCTCGGCACGATCCAGTTGGACTACAATGCGCCGGAGCGTTTCGATCTGCAGTACGTCGGGGATGACAACGCCGAACATCGGCCGGTGGTGATCCACCGTGCGGTCAATGGCTCATTCGAACGATTCATCGCCATCCTCATTGAGCACTTCGCAGGGGCCTTCCCGCTCTGGTTGGCACCTGAGCAGGTGCGCGTCGTGCCGATCAGCGACGCCCAACACGAAGCGGCCGAAGCGATGACCGCGACGCTGCGTGACGCCGGCATTCGCGCGACACTCGATGATCGCAACGAAACCCTGAACTACCGCATTCGTGACGGCGAAATGGCGAAGGTGCCCTACCTTGCGGTGGTGGGACAGCGCGAGGCGGAAGGCGGTACCGTCGCCGTCCGTGCGCGTGGAGAAGGGACCAAGCAGGAAGTGATCGCATTGACGGCGTTCACGGCGCGTCTGGTGGAGGATGTTCGGGCGCGGAAGTTGGGCTAACGCACCAATTATCTTATCTCGATTCACTCGGAGCCAACTGTATGTCCGACCAACATATTCCCGTTATCGTCTCCGCCTGTCGCACACCGATCGGGCGCTATCTGGGGGCGATCTCGTCTCTCCCCGCCACCAAGCTCGGCGCGATTGCCGTCGCCGAGGCCGTGCGTCGCGCCGGTGTCGACGGCAAGGACATTGACGACGTCATTCTCGGCCATGTGGTGCAGGGCGGTGCCGGGCAGGCACCGGCTCGCCAGGCAATGATTGCCGCCGGTATTCCCGGAACGGTGCCTGCCCTCACGATCAACAAGGTCTGTGGCTCGGGTCTCAAGGCCGTGATGCTCGCGGCACAGGCCATCAAGGCTGGCGACGCGCAGTGTGTGGTGGCTGGCGGGATGGAGTCGATGTCGTCGGCCGCGCACTACGTCTACGGCTACCGGAACGGCATCAAGGCCGGTAACCAGACGATGGTCGATGGGATGATCCACGACGGCCTCTGGGATTCCTTCGGCAACAACCACATGGGCGAGTACGCCGAGTACACCGCCGAGAAGGCTGGCGTGAGCCGCGAGGATCAGGACGCCTTCGCGGCACGCTCGCATCAACGCGCGGCAGCGGCGCAGGCTGCCGGGAAGTTCGACGGCGAGATGGTCGCGGTCGAGATTGCCGGTCGGGGTGGGAGCACCATGGTGACGCAAGATGAGTCGGTGCGTCCGGACACCACGACCGAGACCTTGGCCAAGTTGCGGCCGGTCTTCCGCAAGGACGGCACGGTCACGGCAGGCAATGCTCCTGGACTCAACGACGGTGGCGCGGCCCTCATGGTGACGTCGCTCGCCTTCGCGAAGGCGCACGGCCTCACGCCGATGGCGCGGATCACGGGCTATGCCACGGGTGGCGGCGAGCCGAAGGAGCTCTTCTTCGCGCCAATCCTCGCGGTGCAGAACCTGATGAAGCAGGCCGGTACATCCATCAATGACTACGATCTGATCGAGGCGAACGAAGCCTTCGCCGTCCAAGCCATCGCCGATGGACGCGGCCTCGGCTGGAACGACGATCGCGTCAACGTGAATGGCGGCGCCATCGCGCTCGGACACCCGATCGGGGCATCGGGCGCTCGGGTGCTCGCGACACTGCTCTACGCCATGCAGGATCGCAACGCCGCCACGGGGTTGGCGACGCTGTGTCTGGGTGGTGGGAATGCGGTGGCACTCTCGGTGAGTCGCGAGTAGGGAGTCGCGGGTCGTGAGAGTGACCAATTCCGGTTCCTCTCACGACTCACGACTCACGACCACCCACTTCTTCTGGACACCACCATGACCAACATTGCAGTCATCGGTTCCGGCACCATGGGCAACGGGATCGCCCATGTCTTTGCCCAACACGGCCACCCTGTCGCGCTGATCGACGTCAGCGAGGCCGCGCTCGCCAAGGCGATGGCCACCATCGCGAAGAATCTCGACCGCCAAGTGAAGAAGGGGTCGCTCGCGCCTGAGGCGCCTGCCGAAATTCTCGGCCGCATCACGACGGGGAGCGACTTCGCGCTGGCGAGCAACGCGGCACTGGTGGTCGAGGCGGCCAGCGAGAACCCTGTCATCAAGTTTGACATCTTCGCCAAGCTCGACGCCCTCTGCGGTCCCGACACCATCCTCGCCAGCAACACCTCCTCCATCTCCATCACCGAAATTGCCGCCAAGACCAAGCGCCCCGCGCAGGTCATCGGCATGCACTTCATGAACCCGGTGCCGGTGATGCAGTTGGTCGAGGTCATTCGCGGCCAGGATACCTCGGATGCCTGCACCAAGACCGTGATGGAGCTCTCCACGGCGCTCGGCAAGACGCCGGTCGAGGTGAATGACTACCCGGGATTCGTCAGCAATCGCGTCCTGATGCCGATGATCAACGAAGCGATCTTCTGTGTCTTTGAAGGGGTTGCCACCCCCGAATCGATCGACACTGTGATGAAGCTCGGCATGGCCCACCCGATGGGCCCGCTCGCCTTGGCGGACTTCATCGGATTGGATGTCTGTCTCGCCATCCTGGGTGTGATGCACGAAGGATTGGGTGACGACAAGTACCGCGCCTGCCCGCTGCTGAAGCGGATGGTTGCGGCGGGACATTTGGGACGGAAGAGCGGGAAGGGATTCTATACGTACGAGAAGTGAGTCGTGGGTGACGAGTCGCGAGGCGCGTGAGATCTGGTTCTTCTCACGACTCGCGACTCATAACTCGCATCTCATCAGCCATCACCTGAACCGGATCACTTCATGGACACCTTCGCCAACATGCAGACTTGGGGACACGAGCAAGTCGTCTTCTCCCACGAACCCTCGTGTGGCTATTTCGGGATTATTGCGATCCACGATACCACGTTGGGCCCCTCCCTCGGTGGCACCCGAGTCTGGCCCTATGAGAGCACGGATGCGGCGCTGAAGGACGTCCTGCGCTTGGCGCGCGGGATGACCTACAAGAGCGCCGTGGCGGGGCTGAATCTGGGTGGTGGCAAGGCGGTGATTGTGGCGGACCCGAAGCGCGCCGACCGCGAGTCGCTCTTCCGGGCGCACGGGCGGTTCGTCGAGTCGCTGGGCGGACGCTACATCACGGCAGAGGACGTCGGCACGTCGCCGACCGACATGGAATTCGTCAAGCGCGAAACCAAGCATGTCGCAGGACTCCTGAACCTCTCCGGGGATCCTTCGCCGGTGACCGGCTACGGCGTGTACGTCGGCATGAAGGCGTCAGCCAAGATGCGCTGGGGCAAGGACTCGCTGGAAGGGAAGACGGTGGCGATCCAGGGCTGTGGCAAGGTGGCGTACTACCTGATGCAGCACCTGCATGCCGAAGGGGCCAAGTTGGTGGTCTCCGATATTGACAAGGCGAAGGTCGCGATCGCGGTCGAGGAGTTCGGCGCCACCGCCGTCGCCGTCGACGCGATCTTCGATGTGCAGGCCGACATCTTCGCGCCCTGTGCCCTCGGCGGGATTCTGAACGATGACACGATCGCCCGACTCAAGGTCGAGATCGTCGCCGGCGGCGCCAACAACCAGCTGGCCGAGGAACGCCACGGCAAGGCCGTGGAGGCACGCGGCATCTTGTACGCGCCGGATTACGTCATCAACGGCGGCGGCGTCATCAACGTCTATGGTGAGTTGCAGGGGTGGACGATGGACCGCGCCAAGCGGAAGGCTCAGGAGATCTACGACACCATGATCCGGGTCTACACCATCGCCGGGCGTGACGGGATCCCCAGCTTCGAAGCAGCAGACCGACTGGCCGAGGAGCGCATCGCCTCGGTGCGGGCATTGAAGCGGATGTGGCTGGCGGGGGACCGCTAGGAGAGACGAGAGAGGAGAAACGAGAGAAGCGGGGTGAGGCGTGTGGCGGCTCCACCGGCGTGCAACGTCTCTCCTCTCTCCTCTCTCGTTTTTGTGCGTTATCTTGATTCCTATGCCAACTCGCCCTGAACGCATCCCCATCGGCGCCGATCATGCCGGCTTTGAGCTGAAACAGATCCTCATCGAGGAGCTGGCGCGCCGCGGCATTCTGGCAGAGGATGTCGGGACGCATTCGACGGACTCGACAGACTACGCCGACTACGCCCATCCGGTCGCCCACGAAGTCGAAACCGGCGTGGCGAAGCGGGGCATTTTGATGTGCGGGACCGGCCTCGGGATGAGTTACGCGGCCAATCGTCATCACGGGGTGCGTGCCGCAGTGGCATGGACGCCAGAAATCGCCAAGCTCGCCCGCGAGCACAATGATGCCAACGTCCTTGTGCTCCCGGCGAGGTTTGTCGATGCTGATACGGCCCGGGCCATTCTCGGCGCCTGGTTGGATACTCCCTTCGAAGGCGGCCGACACGCCCGCCGAATCGCCAAGATCGAGGATGCCACGTGAGCGAATCCCTCCAACGCAATGCCCCCCTCCACACCGCAGATCCACTCGTCGCCGGCCTGATCGAACAGGAACTCCGACGTCAGGGCAACGGACTCGAGTTGATTGCGAGTGAGAACTTCACCTCGCGCGCCGTGCTCGAGGCGATGGGGTCGTGCCTGACCAACAAGTACGCCGAGGGGTATCCCGGGAAGCGCTACTATGGGGGCTGCGAGGTCGTGGACCAGGTGGAGCAGCTGGCCATCGATCGCGCCAAGAAGTTGTTCGGGGCTGAGCACGCCAACGTGCAGCCACATTCCGGATCGCAGGCGAACTTCACCGCCTACATGGGTCTGATCAAGCCGGGCGACACCTTGATGGGGCTTTCGCTGCCCCATGGCGGCCACCTCACGCACGGTTCCCATGTCAGTCACACGGGTCAGGTCTGGCGTGCGGTCCAGTACGGGGTGCGGAGCGATACCGGACGGATCGACTACGACGAGGTGCGTGAGATCGCTCGGCGCGAACGTCCACAGTTGATCATCGCCGGTGGATCGGCGTACGCTCGGATTATCGATTTCGCGGCGTTCCGGTCGATCGCCGATGAAGTCGGCGCGCTCTTCCTGGTGGACATGGCGCACTTCGCGGGTCTCGTCGCGGGTGGCGTGCATCCCAACCCGGTTCTCCATGCGCACGTGGTGACCAGCACCACGCACAAGACATTGCGCGGGCCGCGCGGGGGGCTGATTCTCTCCACGGGAGAGCATGCCAAGGCGATCGACAAGTCGGTCTTCCCAGGCGGGCAGGGCGGGCCGCTCGAGCATGTGATCGCCGCGAAGGCGGTCGCGTTTGGGGAGGCGCTGACGCAGGACTTCCGGGATTACACCGCGCGGATCATCGCTAATGCCGCCACGCTTGCCGAAGCGCTGGTGGATCGTGGCTTTGCGATCGTCTCAGGCGGCACGGACACGCACCTGATGTTGGTCGATCTGCGCGCCAAGGGGTTGACTGGCAAGGAGGCGGAGCGCCTGCTCGGGTTGGCTGCCATTACCGTCAACAAGAACACCATCCCCGACGATCCGCAGTCGCCCTTTGTCACCAGCGGGATCCGGCTCGGCACGTCGGCGCTCACGACGCGTGGGATGGATCAGCAGGACATGATCCGCATCGCGGAACTGATCGACACGGCGTTGACCGGCCAGGACGACGCGACGCTCGCGCGCGTACGCAAGGAGGTGGAGGAGTTGTCGTCCCGCCACCCGCTCTATGCCAACGGCGTTGGGGTGTGAGTCGGATGGCTGAACTGCAGTTTGTCGATGGGGTCCTCGCCCGAATCCGCGCTGTGGCGGGGACGGAGTACGACGAGCGCGCCTACCTCTTTGTTCTCGAAGCGGTCGAGTACCTGCAAGGGAAGTTGGACGCCCGTCGTCACGTGACCGGGGCCGAATTGTCCTGGGCCTGTCGAGATTTGGCGCTGGAACGCTTCGGTCTCCTCTCCGCGACGGTCCTGGATTGCTGGGGGGTCAAGGGCAGCATCGATTTCGGGCGCATTGTCTACGCGCTCGTGACGGTCGGCCTGTTGAGCACGCAGCCCGGCGATCGCGAGGAGGATTTCCTCGACGTCTACGAGTTTGCGACGGCCTTCGCCGCCGCCGCCGCCATCAAGTGGGAGCCGGCAACCCCCTAGGGAGACCTGCCTCGCTCCCACCCCCGCCGCGCCCCGTCCGAGTAGTTTTCCCCCATGTCCGTCATCCCAGTCCTCACCCCGGCCGAAGCCCGGCAGTGGGATCGTCTCGCGGAAGCGAGTGGCCGTCCGTTGCACACCCTGATGGAGTGTGCCGGACGGAACGTCGCGCAGTTGATCCTCGAGCGGTTTCGACTTGCCGCGGGGCAGGGCGTATTGGTCGCAACGGGCTCGGGACACAACGGCGGCGATGGCTGGGTCGCCGCGCGCGCGCTCCATCGAATGGGCATTCCGGTTTGGGTTGTGGCGGCGAGTGAGCCGCGCGCGGAACTGACAGTCGCGATGCAGCGCGCCGCCGTGGCAGATGGTGTCCGTGTGCTCAGTGTCGATGGGCCGTGGCCGACCTTCGGATTGGTCCTCGACGCGTTGCTTGGCACGGGAGCCGAAGGGGCGCCGCGCGGCGCGATGGCGACGCTGTTGGATCGGATCAGTGATCTGGCACGCCCGATCGTCGCGGTGGATGGTCCGACGGGACTCGATCTCGCGACCGGAGTATCCCACAACGCACTCCCTGCCGCGATGACGGTGAGTTTCGGTGGCGCACGCCGCGGACACCTCCTTGCGCGCGATGAAGTGGGTGATCTCGTCATCACGGAGATCGGGCTTCCGCTGGCCGATGACAGCTGGCCCCTCCTGCTCGGACGTTCGTGGGCGGCGCGTCAGCTGACGCCATTCCCTGCAGATGCCCACAAGGGACATCGTGGGCGCATCGTGATCGTGGGCGGTGATGAGGGAATGACCGGTGCCGCGCGTCTCGCGAGTCGTGCCGCCTTCGCCGCGGGGGCGGGGCTGGTGCACGTCGTGGCGCCTGCACCATCGGCAGCGATTCTCCGTGCTGCCGAGCCGGATCTGCAGGTGATGGCGCATCCATTCCACGAGCCACTCACCAAGGAGTTCCGTGAGCTGCTCGCCAGCGCCTCGACCGTGGTCCTCGGCCCGGGACTCGGACGCGCGGAGGCACGGACTGACTTCGTGTTGGCAGTCATCGCGGCGAGTGAGACCGTCGTCCTCGATGCGGATGCCTTGGGAGTGCTGCGGAATCAGCGCGAGGAACTTCAGGCGTTGTGCGCGGAGCACCTGGTGGTGATGACACCGCACATCGGCGAGTTCCGCACGCTCTTCCCCGGCGAGAGTCACTCGCTCGAAACAGATCCGTGGAGCGCCGCTGCCAATGCCTCGGCAGAGATGGCGTGCACCGTGCTCCTCAAGGGTGTCCCCACGGTGATTGCATCGCCCAAGGAGGCGTTGGTGACCGTGG
>JAHECN010000039.1 GCA_024641735.1 Gemmatimonadota bacterium | reverse complement strand
GCACGGCCGGTCACGCCGGATCGTGTCCCGCGGTAGGCATCAGCCATCAACTGCTCGAAGTAGTTCAGTGCGGCACCGCCCCGGACTGCTCCATCGGCGGCGACGACCGGCGTGAAGTCGATGTGGTCTCTGGTGGCGAAGAGCTTGAAGACGTAATCGCCAAATGGTTCGTCGGCGGCAAAGCAGAGATCCTGAACGAGGAAGGTCTCTCCTGGTTCCAGTCGATTGTCCGAAACGCGGAGCGCAGCATTCGGAAAGAGCTGGGTGAGTCCGGTCTGACTGAGTTCGAGTACTGCAACATACGCTGGGTCGTGGCCCACGTTCCGTAAACGGAGCAGAAAACCATCATCCTTGTGGAAGACCCAACCGCTGGCGGTGCGCCGGGCGTTGGATCGGGTCGTGTCCGATGACACACAACCCCGCGAAGTGATCTGGTGCGTGACCGGAACAATCTCAAGTCGTACGTCAATCGCCGGGTCACGCATTTCGATCTGGGTCAGGAACCGGTTGCGGGCGTAGGCCCGAAGCCCTCGGACGAGTTCCTTCCGGTCCGCATCGAGCGTCGGATCGAACGGCCCAGCGAGCGCCACGTTGTTGGCGGCAGCCCTGAGGAAGAGCCCCTGGCCAGTTGCTCCCGCGGTCACCACCAAGTCGGGTTGTTCGCTGACCAGGCGCACGTTGGCCACGGGACGCAACGCATCGAGCAACACGGTGCGGACATCCGGGTCGGGCAGGGTGTCCACCGCGACACGGATCTCGAGCGTCCCGTAACTCGATTCAGTGAGCAGTGCGCGACTCGCCTGGATTTCTCCGTTGATGTCCGGAAGCGTGAGCAGGACATCGGCCGAGAGTTCGTCGGCCCGGTGGACGACACCCGTGCGCACGGGCGGGGCACCGGCGACTGCGTTGAGTGCGTAGAACGCGACGCGGGCGCCCTGTTGCACGCCGATCAGCGTCCCACCCTCGAGGACTGCCACACTGTCGCCCACCACCGAAGTCACTCGCAGATACCGATCGCTGTCCGCAATCCGGCCGCTGAAGAGTTCGACATCTACTGCGCCCTCTACCTGTGGTGACTGGTACGGCACGGTGCCGGCCATCGCGAGTCGGATCTGTTCGAACCAGGCCGCACCAGACATCCCCGGCGTGAGGTTGGGCAAGGTCTGGCTGATGGCCAAAGAGAGAGGCCCGACGGGGAGTCGAGCGGGGCCCCACACCTCGTGATCGAGTTGGTCGTGATCGGTCGCGGAAATCACGACCATCGGGGCGAGCGTGGTGCCGGCGCCACCGCGAACCGACGTCCGCGCATCCTCGAAGATGGCCCCCGATACACCGCGGGTGCTGGCGGGCTTTCCGATGGGCGTCGCGATGCCGCGCACGGGCAATTCGAATCGCCCGCGCGTGGCCGAGCCGGAGAAACAGGCATCGATGGTGACGACGAGGTATCCGGTCGGTCCGACCTTCGCTCGCAGTTGCGTCAGCAAGTCATTGAGGAGGTCATCACGGATGTGTTGCCCCCCGGTGTAGTTCGCGGGGAAGTCTCGCCCCTCGGGGTTCGGTGCGCCGTACGGGACCAGCACTTCGTCGTAGCCGTCGAGCTCATCGCCGTTGTCGTCCGTCAGCTGATGGCCGTGACCGCTATAGTGAAAGGCAATGATGTCCCCTGGGCCTGCGGAATCGAGCAGCGTGGTGCGGAATGCGTCCAGGATGCCCTGCCGAGTCGCCTGCTCGTCGAGCAGGACCCGAATGTCCTTCGGCTGGAACCCCTGCCGTTCAAGGGCTTGGGCGATGAGCGGTGCGTCGTTGCCAGCATTGATCTGGGGATACCCGTAAAGGCTCGGCTCGGGATACTTCCCGATCGCGACAATTAGGGCGACCTTGCGAGGAGCCACCTGTGCCGCGATCGGGGTCACTCCCCCGAGTGCGAAGGCCACCAACCCGAGAATGATGCCATATCGGAAATCTGCCACCCAATGGGCATGGAACGTTGGCACGATCGTGGCCGAGGCGTGCGGATGATCCGGATGTACAGGCATCGAGGGTCCCTTCTTCGAGGCAGAAACGACCGATGACCGTCTCTTGACGCGCGAAACCAAGGATGTGGCGGCTGAGCGTGACACGCAACCTATCAGGAGGAATGCCCTGGTGAGATTCTGGGTGGTGTTGGGCTGGTTGGCGGCAAGTGCTCCGGTGACGCTGAGCGCCCAGGATCGGCCGCAGGGCGCCCCGCAGGGTACCCTGGCACTCGGCGACACCGCGGTCCGGACTCTCAAGGCAAGTACCACGCATCGCTGGCAGCTCACGGCCGCGCGCGGCCAATTCGTCGCGCTCGACGTTTCGCAGCTGGGTATTGACGTCATCGTGCGGGTGTTCTCTCCCGATGGTCGTCAACGTTGGGAGGTGGATCGGACCGATGCACCCCAGGCCGAACTCGCAACGTGGATTGCCGACACACCGGGACGCTGGAGCATCACGCTCACCCCGCTCGCCGAACCCGGGGATTCCGGCCGATATGCCATCGTGCTGCGGGCGTCCCGGGCAGCGACTCCGCGAGACCGTCAGGTCGTCGAGGCGGACAGTTTGAATCTCAGGGCACTGCGATTGGAGGACGATGGCGCGCCTGCCGAGGCGGAACAGCTGCACCGGCGCGCACTCGTGATGTATGAGGCACTCCACGGCGCCGAAGCCGCCGAGCTCCTCTTCCCGCTCGACGATTTGGCCCGCGTGATTGAGCAGCAGCGCAGACTTGTGGAAGCCGAGCCATTCCGCGTGCGGGCGTTGGAGATCACCATCCGCACGCTCGGGGCAGTCCATCCCGACGTGGCCGCTGCCGCGATGCAGCTTGGATCGCTCAACATCAATGCCGCGCGGTACCCGGAAGCCCTCACGTTCTATCAACAAGCGCTCGACGCGTACACTGCGTTGTACGGTCCGTGGGATCGGAACGTCGCGGCGGCCTTGTCCGAACTCGGGCGCGCCCAATCCCGCATGGCACGGTACAGCGCGGCGGAGACGTACTATCGTCGCGCACTCACGATCTACGATTCGATCCTCGCGCCCGAAGATCCGCTGCAGGCGCCCACCCTCAACAATCTGGCCGTACTCTACGTCGCACAGGCGCGTTTCAAGGATGCCAGCGTGATGTACCAGCGCGTCATCGACATCAACACGGCAGCCCGCGGCCCGGATGACCTGCAAGTGGCGATCGGCCAGTACAACCTTGCCGCGTTATTGGTGCGCTGGGCGCGGCTGGACGAAGCTGAGCCGCTGTACCGACGATCACTGGAGACTCACCTGAGGACCTTCGGTCCGATGCATCGTTCCGTTGGGCAGGTGTACCTCGGACTCGCGGAACTCGCCGAACGGCGGAGCGACTATGCGGAAGCCGGACAACTCTATCGACGGGCCTTCGCCATTTTCGATTCGGTGTTGCCGCCCGGCCATCCGGATATCGCCGCCGCGTGGATAGGCCGAGGGCACGTCTACCAGCGCCAGGGGAGCATAGGGGAGGCGGAGGCGGCCTATCGCACCGCCATCGACGACCTCGAAAAGAATCTCGGACCCCAGCACCCCATCGTGGCGGAGGCGTTGGGCGACCTCACTGCGTTGTACCTCGAACAGGGGGATTTCGGCCGAGCCGATTCCTTGGCCGCGCGGGTCACGGCGATCGACGAGGCGAACTTCGGACCGGACCATCCTCAGGTTGCCTGGTCACTGCGCACCAGGGCGCGCTCCGAGGATGATCAAGGCCGCCCCGAGGCGGCGATTCCGCTGTGGAGTCGAGCGCTCCAGATCTTCGAGGCCAACTTTGGCGCCGATCATCCGGATGTCGCGCTTACGCTGGCCGGTCTGGCGCATGCAGAGCTGATGGCAGGCCGCATCTCTCAGGACTCGGCGCTCGCACTCCTTGACCGTACCGTGAACATCTACGAGGCGGCCTCGGACAATACCGGCAGGATCATCGGGTACGCTGCGCGGGCTGAACTGCAGCACCATCGCGGCGATGACCGTCGTGCGATTGCTGACCTCGACGAGGCGCTGCTCGCGATCGATGATGACCGAGCACGGATCGGGGGGGATGAAGAAACGCGAGCCACCTACTTCTCGAGTTTCTCGGAGTTGTACTCACGGATGATTGCCTGGCAACTCGCGGCAGGCGACACCGCCACCGCGTTCACCTTTGCCGAGCGCGGCAGGGCGCGTGTGCTCCTCGATCAGTTGGCGGCTGGCAAGGTGGATATTCGGGGCAGCATTCCGGCCGATCTCCGTGCCGAGCTCGAACGCAGGGAAGGGGACGCGGAATCGCGACTGGCGGAGCTGCAGCAGCGGATCACGCTCCTCCGTTCTCGGGACGATCTCCCCGACGCGGAGCGTCTGCAGCGGATTGCCACACTGGGCGATTCGCTCCGGTTGGCCGACGCCAGTTATCAGCAGGTGTACGCCGACATCAAGAATGCCAGTCCGCTGTGGCGCGACCAGGTCACCTCGGGCGGGCGGCCCAGTTCGCTGTCCGAGATCCAGCGGAGCGTCGTGCCGCGCGATGGATTGCTGCTCTCCTACCAGATTGGGACGGAGGGCAGCGTGGTGTTCGTCATCCCGCCGAGTGGTGGCCGCGTCCAGGCCATGTCGTTGACCATTCCGACCGATGCCGCCACGACGCTGGGAGTGAACCCCGGACCGCTCACCGCTGCGGTCCTGCAGACCGTCCTCGCGGGCGACACGACGACAGGATCCGGTGGCGGGCTCTTCTACGATCTGAGTACTGCGGCGCGCGGTAGCAAGGTCGTGGGACGGAGAGCGCCGCTCGCACCGGAGGCACGGCTGTATGCGCTCTGGCAAGTCCTGCTCCCCAAGACGGTCTGGCAGCAGGTGCTCGGCGCCACGGATGTCGTCATCATCCCCGATGGTCCGCTGCACTACCTCCCCTTCGTCGCGCTGGTGGTGGATACCACGCGTACGGCCGATGGGGTGCGGTACTGGCTCGATGATGGCCCACCGACGCGATACGCCGGCTCCGCGACGGCGTTGGTCAATGTCACCCGGCGCCCGGCCGCGCGTGCCGTCCGCACCGCCACGGGACCAATGATGCTGAGTCTCTCCGATCCGATCTTTGATCCGTCGGAGCTGGGGCGTGGAACGGACGCCACTGCACCGGGAGCAACCCGTGATGCGTTTGTGCGCAGCGGTGCGTCGCTGGCACGGCTACCGGGAACCGCACAAGAGACTGAACTGGTCCGGGGCGCGATGGGAGCTGGCGCCGCGTCACGGCTTGCCGTGCTGGAAGGTGCGCGGGCGACGGAGGCCAATCTCCGAGCTTCCCTCGATGGTATCCGTTTCCTCCATCTCGCGACGCACGGTCTGGTGGATCAGCAGCGGGGGACGCTCTTTGCCTCGCTCGCGCTGACGCCACCGGCCGGCGAGACCTCCGACGCCGCCAATGACGGCTTCTGGCAGCTCCATGAGATCTACAATGCGCGGCTTCCTGAACTGGAGCTCGCGGTGCTCTCGGCGTGCCAGAGCAACATCGGCCTCAACATTCTGGGTGAGGGAGTGTTCGCGCTATCACGCGGCTTCACCACGGCAGGTGCCCGGCGCGTGGTGGCCACCCAGTGGTCGGTGGATGATGCCTCCACTGCCGCGCTGGTCGGCGACTTCTTCCAACACGTGTTGACCGAGGAACGGCAGGGAAAGCAGGTCGGCTATGCGGTGGCGCTCCGTGATGCGCAACGGGCGGTACGGAGTCAGGCCAAGTGGCGCGACCCGTTCTACTGGGCGCCGTTCATCCTGACGGGAAAGCAGTAGGCGCGTCAGTTCTTGTCAGGTTGCGAGATCCACATCCGATCTGCGAGTGAGTACCAGAAGACCGCATTGCCTCCGGTCGGTTCAGCGTTCGAATCTCCTTCGCGGTAGAGCGGATAGCTCCTGTAGATCCGACCGTCACGGATGGAGAAGACGTCGTGGCCCATGTAGCCCGACGTACTGGGGTCGTCCAAGGGTGGCATGTCGAGCCGGGTCAGCGCACCGCCCGCCCGCTGGTACACCTGTAGGTCGCCATAGGCTCCGCTGCCGACGACCGAGGTCGCCACGACCAATTCGGGTGTCCCGCTACTATCGAGGTCAACCAGCCAGACCCCGTCAATCGTGCCATCCCGCTCGGCCTGAATCGTCCCTTTCGTGCCGTCGGACCAGGTCACTTCCGCGTGGTACGTTCCCAGTGAACGCGGTTCGCTGTCCGGGACGGAGACTCGGGCCACCGTGTTCTGGTCCCGTACGGTGAACGCGCCGTCGGGTGGGTTCTGGTCGGGCGTGCAGCTCAACAAGGCGAGTGACAGCCACCAGTACTGTTTCTTCAACGACATGATTTCTCCCGGGAGGCTCCCTCATGGATGCGATCACTCGGCGCAAGGATGTCCTTCTGACTGAGCATACCGCCAACTCTTCACTATCGTCAACAGGGTTGGCTCCGCGCGCCCAGATGCTAGCCGCCGTGGCCAAGTCACTCAACGCTAGTCTGGCGTGACAGGCTTCACGGACTGAGACGCGAACCGTCCGGTGGTGGAATCCCATTCGTAGGTGGTGCGTCGCACCGTCGGTGGTCCGAACGGGATGTGCTCGTCCGAGAGCTGGTCGTACCGGACGGGCTGATGCTTCGCGGTGACGCTTGCCTTCGTGGCCTTTCAGCTACGCGCTGCTCCCTTGAGCGGGGTGAGACCTGCGTGGGCGACCGTCACCTATTCCATCCGTTCCGCCGTCCAGACGGCCAAGAACTCCCGACCGAGCGAGTGGGTCGTCCCACGGAGTTGCGTGCCGACCAGTATGCCGGACGTGTTGTAGGCTCCCGAGCCATCCGACGTCGTGAAGGCAAAGTGCACCTGGCCCCAGTACGTGTTGCTGCCGAGTCGTCGACAGGCCATCGCATGCTCCATGCGTACAGTGGAGTAGTGTCGTTACGGCGTCCTTGAAAACTCGAGCGTATACCGACCGCCGCCGGTCGCCGTGAATTCAATATCCTCTCCACGACGGACGGCACGCACTGCCTTGCCGTCCGACATGACGCGGACCTTTCCAGCAACGCGCACGCGGCAGGGCCCCGTGTTCTGCGCGGCGATCACTGCGCGCACCGGATGTCCACCGGACCAGGCGAGGTCCACCGTGAAGCCTCCCCTCGCCCGCAATCCGGACACCGAACCCTCACTCCACTCGGCCGGTAACGCCGGCAATAGCTGGATCACATCCTGATGGGACTGCAGCAGCATCTCAGCGATCGCCGCGGTACCGCCAAAATTGGCATCCACCTGCATCGCGCGACTGCACAGGGAGAAGAGGTTCGGGAGCGAGGATTTGGTCAGGAGTGCCCGCAACTGGTCAAGCGCGTTCTCCCCGTCGTACAGACGTGCACGCGCGCCCATCTTCCAGGCGTAAGACCAGCCACAGCCGCCAGTGCCGCGCCGATCCAACGTTACCGCGGCGGCGCGGGCGAATTCCGGGGTTCGCTCCGGCGTGATCTCGCTCCCCGGATAGAGTCCCCAGAGTGGCGAGAGATGGCGGTGCTGCGGCTCCAGATCGTCCCAATCCTCGAGCCACTCCTGCAACTGCCCATGCTTCCCGATTTGATTGGGCGCCAGCCGAGCCCGCGCCGCGCGTGCTTCGGCGGCGAGCGTAGGATCGCTCCCCAGGAGTGTGGAGGCCTGCGCAAACTCCCCGAGCACTTCGCGGATGATCTGCATGTCCATCGTCGGACCGGCGGCCATCGTGTAGGCGCTCAGCGTGATCCCACTCACCTCATCGAAGAACTTTCCGTTCCCCGGCCATCCGGGATAGTTCTCCGGCGAATTGGATGGCGCGGTCACTAGCCATCCGAGTGTGGGATGGGGAACCAGGACGTCGAGCAGGAAGCGCGTCTGATCCCGCAGCTGCGGGTAGATGCGACGCAAATCGCTGGTGTCAGCAGAAAAGCGGTAGCGCTCGAAGAGGTTGGTCATCAACCAAGCACCACCCACAGGCCAGGCGCCCCATGAGGGGCCATCCATCGGCGCCGCCGCTCGCCAGAGGTCCGTGTTCTGGTGCAGCACCCAACCGCGGGCGCCCCAATGTTCGCGCGCCGTTTCCGTGCCGGTCACCGCGACATCGCGTACCAACTGGTCGAGCGGCTCCACCATCTCGTCGAGATTGGCCGTCTCGGCGAGCCAGTAATTCATCGGGAGATTGATGTTGACCGTGTACTTCGCGTCCCACATCGGATTGGGGCTGTCGTTCCAGATCCCCTGCAGGTTTGCGGCCTGTGTCCCCGGCCGAGAACTGGCGATCAGCAGGTAACGACCGAACTGGTAGTAGAGTGCTGCGAGATCGGGATCGGGTGCCTTGGCGAAGCGGGCGATCCGGTCGTCGGTCGGCAGCGCCATGACCTCGTCCGGTGTGCCCGACAGAGAGAAGGCCACGCGCCGGAACCAGTACTGGTGCTCGGCCACGTGATCGTGTCGGAGCGCGGGATAGCTGCGTTCGGCTGCACGTTCGAGGACTTGGCGCACGCGCTCCGCGGGCTTGCCACTCACATCGTGGTAGTTCACAAAGCTGGTCGCGGCCGCGAGGACGATCGTCACCGAGTCGGCGCCCGCCACGCGCAGCGTTCGATAGTCGGTGCTGATGGCACCGCGACCTCCTTCGGTGCGGGCGATCAATCGGGCTTCATAGGTCAGGCGGCCCGGGATGCCGAGGTAGTCGGAATTCTTGCCGGTGACACGTAATCCGTTGGCGCCGACGCTGTCCATCTGGAAATAGTCGGTGCCGTAATTGGAGTGCGCCGGATTCCGGACGCCGTGCAATTGGCCCGTGAAGTTGAGGGCGCCCGGGCGTGACGTGGTGAGGTGGACGACGATGACCTGGTCTGGGGCACTGACGAAGACGTCACGTGTATAGGTCACGCCATCGACCACATAGGAGACGCGAGCGAGCGCGGAGTCGAGGTCGAGCGAGCGGCGATACTCGGTTGCGCGCTCGTGGCCTGGGAAGGAGAGGAACAGGTCCGCCAGCGGCTGGTACTTCATCTGCTCGTAGGGGATGCCCATCATCGTGCGACCGAAGAGGTCGTGCGCCCGCGGCACGTCGCCGGCAAAGAGCAGTCGGCGGATGTCGGGCAGTGCGGCGGCGGCACCTTTGCGAACCGGGTTGTACGGGCCGCCACTCCAGAGCGTCTCCTCGTTCAGCTGGAGATGTTCCTGCGCCATTCCGCCGAATACCATCGCACCGAGCCGTCCATTGCCTACGGGGAGGGCGCGATTCCAATCCGTCGCGGGTTGCCGAAACCAAAGCGTGGTGGAGGGTGCTTGCTCAGACAACTGCGTGATCGGCGTGAGGTCGAGCTTTCGAAACTCCACCTCCGATCCTTCCGCCTGAATCGCGATCTGCCCGCGGGATGCGGTGGCATTGGTGCCGGAGTTCACCAGGGTGCCGTTGACCCACACCTTGATGGACGACCCCACCGCTTCGATCGTCATCGCGTTCCACTCACCCAGCGGCTTCTCCGAACCATCCGTGAGATTGACGATCCGTCGTGCCTTCCCTTCGGTGATCCCCCACTTCTCCTTTGGGCCACGGCGTGTTTCCATCGCCGGGACGGTGATGTCTTCGACAATGCACCAGAAGTCTCCGGCGTTGTTGTGCTCCATCTGCACTTCGATCGACTTCGGGAACATGCCGTAGAGCGATCGCGGTGTCGACGCATGCACCAGCACTCCCGCGTTGCCGGGCGTGCCCGGGAAGCGGTACTCCACCTCGAGTCGGTAGTTGGCGTACACCGCGTCGGTAATCAGGTGCCCTTGCGGCGTGCCGAGCGAGACGAGATAGCCTCCTCTCGCGACGAACGGGATGCGGAGGGCGGGGTTGGAGTCGCGGGCGGGGACGTCCACATGCCAGCCGGTCAGATCACGCCCGTTGAAGAGTGGGCGAGGTTGCTGCGGCGCCGCGAATGTGATGGCAAGGAGTACGGTGAGTGTCACGCGAGGGAACTCCTCGAAGCGGGTGACCGCGTGTTGGGTCCCGCGGTGGTGGAGACCGGTGTCGGGTGGATTGAGTCGAAGTATATCGCCTGCTGACCTGGTACGCGGCAGGTGCTCACCGTGGGCGGCGGAGGAGCTGGGGTGGAGGGGACCGACGCCGGGGCAGTGAGCGCGTCGGCAATCCAGAGTGACTTTGTCCCGTTGTAGGTCCTCCCGGCGGCGCCGATATTGCGGTAGCTCCTGTAGTCGGCACTCAAGCGCACCGTGTTCGAGGCGCTGGCCTGCTCCTGAGTGAGCAGCTGGTAGTGTCACGAGGTAGCTTCACGGGCGCTTGTGCTGTCCCGCCGCTGGGGAGCCGATGCCAGAGTCTGCAGCCAAGCCGAGGATTCTCGTCGTGGAAGACGAGGCGATCGTTGCCCGTGACATCCAGGTCCAACTGGAGGCGCTGGACTACGAGCACGTCGGCCACGCGGCGAGCGGTGAAGACGCCATCGAAATGGCGGGTCAGCTCCGCCCCGATCTCGTCCTCATGGATATCCAGCTCGCGGGTCCGATGGACGGCATCTCCGCCGCAACGGTGATACGTGAGCGATGGCCCATCCCGGTCGTCTTCCTCACGGCGTTTGCCGAAACGGAGACGGTTTCCCGCGCCAAGCTCATCCAGCCATTCGGGTACGTCGTCAAACCGTTCTCCACGCGAGAACTGCGCACCGCACTCGAGCTGGCCCTGTTCATGAGCCAGGTCGATGCGAAGTTGCGGGCGAGCGAATCCCGCTACCATGCGATGGTGCAGTCGATCGACGCCGGCATCATCACGATTGACCGCGCTGGACGCATCGTCGGTTGGAACCCCGCGGCGGAGAAAATTTTTGGCTACTCCGCCGACGAGATGCT
Source organism: Gemmatimonadota bacterium (assembly GCA_024641735.1). Classification (GTDB taxonomy): domain Bacteria; phylum Gemmatimonadota; class Gemmatimonadetes; order Gemmatimonadales; family GWC2-71-9; genus Palsa-1233. Next base: position 6,558 of record JAHECN010000039.1, on the reverse strand, counting down.
CGCTCGCTCGCTGGAGACCCTGATGCCGGACACGATGCGTGCCCAGCATGCCGCGGGTCTGGCGCGCGCGGTGGCCACGGGGGAACACCGACTCGTCGGACAGGGGACGGCGGAGGTCCCGGGCTGCCACCGGGACGGCCACGAGCTCTGGCTGAGTCTGCAACTGTCGGAGTGGTGGCTGTCGGATGACGTGTTCTTCACGGCGGTCATCGGGGACATCACCGAGACCAAGCATGCTCAAGAGCGCCTTCGATTGCAGAGCAGCGCGCTCGAAGCGGCTGCCAATGCCATCCTCATCACCGACCGTGCAGGCACGGTGGAATGGGCCAACGCGGCGTTCTTCGCGATGACGGGGTACGATCCCCACGAAGTCGTCGGGACCAAGGCAGGTCGCGTGCTGCGGTCGGGGAAACATGACCCAGTGTTTTATGCCAGACTGTGGTCGACCATTCTTGCCGGGAACGTCTGGCAAGGTGAGATCATCAACCAGCGGAAGGACGGGACGCTGTACACCGAGGCGATGACTATTACGCCCGTGAAGGACGATCATGGGGCGATCACCAATTTCGTCGCGGTCAAATTGGACATCTCCGACCAAAAAAGGATGGAGGACGCATTCCGCCATTCCCAGAAGATGGAGTCCGTGGGTCGGCTGGCAGGAGGCATCGCCCACGATTTCAACAACATGCTCGGCCTGATCCTCGGGCATACGGAAGCCGTCCTGCAGCAGATGGAGCCCACCCATCCGATCCACGACGACCTCTCCCGGGTCTTCCAGGCGGCCACACGCTCCGCCGGATTGACGCAACAGCTGCTCGCCTTTGCCAGCAAGCAGCCCGCGAACCCCGCGGTGATCGATGTGCCCACGGCCGTGACCGGACTCGTGCGACTCTTGCAACGCATGATTGGCGAGCACGTCATGATCGACTGGAATCCGCAGGAGGCGACGTGGCCGATCCTGATGGATTCTTCGCAACTGGATCAGATCCTGACCAATCTCTGTGTCAACGCCCGGGATGCGATCGCCGGGACCGGCACGGTCACCGTCGAGATCAGCAATTGCGCCATCGACGCCGAGTTCGCTCGCCGTCACACCGAAGCGACCGTTGGTGAGTACGTCCGGCTCGTCGTCCGCGATACCGGCACTGGCATCGACGCGGCAGTCCTGCCTCACATTTTCGAACCGTTCTTCACCACCAAGCCCATCGGGGAGGGCACCGGGCTTGGTCTGGCCACTGTGCACGGTGTCGTGGCGCAGTATCACGGATTTGTCCTCGTGGCCTCGGAGCTGGGGCAGGGGACATCGTTCGAGATCTACCTGCCCCGGTATCGGGGTGAGGTGATGCCAACAGGAGGTGAAGAGGCGTCGCGGGCCTCCGATGTCGGACCGGTCAGGGGAGAGACCATTCTTGTCGTGGAAGATGAACCGGGACTCCTCCGGCTGGTATCCCGAATGCTCTCTGGGCAGGGCTATGTCATCTTGGGGGCAAGCAGCCCGAGGGCCGCGATGCAGCTGGCGGCGGAAGAGGTTCAGGCCATCGACCTGCTCCTGACCGACGTGATCATGCCGGAGATGAATGGCGTGGAGTTGGCGCAGGCGCTGCGGACTTCGCGTCCTTCGCTCAAGTGGATCTTCATGTCGGGCTACACCGCCGATACGATGCACCAGGCAGGCGACGCGGTGGCCGAGGGTTCCTTTCTGCAGAAGCCGTTTCTCAGGGCAGAGTTGCTGAACAAGGTGCGTGACGTGCTGGATGGCACCGAAGCGTAGCAGATTTCATTGGACCACGGCGATCGCCTTGTTCGAATTGGCGAGTGTCACGTGCACACCGAGGGACACCTCATGACGACCGTGCGACTGCTGATTGTCGAGGACACCGCCGCCGGATGGGGCATCCGGGACATTTTGCTGGAGCAGGGTCCGGCAACCTTTCTGGTCGAGTCGGTGTCAGACCTTGCGGAGGCGCTTTCCCGGCTTGCACGCGGTGGTGTTGACGTCGTCTTGATCGACCTCGACCTGTCGTCTGATAGTCACGGGCTGTCGTCCCTTACCACACTCGTGCAGCACGCACCGGATGTTGCCATCATCGTCCTGGGTGGGGGCGAGTCACACGAGCTCGCTCTCGCCGCCCTGCGCTGCGGCGCACAAGACTGTCTGCCACAGGGCACGACGGACCCCGCCCGACTGGAGCAGTCGATTCGTTTTGCCATGGAACGTAAATTGGCGGAGCGCAGGGCCTTGTCGATTCGGGAGCGGTACGGGGCAATTCTCCGCACGGCTCCCGATGGATTCTGGTTGACAGATCTGCAGGGAACGCTCCTGGAGGTCAATGATGCCTATTGCCAGATGAGCGGGTACGCTGAGCACGAACTGCTGTCGATGCACATCGCGGAGTTGGAAGCCGACGAGTCCGCCGAAGAGGTTGCGTGGCACCTGCTGCGGACCGTCACGGAGGGAAAGGGCCGATTCGAATCCCACCATCGTCGCAAGGATGGGACCGTGTTTCCCGTCGAGATCCGTGTGCAATACCAAGCCCCTGATGACGGAGCGATCGTGGTATTCATCCGGGACATGTCGTCGCAGCGGCGTGTCGAGGCCGAGATCATCCGGGAACGGGAGAACCTCAATGCCATTTTCGAGTCTTCGCCGGTTGGCTTGCTTCTCCTCGATGCCACCACGACCATCGTCCGGGCCAATGCCGCCGCCGTGGCCCTGACCGAAGGGAGTGAGGCGGAATTTCTGCAACACCGATTGGGCAATGCCCTGCACTGCGTGCACAGTGCAGAGGATCCTCGCGGCTGTGGCTACTCGGCGGAGTGTCCACTCTGCACCATGCGCTATGCCATAGGCGCCATAACCGCCAGTGGCGACACGATGCGCCCGACCGAGCTTCCCCTGGAGTTGCTCCGAAATGGGGTGCCCACGAAGGTCTGGATGCGGGTTGGGGCCGGGTCCGTGATCGTTGATGGCGTCCGCCACGTGCTCCTCTCCATGAGCGACATCACCGAGCACAGGGAAGCGGAAGAGGCGCTGCGGGAGAGCGAGGAACGTTTCCGTCGAGCGGTGGTGGACTCTCCGATGCCCCTCTTGTGGCATGCCGAGGACGGCGTCGTGCTGCAGGCCAGCAATGCGTGGTGTGAGATCACCGGGTATCGCCGCGAGGAACTTGCCACGATTGAGGATTGGACCGAGCGCGCCTATGGAGAACGCAAGGCGCTGGTGCAAGCAGACATCGAGGCGCTGTATGGGTTGAAGCATCGGACGTATGAAGGTGACTACGCGATTCGCACCAAGTCCGGCGAGACCCGCATCTGGGAGTTCAGTTCGGCGCCGATGGGGAGAATGCCGGATGGCCGCCGGACCGTCGTCAGCATGGCACTGGACGTGACCGAGCGCCGGGCAGCGGAAGAGGCGCTGAAGAAGTTCAGTCTGCTGGCCCACAATAGCAGCGAATTCATCGGCATGTGCGACCTCGCCATGCAGCCCATCTATGTGAACCCTGCAGGCTTGCGGATGGTCGGGCTTCCTGACATGGTGGCTGCCTGCCAGGTCATGGTGCAGGACTATTTCTTCCCGGAGGACCAGTCCGGGATCGCAGAAGATTTTTTCCCGCGGGTGCTGCGGGAGGGCCATGGTGCTGTGGAGATTCGCTTGCGCCACTTTCAGACTGGCCAGCCAATCTGGGTCCTCTACTCGCTATTCAGTCTCCGCGACGCCAGAGGCGAAGTCATCGGCTGGGCCACCGTCAGCCGCGACATCTCCGAACGCAGGCAGGCTGAGGCAGTGATCGAAGCGTCCCTCAGAGAGAAGGAGGCCCTGCTCAAGGAGGTGCACCACCGGGTGAAGAACAATCTCCAGGTGATCACCAGCCTGTTGCGGTTGGAAGGCGCCCGCAGTGAAGTCGCCGAGACGAAGACCGTGCTGGACGAGATGAAGGGGCGCATCCGGTCGATGGCGCTCTTGCACGAAGCGCTCAATCATTCCGGCACCGTGGCGGCGGTGGACCTCCGCGAATATCTCGCGGCGCTCGCCCGGGAGGTCTTCGCCGCACACAACACCGCATCCAGCTCGGTTCACCTTCGTCTCGATCTGGCCTCGGTGCCCGCCGGGATGGACCAAGCGCTCCCCTGCGGGCTCATCCTCAACGAATTGCTCGCCAATGCTCTGGAGCACGGCTTTCCGGATGGCTGCTCTGGCGAAGTGCTCCTCGAGCTGCATGCGGAGGAAGAAGGCCGTCGGGTGCGCCTCCGTGTCAGCGATTCCGGTATGGGATTGCCGGCGGACTTCGCCACGCGCCAGAACGACGCCTTGGGTCTGCAGCTCGTCGCGGACCTCGCAGGCCAACTCGGCGGTACCCTCGAGATCGGGTCGGCCCCGGCTGCCGTCTTTACGGTGACCTTTCCGGCGAACCACAAATAGCGGGACACGGCCTGTCGAGGAGGACGATCAGGCCGTGCCGTGCGGGAGGTAGGAGTTGATGTCGGCGGCGGTCTGTGCCAGTTGGAGGCCCTCCGTACCCGGCAACCGAGCGGCGAGGCCACCCAGCACGACCTGCGGTGGACGAGGCAATTCCGTCGCGCGCGCTGCAATCGCACGCGCCCGTGCGATGCCGGGACTCATCGACGCCGAGAGTCCGAGGACCTCTGGAGATTCGCGGCGACAGACGTCGAGGATCTCGTCGTCGGACAGACCAGGCACGAGAGCGCGGGCCGAGATGCCGAGATCACGAATGTGGAGCGCCGCAATGCGGGGACCGAGTGAGTGGGCATTTCCCTCGACCATGCAGATGAGCACGCGCACGGGACCGGGCACCACTCCCGCGTGCGATTCGAGCAGGCTGAGCGTGCGATCGCACCACGCGGTGAACCGGTGCTCGTCGGCCACGGTCACCTTGCCCTCGGACCAGAGCTTCCCGATCTGATACAAGCCAGGTTGGAGCAGCCCCGTCGCCACGTCGGACGGGCTCCAGCCCTGCGCCAGCGCTTCCTCCGCCAGCGTGATGCTCGCCGCCATGTCGCCCTCCTGGGCCGCCGCAAAGAGTCGACGAAAGAGGTCGAGGCCCTTGATGGGGGAGGCTGCGCCGTGCTCCATCTCCCTCGCGCATGACGCGCAGATCCCGTGCGTCACCCGGTAGTCGTCGAACGGGGGGGCCTCACCGATCAACTGCTGGCAGTAGGAACACCATCGAAACATGCGGTGAAGTATACTCCACCATGACCACCACGCTGTCCGGAGCTCTGCGCGAGGCAACGCGCGATGCACACGAGGCCGCCGAGCGCACGCCGCTCTCGGCCGCGCTGGCCGAAGGCACACTGCCCAAGCAGTCCGCGGTGTCCTACCTGCGCGGTCTGGCGATTGTGCATGCCGTGCTGGAGCGTTCGCTCGAGCTTGCCGCCATCCCCGGGCTCTGGGATCCCGCGCTGGCTCGGCTTCCGGCCCTGCTTGATGATCTGGCTGGGTGTGGCGCCACAGGGCTCCCCGATATCGATCCGGCGATCGACGCTGCGATTGCACTCGGCGACGCGATCCTCCTCGACACCGACCACCCGGCCCGGCTCGCGGGTCGGCTCTACGTGCTCGAGGGATCGCTGCTCGGTGGCCAGATTCTCAAAGGGTGGTTCGCCGCCGCCCTCGGCGCGCCGGACACCACCCTCGCGTACTTCACCCCAGGTCCTGAAGGGGCCGGGCGTCGCTGGCAGCAGGTCAAGCAGCGTCTCGACGCGTTGCCACTGGAGTACCTCCCCGAGGCGATCGCGGCGGCGAAGGCGACGTTCGCCGGCATCGAACAGATGGCGATCGGATGCTTCCCCTACACGGACGCCTCCCTGCGCCAGCGCGTCACGGCGCTCAATCCGGAAGCTGGCCGCCACGCAATGCCCCAGGACGCGCGCGAGGTCGACATGGCATTGCGGGCCGCGGACGTGGCATGGCGTCAGCACCCGTATCTCGAGGCACGGTACGGGGCGCGCGGCAGACGATTTACACTGAGCGACAGCTGCTGGCTTGCCTCGTTGCGCAGCCTCGCCCCTGATGACATCCTGACCAATCTGCGCTGGCTCGCCGGCGTGCTCGCCGTGCGTGGCCTCCCCACGACCATCCTCGAACGCCACCTCCAGGCCCTCGACGACCAGTTTGGGTTACCGGTGTTTGCCGCAGCCATCGCGGCGTTGCGCGCGCGGCGCGCCCTCGTGCTTCCCGAAGCTGACGCGGTGCGTCTCACCGCCCACTGGCAGGAGCGGTTGCCCGACTACGATGCAGCCGACCTACTGGTGACCGCCCTCGCCGACGAGGCTGCCGGCGCCGATGGCACGTGGGACAGTGTACACACGTGGTTCACGGACCCGGTGCGCTTTTCAGGCGAGTGGGTCGCGGCCGTGGATGGTCTGATGCGGGAGACGCGCGCCGTCCTGCGCTAGCGACCCAGCGAAGATGCTGGATGTTGGCATCGAGTCGGACGCCGAACGGGTGCGGAGCACCCAGATCGCTCACATAGGTGCAAGGAGCGACTGTAACAAAGTCGCCAGCTGCGATTCGGTGAACGGCTTGTCCAGGCGGCC
>JAHECN010000179.1 GCA_024641735.1 Gemmatimonadota bacterium | reverse complement strand
AGCCGTACTCAACGCCCTCGGCGTCACCCGTAGCCGGAACACCACCACCGGGGACGTCGTACATGTTGCCGCCGTCATGACACTCGCTCCCAACGGACATGTCACGCACCGGGTCGATGGTGGATGGGGTGGGGTGACGGCACTCCTTGCCGCGATTCCAGAGAACACGATTCCATAAGCAAGGGGTGTTGGCGCGTTCCCTCGGGTGGTAGTATCCGACGGGTCCACCCTTCCCCTGTCCTGCCGAGCATCATATGACTGTGCCAACCGTCGAGGGGCGCAGCGCGCCCTCCTCTGGCCATCTCCTCAAAATTCTCGGGGTCGCGTTCGGACTCGCCGTCATCGTCGGAACGTCCATTGGCATGGGGATCCTACGCACACCGGGGGAAGTCGCCGCGCACTTGCCGTCGGTCCCGCTCTATCTCGGCGTCTGGGTCATCGGTGCCGTGTACGCGCTCTTCGGGGCGATCTCCATGGCAGAAATGGGGGCCGCGATCCCTCGCTCGGGGGGACAGTTCGTCTTCGTCCATCGCGCGCTCGGGCCATTCCCGGGCTTCTTGGTCGGGTGGACCGACTGGATCAGCACCTGCGGCTCCTTCGCTGCGGTCGCGATCGTCATCGGCGAATACGTTGGCCCGTTGATCCCGGCACTCGCCGGACGGGAAACACTCACCGCCGCCACGGTGGTGATCGCGTTCGCTGCCATCCAATGGCGTGGCATCAAGACCGGCGATCGCGTCCAGCAAGCGACCTCCTTCCTGAAGGCGATCTCCCTGCTCGCCCTCGCGATTGTCGCGATCGTCATGGCGCTCGGCGGAACCGCGCCGGCAACAGTCGCCACGACAGAACCGGCGCCGCTCCCTTCAGGCACGCTCCTCTTTGGTGCGATCGTATTGGCTGTCCAATCGGCCATCTTCACCTACGATGGCTGGACCGGGGCAATCTACTTCAGCGAGGAAGTCGAGGATCCCGGCACCTCGCTACCCCGCGCGATGGTGGGTGGGGTCCTTGCCGTGATGGGCATCTACCTCGCCCTCAATGTCGCGTTCCTGCTCGTGGTCCCGATCTCGGAGATGGCGGGTGACGAGTTCGTGGCCGCCACCGTGGCCGCCAAGCTCTTCGGTCCCGATGGAGACACGCTGCTCCGTGTGTTGATGATCGTCTCACTGCTCGCCGCGGTGAATGCCAATCAATTGATGGCGTCGCGTGTTCCGTTCGCGATGAGCCGGGAGGGATTCCTCCCGAAGACGTTGATGCGCGTCAATGCGGGCGGGACGCCGACGGCCGCCCTCCTGGCGGGTACCTGCGTTGCCCTGCTCTTCATCGCGACCAACACCTTCGACACCGTGCTCGCCCTGCTCGCCTTCTTCTTCGTCGCCAACTACGCCCTCTCCTTCACGTCGCTCTTTGTACTTCGGCGTCGCGAGCCAGATCTCCCGCGACCCTTCCGCGTGCCGTTCTATCCCTGGATTCCCGGGATCGCCCTCTGCGGCTCATTCGCCTTTCTGGTCGGCGGCTTTCTTACCGACACGGCGAATAGCCTGTGGGGCCTCGGACTCGTCGGGCTGAGCGCCCCCGTCTATCTGGTGCTGCGACGGAAGGCGTCCGAGACTTAACGACGAGGGCGCGAGCGCGTCTCCTCAGTACCCCCGAAGGAGCGTCGCCGTGTCCACATCCTCCACCCCACGTCTGCTTCCGTGGCTTTGCATCCTGGGGCTCCTCGGTTGTGGTGAGGAGTCCCTGGTTGGTGGCCCGAATCCGAATGCGCCACCACCGGGACCCGACGTGAACACACCGTTCGCGATCGACCGTGGCGACGATGGCGCCAGCACCCCGGGGAGCTACAAGGGGTTACCGCTGAGGTTGGTGGCCCGTCCGGGACCGCAGGTCACTGCGGTCGGAGGCGTAGTCGGATTGGTGTGCATCGGCATGAGCAACAGCAATCAGGAGTGTGATGAACTCATCACCCAGACGGCTGGTCCGTGGCACGCCGAGGTAAATCCGGCGGTTCGCCTCGTGAATTGCGCGGTGGGTGGCAACGCGATTGAGAAATGGATCGACCCGGCCAGCGATGGCCTGCTCTGGGACTCGTGCATCACCACCAAGCTCGCACAGGCTGGAGTCCGACTGGATCAAGTGCGAGTGCTCTACCACAAGGCCGCCAACCAATTCACCACGGCGCCAAATGGTGCCGCCTTGCCGCTTTACCCCGCCGCGGGCAGTGACTACGTAGCGTTCCTCAGCAATCTCGAGATCTTCGCCGGCAGGGTGCGGAGCAAGTTCCCCGCCGTCCAAGCCGTGTACACCAGCTCTCGCAGTTATGGCGGCTTCAGCGGAACCGTGGGGCGCGGCGAGCCGCTGAGCTATGAGGAGGGCCACGCACTCAACACCTGGTTGGCCAGCCACCCGACCGTGAGTGGGGTATGGTATGGCTGGGGTCCCTACCTCTGGGCTCCGGACTGCGCCTCGGGGCAGAGCAGCGCCTCCGGCACCTGTTATGTCCGGGATGACTATCAGAGCGACGGCGTGCACCCGGCCGAAGGGGGCCGCCTCAAGATCGCCCGACTCGTCCACGATCGGTTGCGGCTTGAGGCGTGGTACAGGCCATAGATCGGATCGCCCGAGGGACCTATACTCCGGCATGATTCCGGACACGGACCGCATGGTCTCACGCCCACTGACTGCCGCGCACTGGCTCGACGTGCGGACCCTGCACACCAACCCCGAAGCGATGGCAACGCTGGGTGGGGTGCGCACCGAGGAGCGGAGTCAGCAGTGGATGACGGAGAACCTGAAGCATTGGCGAGAGCATGGCTTCGGGATGTGCCCATGGTACCTCCGCGACGGCGGGGAGTTTGTCGGGCTCGGCGGATTGCGCCATCTCGCACTCGATGACGAAACGACCGTGGAAGTGGGCTACGGCTTCCTCCCGCAGTTCTGGGGACGCGGCCTCGCTACGGAGTTGACGCTGGCCTGTGTCGCAACCGGCTTTGTGCTGATGGAGTTGCCCTCGATCGTCGCCCTGACCCTGACCGAGAACACGGCGTCACGCCGCGTCATGGAGAAGGCCGGCTTGCGCTTTGATCGGGCGCTCGTCCACGCCGAGTTGCCACATGTTCTCTATCGTATCCTCCCTGGGGGAGCCTCATGACCACTTGGACCCAAGTCGCCAGCTGTGCCACCATCCTCGAGGCGGAAATGCTCGCCGAGCAGCTGCGAGCGGCAGGGATCCCTGCCGTGATTCACAGTGAGGGCTCAGGGTTCTTCGGGGCCGGATTCCAGGGCTTGATGCCGTCGGGCGCGACCCTCTCGGTCCCGCCGAGTGCTGCTGAGGAGGCTCGCGAGCTGCTCGGTCCCGTGGAGCCCGAGTAACGCCCTCACGCCTACCTGACCCTCGTCACCACCGCTGCGGCCTGACGGCCACAGCTGAATGGCCATCATTCTCTGTTCTCTGTTCTCTGCCCGCTACACCACCCGCAACACCGTCAACACGAAGGCGTAATCCGTCGCGACCTCGCGCAGCCGATCGTAGCGGCCGGAGGCCCCTCCATGCCCTGCGCCGAGATTCGTCAGGAAGAGCAGCGGTGCGTCGCTCGTGGTCAGCGTGCGCATCTTGGCGACATACTTGGCCGGCTCCCAGTACATCACCTGTGAGTCATTGAACGAGGTCCGCACCAACATCGGCGGATACGCCTTTGCCTCGAGGTTGGTGTACGGACAGTACGCTCGCATCCAGGCGAACTCGCCGGCGATATTGGGATTCCCCCACTCCTCGTATTCCCCCACCGTCAACGGCAGTGTCGCGTCCGACATCGTGTTCAAGACATCCACGAACGGCACCTGGCTCACGACTGCTGCGAAGCGCTCCGGGCGCAGATTGGTGACGGCCCCCATCAGCAGGCCGCCCGCGCTGCCACCCTCGATGGCCAGTCGGTCCGGCGCCACGGCCCCACACTCCACCAGATGATCCGCACACGCGATGAAGTCGGTGAACGAGTGCATCTTCGCCGCCATCCTCCCGTTGTCGTGCCATGGCGTCCCCATCTCGCCACCACCCCGAATGTGCGCGATCGCGACCACCATGCCCCGCTCAAGCAAGGAGAGGCGATTGGAGGAGAAGGCGATTGGATAGGGGTAGCCATACGCTCCGTATCCCTCAAGGAGCCCCGCGGCGGTGCCATCGTCCGGGACATCCGCTCGACGCACCAGGGAGATCGGGATCCGCGTGCCATCCGACGCGATGGCATGCAATCGCTGGGACACGAACCGGGTGGCATCGTAGCCGCCGACGACTTCCTGCTGCTTCAGTAGCGTGCGTGATCGCGCTTCCAGATCGTAGTCGAAGACGGAGCTCGGCGTGACCAAGGACTGGTAGCCGAACCGGTACACGGTCGTCTCGAACTCGGGATTGGCGTGGGCGTAGCACTCGTAGGCCGGCTCGGGGAACGTCACCCGATGGATCGCACCATCCGCGAAACGCCGCACCGCGATCTGCGGGATCCCACCCTCACGTTCGTGCAGGATCATGTGATCCGCAAAGCTCTCATGCCCATCCAACATCACCGCGTCACGGTGTGGGA
>JAHECN010000178.1 GCA_024641735.1 Gemmatimonadota bacterium | reverse complement strand
TGGTGCGCGAATACGTGGAGTGGGGCGCTGGGCCGCGTGCGTCGCAGTACTTGGTGTTGGGCGCCAAGGCACGCGCCGCGATGGATGGTCGGCCGCAGGCGGACTTGGATGACGTGAAATCGGTCGCACTCGCGGTGTTGCGTCACCGCGTCATGACCAACTTCGCTGCGGAAGCAGCGGACCGGACGAGTGAGGATGTGGTGCAGGAGTTGGTGGAGAGCGGGGCCTGGTGGCCGCGATAGGGTGACCCTACCGCACCGACACGAACCGGCTCCGCTCCACCACCCCTCCGCTCACCTTGTCGCGCACCCGTACGACCAGCCGGTAGTCATCCTTCCCGAGCTCCCGAAATGACAGCACCTTCATTTCCCGCTGGTGAATGGCGGTCGCCGTCGTGGTCCATCTGATCGTCGTGCGCGGTGACTTTGGCTTGCCGTCGCGCTGCCAGATCTCGACCTCCACGCCGTACTCGCGGCTCACCACGAGCCCATCGAGCTCGAACTGGAGCGGTGCCTCGTCGTCGCGCCCCCAGACGTTGACCGGATTCAACGCGATCGCGCGGCCCTCGTGCATGAAGCTCAGCCCGCTGCCGGTTTTGCCGAGGATCGGATCGGAAAGACGAAACGCCTTCCCATTGGTGGAGATGACGGGGACGCCTTCGATCCGACTCGATGCACCGCGCGCATGCAGCGTGTCGCCGATCACCACCGCCACGGAGTAGTCGCCGGGGGGGACCAGCACTGTCCAATACGCGGTGACCAATCCACCCTTGGGTGTCCCGGCCGGAATGTTCCAGGAACGGATGGTGTCGCGGGCAACCACGATCCGCCCCGAGGGATCCCCCACGACGACCCGCCAGGCGGTGGTCGCTCGCCGTGCACCGGATGCTGTTTCGGAGGCCGGGAGTTGATCGATTGGCAGCGCCGCGACGACGAGCACACCCCCTCCCGGAATCCCGTACGCCTGAATGATTCCGTCGAGCGCCTTGGTGAACCGTTCGGGGTTGCCGTCGCTCGTTTCCGCATCGATCCGCGCGGCCGTGTACTTCTCCAGAGTCAATTGGGCCACATACCGCGCATTGTTCCGACGCGCACCGACGGCTCGCGGGTCGTCGATCTTGCTGGCCACCACACAGAGCGACGCATCGTATCGACAGAGCGTCATGATGTCGCCCATCGGCATGTTGCGCGCCAGCATCCCGAAGCGAAACTGGACGGCTCCCTCCTTCGCGGGATGCGCGAAATTCACCACCAGTGGGCCCTCGGGACGCACCCAGATCAGCATCTCCGAACCAAGCCCGCCGCTCAACCGCCGGGTCGGCATGCCGTGACGCATCACCAGCCGACCGCGGTCGTCGAGCACGCGATTCACTGGGGTATAGCGATTGTAATAGCTGACTCGGGCCGCCCCTGTTTCCATCGGAAAGGGCACCCCGTCGTATCCGGTCTCCTGGGCCGCGTCGGTGCCGGGCTGTGTGCCCACCGCGGTACTCCCGTCACGATCCCAGCGGAACTCCTGCAACCCGCTCCGCCACCGGGCAAACTGTTCACTCAGTCGGCTCCCCGGCGCGCGTGCATCCGCGAGGTCGCGCCGTTCCCAGAAGCGCTCGAGCCACTCAGCCGCCTCACCGCCGTCGGGGCGCAACGCCTCCAGCGTGTCGAGTTCGGCGTCGGTCGCGATCCAGCGGACATCGGCGAAATACGGCTCGGCGTCGTCGCGTGATCGGATCGCGGCGGCACCCTCCCGGTATCGTTGCAGCCCGGCGCTCGTCTCCCCTTCCGCAAAGGCAAGTTCGGCCTCGCGTCGGAGTCGATGCGCCAGCGGGAGCGCGTCGCGAGGGATGCCGTCGAGGATGCGGCGTGCTTCGGCCAGATTCCCAAACTCGAGTTCGAGCCCGAAGTGACTCATCGCGAGCGTGACGGGGAGCGCTCCCTTCCGCGCTGCCGCCCGAAAGTGCTCCAGTTCCGCCTCGGGTTCCGCCCAGACGAAGGGATAGGGTGCGATCCGCTCGAGCGTCCCCAGGCTACCGACGTCGGTGCTGTCGAAGCTGAGCGCGGTGCGGAGTGCCTTGACCGCGGGGCCGCGCCAATCGATCTCCCCTTCGCGCGGGCGCTCCGTCAGTGGCGTGATCGGCATGGCCATGGCGAGCGTTGCGCGGGCGAGCGCCTGCGCGCCGAGTAGGGTGCGCGGCTTCTCGACCCAGTCGATCATCATCCGCCGGACGAGGGGCATCAGCTCCTTCCGCGCGGCGGCGTCGCCGGCTTCGACGCGCACGACCAGCCGTTCGGCATCTGGCGAAAGCGTCTGGGCAGAGAGCGGATGCACGACCAGGAGCGCCAGGCCGAGGCAACTAGTGATTGCTTGGAGAGGGCGCAACGGGCACCAGACCGTGTGAGGGATGCCGAACGGTAGGGCCGCGGACAGCTGGGGCAAAGGGTGCTGACCGCCACCGATTTGACGATCGGTTGATCCGGCGGCACAATCTTGAGACTGACTCTTTGCGGAGCGCTCCCCTCCATGCCGCCATTTCGACTGACCCTGCTCGGGCCACCGCAGCTCTATTCCCCTGATGGCGATCCGCTGCGCTTCCGGACGCGAAAGCACTTCGCGCTGCTGATCTACCTCGCCGTTGAACCGGGTGTCCAGCACCGCCGTGATCGGCTCGCCAATCTGCTCTGGTCCAATGCGGACCAGGATGAGGCGCGCCACTCCCTTGCCACTGCCCTTTCCATGATTCGCGGCCGCCTCGGTCCGGATCTCCTCGACGCGGGGCGCGACTCCGTGCGCCTCACGCCGGGACGGATCGTCACCGACCTCCATTCCCTCGACAGCGATGATCCGGAGATGGTGGCCGAAGGACCCCTCGGCCCATTCCTCGAAGAATTCGAGATCCCCGATGCCGTCGAGTTCCTCCAGTGGAAGGATGGTCAGCATGCCCGCCTTCTTCCCACGCTGCATACGGCGATCGCCCACCGGATCGAGCGCTGCCGTCGGCGTGGCGAGTCGCGTCGCATGGAGGAGCTGGGCCATCGGCTCCAGCGCATCGATGATTTGTCGGAAGAAGCAGCGCGTGCCCTACTCGAGGCGCGGGCGATGGCGGGCGATCGGATCGGTGCGCTGCGGATCTACGACCGCTGGCGCGTGCGGCTCGCGGACGAGTTGGGCGCAAATCCATCGCAACAACTGGAGCGGATGGCCGATCGGCTTCGTCGCGGGGGACTTCCCCGGCCCACCAGCGTCTTGCTTGCTCCGGTCCCGACCGAGCAGTGGAAGGAACGGATCTTCCTCGGCCGAGGTCCCGAGTTCAAGGTCTGTTACGACGCCTGGGAACGGGTCCAACTCGGTGAGCCGCGCCACCTGCTGGTGCGCGGCGAGAGCGGCATCGGCAAGACGACGCTGGTCGAGCGCTTGGTGACTTCGGTCGCCTTGGAAGGGGCGAGCGTGGCGCGTGTGCAATGCTACGAACTCGAGCGTGAGTTGCCATTTGGTGTCACGGGCTCGTTGGTCAACATGATGCTGGACCTGCCCGGTGCGGCCGCGACGCCTCCGGAACAGTTGGCTGAGCTCGGGCGGCTCTCCATCAAGGTCCGGCAACGTTTCCCGTCGTTGCCGGATCCCATCGAGACGATCGGTGAGAGCGCGCGCATTCTCTACACGGAAGCGGTGATGGCGCTGGTCGCGGCGGTGGCCAGCGAGCATCCGGTTGTCCTCGCGATCGATGACATCCATCTCGCCGACGCGACGTCATTGACCGTCCTGCACTTGATCCTTCGCCGAGTGGAGTCGCTGCCGTTGATGGTGCTGCTCACGGCGTCGAGTGCGCCGGAGGTTGAGACGCCGAGCACCAAGCGCTTCGTGGAGAACGCGCATCTTCTGAACCTGACACTGCTCAGTCTCGGTCCGTTGTTGGAGAGCGAGGCACAGGAGTTGTCTGACTTGCTCTTGGCGGATGCCGCGGACCCGGGCCCCGCGATTCGTCGCGCCATGCTGGCCGGTGCGCGCGGCAACCCGATGATCCAGGAGCTGTTGATCGCGGATTGGCGTCGTCGCGGCGACGCCTGTCTGGCTCTCGCGGTCAGCGCGATGACGCTGCGGGCGGAGCGGCCCCCCAAGGAGGCGTTCCTGCGGCTGATCGCGGGGACGCTGGCGGCGCTCGATCCAGAGGCGCGATCCGTGGTGGAGTTGGCGGCGGTTCTGGGGCAGCGACTGAATGATCTGACGATGTACACCATGGTGGACTTGCCGGTTGCGCGCACCATGCGGGCGATGACCTCGCTGACGGCGCATCGGATCTTGCGCGACGCGGGGAGCCATCTCGAATTCGCCAACGAGTTCGTCCGTGGCCAGTGCTACGTGGGCACCTCCGCCCCACTGCGGCGGATGCTGCACGGGCAAGTCGCGGAGCGCCTCCTGCTGAGCGATCGCGGCGACGAGGCGATCCCCGGGCTGGAGATTGCCTGGCATCTGGTGCGAGCCGATCGCCTGCACGATGCCATTCCCTACTTGTTGGCTGGTGGCAAGGAATCAATCCGTCGTGGCGCACCGCACGAGGCCGATCTGGCGCTCTCGACCGGCCTGCCAGCACTCACCGGACA
>JAHECN010000038.1 GCA_024641735.1 Gemmatimonadota bacterium | reverse complement strand
CCTCATCCACAACGACATGCCCCGCCGCCCGCAACGCCTCGCGCAGCGTGACGACATCCTCGCGATCGGGATCGGTGACGATGAACTGGATGTGGAGTGGGCGCATGAGGGAATGCTAGCGCCGGGAGCGGCGAACGGCGAGCGGGTGAGGGGGTCGTAGGTCGTAGGTCGTGGGTCGTAGGGGCGAGGCATGCCTCGCCCCCTGTCGTAAAAGTCGTAGGCATTGACCCCGACTTAGATTCCCCGTGACTGTGCCTCTCCGTTCGCCGTTCGCCGTTCGCCGTTCTCCTTTCTCCTTTCTCCTTTCTCCTTTCTCCTTTCTCCTTTCTCCTTCACCCGGCATCCCAACCATGCTCGACATCCCAACCCTCCAAGCCGGCGACGACGTGCACCACCCCTTCCTGGTCCTCGACGTGATCCAGAAGGGGGGCGATCACCCGCGGACCGTGCTGGTCCTTGGCAATCGGACGGGGCGGATTGACAGTGCGCCGTTCTGGGACGGCCGAGACGATCAGATTCGCGGCATTGCGAAGGGGATGCTGGTGCAAGTCGTGGGGACGATCACGACGTATCGGGAGTCGCGCCAGCTCGATGCCAGCTCGGTGCGTGTCCTCCCGAAAGGGAGCATCCCGCTCGGGGATTTGGCTCCGTCGGTCGGGCCGGTCGACCAATACTGGCATTTCCTGGACGAACAGCGCGCCAAGCTGACCGCCCCTCGCCTGCGTGCTGTGGTGGATCTCTTCTACGCCGATGACGAATTTCGGAGTCGCTATCAGGAGTGCCCCGGAGCTCCAGGCACGGGACACCACGCCACCATTGGTGGATTGCTGCAGCACACCTGTGAGGTGGTCGCGATCGGCAAGCAGATCGCGCGCGTGGCGCGTGCTGACGCGGAAATCGTGATCGTCGGGGCAATGCTCCACGACATCGGGAAGCTGGAGAGTTATTCCTGGGAGACCGGCGTCTTCGATACCACGGAACGCGGGCGACTCCTGGGTCACGTTGTGCAGGGTTACGCGATGTTCCGGGAGCGGGTGGCCCAAGCGCCGACCCCGCCCTGCACCGCAGACGAACAGCTTCTCATCGAGCATCTGATCCTCTCGCACCATGGACTGCTCGAGTACGGATCCCCCGTCCGTCCCCTGACGCTCGAGGCCGAAATCCTCCACTTCGCCGACGATGCCTCGGCCAAGACCACCTCGATCGCCGAGGCCTACGCCTCGACGGAACTCTTTCCGGGCGAGAGCCGCACCTCGGCGCGGCGCGTCTGGCAGCTCGACAATCGGTGGTTGGTGCGCTTGGCTCCCGATTTTGGGAGAGCCGAGGATGGGGGCAAAGAAGAAGCGGCCGACCAGACAAGCTGATCGACCGCTTCGCATCCCGCCGCAGACACTCGGGGTGTTGCGAGGAAATGAGCGCTGTGGGTCGGATCGGCTCGCGGACCGTTCGCCCACACAGCTCTCCGAGGCGCCGAATCGGAGAGGACAGGTCGCGCGAAACGCCCTGTCGGTACTCCCAACCAAGCTATCGGGTCCCCAAAAACCCGCAAGTGCCTGATTTTATTCGGGTTAGCTCACTTCAGGTGGGCAGCCATGTGGGTTCAAACTCCCTCTCCCCACACGACTTCCGGTCTTTGTCCACGCCATGTGGAGATGTTGATCCACATACCCACAGCGACACCATGCGGGAAATTCACCCTCCGGGGGTGACTCCTTTGGGCCGGAGGGGGATTTCCAGGGCTTGGAGCAGGGCTCCGGAGGCGAATTCATACCGCTGCGCCACGGAACTCACCTTGGTCGCGGTCTGCGCGCGCGCGATGGCGGAAGGCATCCCCGCCCCGAGCGTCTTGTCGCACGCACTCATCTCACCTTCGACGATGACGATTGTGGCGCGATACTGCCGGAGCACCTCGTTGCCGAATGCGACCGAAGTCACCAGAGGCTGAATCTTGGCTCGCGTCACGACCGCCGTGCGGCCCGCCGCCCGACAGCGCTCGGCGAGGCGTCGCGCCGTCGAGGCAGCGACGGCATCGGTCGTCGCGCGGTGAAGGCGCACGGACTCTGCGTCCACCGCCAGCATGGAATCCCGCATGACCACCATGACGCGACGCAGTTGGGCCTTCGCCGAATCGAGCGGGACGTCCCAGAACATGGCCGCTGCCGCATTGAGGTCGCGTTGCGCCTTGGCGCGTTGCTCCGGCGTCATCGCCTTGACCGCTTCGGAGGGCGGGAGTCCTTGTTGTGCCAGCAGCGGGGTGCTCGCAAGGAGCACCAAGAGTGCAGTCAATCGTAGTGTCATGAATTGATCCCGACTTCGATGTAGCGCCAGCTCGGTTCGTCGTCGTCTTCCCCGAGAAAGAGGGCCCCCGCGGCGGAGGCGGCAAACCAGCCGGAGACCAACCGGCGCGGCCCGTCGAGTTCCGAGACGATCGGAGCGAGCCAACGACGGAGATGACGCAGCTCGGGCGCACGGCGACCGAGTTGTGCCACGATCGCCCCGGCCCCCACGGTAATCCGAAGGAAGTGCGCCAGCGCGAGCGCCCGATCCCCGAAGCCGATGGCCAGGATGCCCGGCTCGTCGACCACGACCTCTCCGTCGTCCGGGAAGGCGTGCAGGGTATCCAGCCGGGGGCCGAAGACCAAGTACTGCCGTCCCTCCGCCGTCTTGCGCTCGACGACCGCCGCGGCCGTGTCGCTGGTCAACCGCCCGGCGTGCAGAAGGTCGTCGTCGAGGAGCACGCCGACGACCCGGGTCCATTCGAGGGCGCCGAGCAGTTGTTCGATGGGGCACCCAATCGTGTCGTCATAGGCATGGACGCGTGGCGCCTCCCCGGCGCGCAGCACGGCATGCGCATGCGCTTCGGCGCGATCCGAAAAGGTCCGGACAACAAGAGTGGTTGGGGTCGCCATGTGCGGATGATAGGTCCTCCGCGAGATCGCGGGTAGGGGCGCGCCTTGCGTCGGCCCCTCGCCCCGACCCACGTTTCGCATGATGACAGACCTCCCTTCCCTGCGCAGTCGCGTCACTGCCAGCACCCTGCTCCTCCTGCTCCTCGTCTGGGGGATGACCTTGCTCGGCGTGTCGGCGATCAAATCGCTCGACGCCGCGGTGCAGGAAGAGCTGGCCACCTTTCGGGAACGCACGGTCCTGACGCAGGGGCTGACCCGGGAAGTGATTCATGCAGTTCGGCTTGCAGATGTTGTGGCGACCACGCCGCTGGACTCCGTCGCACGCCAAGCGCTCGATTCCGCCTTCACCGCCATCGCCACCTCGACCGCAGACTACACCGCACTCGGATTGGTTCCCTCCGAGCAGGTGACACTGGGCCGAGTGGGTGGCCTCGTCGAGCAGCTGCAGTCGCAGACCGCGGCAGGGGCCACGGGTCTCGCACGCGGTGCCACGGTCGACTCCCTGCTGGACGAACTCCGCGGACTCGTTGCCAACCAGGCCCTCGCGGCCGCCGACCGCGCCGCGGATCTCGCCGGCAGCAATGAAGAAGAACGCACCTTCGTTTGGTTGCTCTTCGGGCTCTCGCTCCTGCTCGGCATCGGTTCGGCGGTTTACACCATTCGTGCCGTGGTGCTCCCGCTGCGACGACTGATCGACGCGACGGAACGTGTCGGCGCTGGTGACCTCCGTCCCCTCGATCTCGGCCCGATGCCGAAAGAACTGGGACTCCTCGCTTCGGCCATCCGGCGCATGAGTGAAGGATTGCGCGGCGTGGTCGGCAGCGTGGCGGAGGTGTCCGGCACGCTGACGGAGAACGCCGAGGCCCTGTCGCGGCGGTCGGAACAGTTGACCGAGAGCGCGACGCAAGTGTCGCGGGCGATTGGCGCGGTCTCCGCATCGGCCGAGCGTCAGGCGCGGGCGACTCGGGAGAGCGATGAACTGCTCGGTGATCTGCGGGCCGCCGCGGCGCGCAGTGCTGGAGCGGGGCAGCGCGTGGTCTCCGTGGCCGATGGCATTCGCCGGACCGCGGCAACGCACCGCGGGCACCTCGGGGCCGCCTCGGCGACGCTGCTTGAGCTGCATGAGGTCGTCGCCCAAACAACCTCCTCGGTGGGACAATTGACGGACGCGGCGGCGGCGGTGTCGGAGTTTGTCGCGCTCACGGGACAACTCGCGGCGCAGACGGAGTTGCTCGCCCTGAACGCCGCGATTGAGGCCGCGCGAGCTGGCGCCGCAGGTGAGGGATTCGCGGTGGTGGCCGGTGAGATCCGCCAGCTGGCGGAGACCAGTGCGGAGGGTGCGCGCCGCATTGCCAAGACGGTCGCGACACTCGACCATCAGGTCCGCTTGGTCGCGCAGATCGTCACGGCCGGGACGCAGCGGGTCGCTGGTGTCGAGGATATCGCGGGCGGCGTCACCGCCGCGCTCGCGGAAATCGTCGCCGCGGTCGAGGAGGTCTCCACCGCCGCCGGCACGGTGGCGCGGGAGGCCGCGGCCCATCGGGAACTCGCCGACCGGTTGGGCGCAACCGGAGCCGACGTGGCGCGGGCCGCCCAAGTGAACGCGCACGCCGCCCAGGCCGTGACCGACTCGGCAGTGGAGCAGTCAGGGGCCACCCTGGAAATCGCAACGGCGGCGACCACTGTCGTGGACACCGCCGATCGATTGACCCGCCTGGTTCGCGGCTTCCGAGTCTAGCCAGCCCTACTTCTTCTTCTTGGCCGCGCTCTTCTTGGGGGCGGCCTTCTTGGGGGCGGCCTTCTTCGGCGCAGCCTTCTTGGCGGGCGCCTTCTTCACGGGCGCCTTCTTCGCAAGCGACTTCTTGGGAGCGGGCTTCTTCGGGGCGGCCTTCTTGGGAGCTGCCTTCTTCGGCGCAGCCTTCTTGGGGGCCGCCTTCTTCGGCGCAGCCTTCGCCTTGGGCTGGGGCGCGGCCTTGGCCTCTGCCTTGGGCTTGGCGGTCCGCGCGGCCTTGGGTGCCGGCTTGGAGACCGTGGCCGTCACGGCCGGGACCTCCGCCTTCTTGGGGGCGGGCGGCTTGGGCGCTGGCTTCTTCGGCTTGTCCACGACGGGGGGCCGCGAAGCCTTCCCGGCCGGGGTCTCCCGAATCTCGGCCAGCACAGTATCCACTTCCTCTTGGGAGAGCAGATTCCGTCGGACACCGTAGTTCAACAGCTCCTCTGCGTGCGAGGTCGCGAACGGTTCCAATCCCGCTCCAGACCGCGCCAGAGCTACGATTGCGTTCGCAATCGGACTCCGGAGGACATGGGCGATGCCCGGGAGGGCTTCCATCAACGAGGAGATCTGTGGCGCTGCCAATTCGGTCATCTCATGCCCCGGAAAAGCGCGAACGTATGCCTTGGGACGGCCCGCCGTCAAGGGATCGGGGGGATCTCGCCCTTGACGGACCCCCCGGCAACCCCTAGTTACAGAGGTACGACTCGGGTCCGACTTCACGGGCCCCAGAGCGTGAGAGGAGCGACGATGGGCCGTCGCCATGTCAAAGAATACCGGCCGGACGAGGCACTTGCCCTCATCAGTGCGGACCGGGAGGGGAAGCGGATTGAGTGCCCCTCGTGCGGAAGCGAAGCGATGGAGCGCACGCCGTGTCGGCCACCGGACGGGGGAGCTACCCTGGGCCGCGTGGTGCTGACCTGCGGCAAGTGCGCCCGACTCGTCGCGTATATCGACCGCGCTGGCGTCACCACCACACCCCACTGAGAAAAGCTGCCGCTTGACCTGTGACCGGGGGGCACCCATCCTCCCCCCGCGATGTCGTCTACCCCCCCCCTGCCCCGCTCCGCGATTCCCATCGTCGTTGCCACCGTCTTCGTCGACGTCATCGGCTTCGGCATGGTGTTGCCATTGCTGCCGAGCTACGCCGCAAAGTTCGGTGGGAGCCCGGCAGCGATCGGGTTGCTGGTGGCAGCCTATTCCGCGATCCAATTCGTCCTCGCCCCGCTCTGGGGTCGGGTCAGCGACCGATTCGGGCGTCGCCCGGTGCTGTTGTTCGGGCTGGCAGGGAGTGTGGCGTCGTATCTGGTCTTCGCCTGGGCCAGTTCGCTCAGCCTGCTGCTGCTGTCACGCGTCCTCGATGGCGGCTCCGGTGCCACCGTCAACGTGGCCCAGGCCTACCTCGCCGACGAGACCACACCGGAGAAACGCACCAAGGCGATGGGAATTATCGGTGCCGCGTTCGGACTCGGCTTCATCGTCGGGCCGATTCTCGGCGGCATCACGTCGTCGTTCGGCAACGCCCTTCCCGGTCTCGTGGCCGCGGCGATCACGCTGGTGAATTTGATCGTCGCGTGGCGCATCCTGCCGGAATCGGTCCGTGGCACCCCCAAGCCCGGCGTGCCGCTCATTCCGCTGCCGTGGGCGCGGATTGCCCCGCCCATCGCGGTGCTCTTTCTGGCGACGCTCGCCTTCTCGGTGATGTACGTGGTCTTCCCGCTCTTCGGGGAAGCGCGCTTCGGGGCGACCCGCAGCACGGTGAGTTACTGGTTCGCCTTCATTGGCTTGGTGACCGCGATCGTGCAGGGCGGTCTCCTCGGCCGATTGGTCACCCGCCTGGGTGAGGCGGGCGTCGCACGGGCCGGCACGCTGGTGCTCGGCCTCGGCTTCGTGCTCGTGCCCATTGCAGGGACGAGCACCACGCCAGACGCGCTGTTCTTCGTGGCACTCGCGCTCTTGGGAACAGGATTCGGCATGGCTGGGCCGGCAATGATCGGCTTGGCGTCTCGACGCGCCGCGGCGACCATCCAGGGTCGGACCCTCGGCATCACCCAGAGTGCGTCGTCGCTGGCCCGGATCGTCGGCCCCATCGTCGCGGGTGCGGTGATGCAAGCCGCCTCGGCCGAGCGCGCCTTTCAGGCGTCGGCGCTGATGGCGGTCGCGGCCTTTATCGTCGCCGCCGTGGCACTCCAGCGCAAATAGAAAACGGCCACCCGATGGGTGGCCGTTCCTTCCTCCGCAGGCACCACGTTCAGCGCGGTGTGCTCAACAATCGTCCCCACCGCACTTCCGTCAGGAACGACATCGCCTTCCAGCTATTGGCGTCGTAACTGAAATAGACCAGCACGGGAGTGCCCCGCACATTCAATCGCGGCAGGAAGCCCCAATAGCGACCATCGTACGAACCATCGCGATTGTCCCCCATGACGAAGAGGGAATCGTGCGGGACCACGACCGGCCCCCAGTGATGGAGGTCAGGGTAGTAGTCGCGCGGCGCCTCCCCCGCGTAATGCATGATCTGCCACGCGCGCATCTGCGCGCGCATCAGCGGATCTTCGCTCTTGTCCGGCTCGCTGTTGACGGCATATGGTTCCGGCACGGCGGTGCCGTTGCGGAAGACCACGCCGTCTCGCATCTCCAGCGTATCGCCCGCAATCCCGATCAAGCGTTTCACGACCTTCAAGTCCTCTTCCACCGAATCGAACACGATGATGTCGCCCCGCTTCGGCTCACGCACGGCGGGGAGCCGTGTCTTGAGCAGCGGCACTTCTGCGCCGTAGAGAAACTTGTTCACGAAGAGAAAGTCCCCGACCAAGAGCGTGTTCTGCATGCTCCCGGAGGGGATGCGAAACGCCTCGACCAAAAACGTGCGGAGGAGGAACCACGCGACCAACGCAATGGCGATGGACTTGACCCAGTCGATCAAGACCCGCATTGCTCCTGCTCCGCGACCCTTGGCCATGAATCAGTTCTTCCAGTCAGCGATGAAGAGGTTGGTCTCGCCCGGCGTGGTGCCGTGCCGATTCGACGCGAAGATCAACTGCTTGCCATCCGGCGAGAACATCGGGAATCCATCAAAATCGCCGAAGTCCGTCACCTTCTCGAGCCCCGTGCCGTCCACGTTGATCAAGAACAGATCGAAGGCGCGACCCTTCGGATCGGCGTGGTTGGACGAGAAGATGATGCGCTTGCCGTCCGGATGAAAGAAGGGCGCGAAATTGGCGCCGCCCAGATTGGTGATCTGCTTCGGATTGCTGCCGTCCGCGTTGGCGACCCAGAGCTCGAGTTTCGCGGGGCGCACCATGCGCTGCTTCAACAGACGCAGATAGTCCGACGAGTCGGCGGCCGTGACCGGATACTGGGCTCGCCAGACGATCTTGGTGCCGTCCGGAGAGAAGAACGCCCCCCCGTCATACCCGATGCGCGTGGTGAGCCGGCGGACATTGCTGCCGTCCGTGTTCATCGTGTAGAGGTCGACATCCCCGTCGCGCGTCGAGGTGAAAATCACATGCTTGCCGTCGGGCGAGACGGTGGCCTCGGCGTTGTAGGAGCCGGTACTGGTCAGCTGCTTCAGGTCGGTGCCATCCCGCTTGACCGTGAAGAGCTCGAACTGCCCGAGGGGCCAGACGTATCCCTGGGAACGATCGGGGGGGGCCGGGCAGGCTGGGTTGCCGAGATAGGTGGAGGAGAAGATCACGCGCTGATCCTTCTCGATGAAGTAGCCGCAGGTCGTGCGCCCCTTGCCATTCGAGATCTGGCGCATTCCCGAGCCGTCCGTCCGCATCACGAACTGCTGGTCACACCCCTCGTCGACCTTGGGCTGGCGCTGAAAGGTGATCCATTGGCCATCGGACGAGAAATAGGCTTCGGCGTTGTTGCCACCGAAGGTGAGTTGACGCAGGCGGCCCAAGTGGGCCTCTCCGGCCTCCGGGGCATGGAAGACGGTCGATGCCGCGCTGCCCGCTCCGTTGGTGGCGGATTGGGTGGCACAGCCAGCGAGCGCAGTCGTGGCGAGCAGAACGAATGATGAAATACGAATGGGGCACCTCATGTGGTCCGGTCTCGTGGTCGGCTCATGCCGCAAGGGCTGCCAAGACTGCATCGGCATGTCCTGCGACCTTCACCTTCCGGAAGACGTGGCGGATGATTCCTCGCGCGTCGATCACGAATGTCGTGCGCGCGATACCGAAATACTTCTTCCCATACATCGACTTCTCGACCCACACGCCATAGGCTTTTGCGATGGCGTGGTCATCGTCAGCCAGCAGCGGAAACGGCAGGTCATACTTGGCGCGGAACTTGGCGTGGCGTTTCAAGTCATCCTTCGACACACCCAGGACCACCGTCTTTCGGCGTCGCAGCGTCCGCCAGCTGTCGCGGAAACCACACGCCTGTGCTGTACAATCGGTCGTATCGTCCTTCGGATAAAAATAGAGCACGACCTGCTGACCTCGCAGTGCCGACAGCGTCACCTCGACGCCGTCGTCAGACTGCGCGGTGAAATCTGGGGCCATATCCCCTGCTTGGAGCATCCGTATATCTCCGGAGGTCACGGAATCAGCGTCCGCGGCACCATCGGCAGCGCGGCGAGACGGCGCACCGGATGGGCCGCACGGGCCCGCACAGCGCGGTCAAAGAGATTCCAGGTGGTATAGCCATCCTCGGAGCCCGGTTCCAGGAGAAAGGCCGCCAGCATGCCGAGTCGCTGGTTGGTGGGGACCAGGAAGGAGCCGACCGCGAGCGAGTCCGCCGCGGCGGTGCCCCACTTGCCGTCCACGCGCAGTGCGCGGTGTCCCTCAAAGGGGCGAGCGGCCACGACGGCCGAATCCACTTGATAGCGCTCGGACACGCCACTCCAAGCGGCCTCCAGTCGTTCCACGACGATCCCCTGCCGCCGGAGCATGGTGACGACCTCGCCCCACTGCGGATCCAGTACGTAGGCCGCAGGAATGGCTTCTCGCTGCGTGCCGACGAAGCGATCCACCACCGGCATCACCACTTTCTTGAATTCACCGGTCCGCTGCCGCCGCCCAAAGCCTCCACTCCCTTCCCCTGCCTTCGTGAGCTCGGCGATGACGGTGTCGGTGCGCGGTGGTGCGAAGGTGCTGCGGACAACCACCGAGTCCGGCCTGGCCGCGACGGTCTGGGTCATCACGCGACGCAGGTCGTCGCGGTGTTCCGCCATGTAGCGCATCGTCTCCAGCACGAAGCGATAGGTCGATTCGATCCGGGTCAGGAACGGATCGTTGCTGTACGCCTCGCTCAGAATCGAGACGCGTGACATTCCCATCAGGTTGCTGCCATAGCGGGCAAACGACTCGTAGGTGTCCCACCCGAGCTGCAGGGAATCGGGGTTCTGATTGCGAAAATTGCCATACGGGAAGATCTCGAGCTTGTAGCGATCGCGGACCCGCTTCCGAATGTCCGGAAGCGCCTTGTCCTGCGTCCAGCGGTTCGCGGGCGTCTGATTCGGATTGAGCCCAGGCGCGAAGGTCAGCCCATAGCCGTGATAGGATCCATTCGTGGTATGCAGATCCATCCAGACATCCGGATCCCACGCGGCCACCAGCGCCAATGCCCCGCGCGTTTCCGGCGCCTCCTGCTTCACGTAATCCCGATTGAGATCGAATCCCTGGCCATTCGGGCGCAGGCCAACGATCGCTGGTCCGTTCTGGCCGGAGCGATTCCGCGTGGCGGGGCCCAGTGCTTCGTTCCCATCCCCGTTGTAGATCGGCACCCAGACGATGATCACGCTGTCGAGCAGGCGTTGGAGCGGGCCGAGCGTCATGTCGCGCAGCAACTGCTGGACGGCTTCTTTTCCCTCGACCTCACCCGCGTGGATGTTGCCCTGGATGTAGAAGACCGGTTTGCCGCTCCGCTTCGCCTCCAGTGGGTCGGCGACCATCGGGCGTGCCGCGATCACATACGGAATATTCCGCCCCTGCACCGAGGTGCCGAGTGACCCCACACGAATCGCCGCGCCGCGGTGCGCCAGCGAGTCCAGAAACGCCAGCATTTCGGCGTGACTGGAGGTCCGCTCGCCATTGGTCCGCTCGGGCACGGTCTGCTGGGCGACCAGCGGGGCGGCAAGCAAGGTGAACGCGGCAAACCACGGCAGTGGGCGAGACATCATCGCTCCGGAGGAAAAAGAGGAAAGAGTAGCCGTCGGGTCGGGAAGTCCGCGACGCCGGCGTCCCACGTGAACGTGATTTCAGGAATGACAGCCAAAGTCATCGGTCGGCGGAGCAGGAGCGGCGAGGTCCCTACCAGCGTACCAAAAGAAGCCATCGAGGCCAGCCCGGTTGGATCATGCAAGTAGATCACCAGGGTCTTCACATATTGTCCGATTGGAATCCGGCCGACTGCCGCCCGCACCAACCGATACCCCAGGGCGTGCGGATCGTCGCTCATCCCGCCCCATAGAGCCATCCGCTTCTCGGCATCAACGAAGGTCAACAGGGGAGCAGATTGCCGTGTCGGCCGCAGGGTCTCCTCAGTCGCCCACTCGGCGAAGCCCTCCGCCAACCACGGATCTTCCTCCTCGAGCCGCACGCTTCCACTGAATGCTTCCAACCAAGATAGACGGCGCGAGGTGGCGAGGAGATGGTGCCATTCGTGAATGACCGTCGACACGGCAAAGAGTGGCACAATCCCTGGATCAATGTCGATGCGATCCACTTTGGCCAAGAGGGGTCCCAGACTCGGGCGTTGCGTCGCGGTCTTCGGAGCAAGCAGCGTCACCGATTGCCCGGAGAACCCGACCGTCAGGGTGTCGTCCCAATTGAGGCCGCGCCAAACGGAAATCGCGTCGGTCCGCCCGAGGGCCAACCAGTCAACCGCGGAGGCGTTCAGTGGTTCGATCAATCGCTGGGCGAGACGATCGCCAGCGAGCCTCGGTGTGGCCGCGAAGCCGCCGCTGAATACCGGGGCGATCATCGGCAACATCAGCGTGTCCCGCGTACCGATGTGCCAGAGCTGGGAGACGCGTTGGACAACTGAGAGTGGCCCGTTAGCGGTCTCGAGCCACGGATGTTCGAGCAGCCAGACCACCGCGTCGCGCCACCACGGCACGGCCTGGTCGTACCCTTCAAGCAGCGCGGTCAACGCGCGCGACGCTGCGCGGTCGCGGAGTTGCAGCATGTCGAGACGCGCGAGTGTGAGGCTGTCGTCCGCGCGCCACCGCGACCAGAGGGAGAGCATCTCCAGGCGGGCCCTGCTCCGTGCCCCACGCGCGTCGGCGGAGAGTTCCCCCACCAGCACGAGCGCGCGCGCCGCGTCCGCGTACACGAACTGCCCGGACCGGGCAGCGGCGAACTCTTCCGCCCGCTCATGCACGTCCACGCGGACGCCGTGCTCCGCGATGAAGATCCGCCGGAAGGCCGTGTCGGTGCGGTGGCGCGCGGCGATCCCCTCAAGGATTTGCCGCACCATTGCCCGACTGGTATCGTCGGCACCGAGCACCATTGCTCGTGAGCGCTCGGCCCGGGCTCCCGCAGAAATCCTCGGCAACCGCGTGGCCTCGGCCAACTGCTGGTACTCGGCCTCCAGGCGCGCACTATCCGGCATCGCGCGCACCCACGACGCCGGGATGATGGTGACGTCTGCTCCGCTGCCGAAGAGCAGCTGTCGCACGCGCACACGGGGGCGCACGGGCCAGCGCTCCGTGCCCGGCGTGATCAGCTCGCCTGACCAGTCGCGCCGTGCACCGTTCGCGGCGGTCAACCACCCCCGCATCCGGGTGCCGTCAGGCGACAGATCCGCAGTGACCCGAGCTGCCATCGGCGCGATGGTGAACACGAGTCGCTCCGCAGAACGTTCAAACTGGGTGAGCGTGATGTAGGCGCTGTCGCGACTCTCCAGCAGGAGGCGCCCGCCCTTCGCCTCGAGCCGCAACTCGCCGTGCTCGATGCCGGCTGGCGACTCGATCCGGACCGCCCACCGCGACGTCTGCCCGACGAGCGCGGCGGGGAGGCAGACGAGGCGCAGTGCGACCGCGAAGGCTCTCACCCTTCGCGTGCACCCTTCGGCCGACGGTCCACCGTTGTGGGTCGGACTGCGGCCCCTTCGACCAGCCGCTCGAGTCCTCCGACCACCACGGACTCGCCAACGTCAACGCCGCGACGCACCTCAACGAAACCTGGCGAACGCACGCCGAGTTCCACTTCGCGGCGGGTGACGACGGTGTCCTGCAGCACCCAGATGTAGGTCGCGCCGGACGTCGGAACCACAGCATCCTCTGGCACCACGGTGGCCGTCGCGCGGGTCGCCGTCGCGAGGCGTGCTTCAAGGAACATCCCCGGTTGCAGGACGCCGCCCGGATTGGCGGTGATCCCCTTCACCGTGATCGTCCGACCTGGCAGCGTCACTACGGGATCGACGAAATCCACTCGGGCCGTGAACGACTTGCCGGAAAGCGCTGCCACCTGGAAGACCACTTCCTGCCCGACGCGGAGCACCGAGGCGTATCGCTCGGGGACCGCGAAGTTGATGCGTGCCGGGGAGACGGTCTGGAGTGTCAGCAATCGGGACTGACTGGTGACGTAGTCGCCCAGCGACACAAGGCGTTGCCCCACGGTGCCCGCGAATGGTGCTCGGACCAGCGTACGCTCCAACCGGAGGGTGAGCAGGTCCAGTGCGGCCTGCGCCGAACGTGCCGACGCCTCGGCGCGCTCCAGGTCCGCCGGCGCGGCGGCCTTCTCCGCAAAGAGGAGCTTGGTCCGCTCGAGTGCCTGCCGAGCCAAGTCTCGATCGGCCGTCGAGCGCGCGACCTGTGCGCGCAACTCGGCGTCGTCAATCTTGAGCAGTGGTGCGCCGCGCGCGACCGCACTCCCTTCCCGCACCAGGAACTCGACGACCCGGCCTTCGACATCCGGGCGGAGTTCGATCCGTTCCATCGCCTGGATTTCTCCGGTGGCGACAATGGCATCGACCACCGTGTCGGTGAATGCAACAGCCACTTCGACGGGGATCGCGGCCGGAGCCCCCCCACGCGCGGGGGCAGCGGCTTCACCGCCACACGCGACGCCAAGGGCCAGCAGCGGCCAGGCCGCACGATACAGGTGCTTCACGGAATGCTCCGGTCAGATTCAGGAGAGAGTCGTTGCCCGAGGATGACCTCGAGGGAGGCGCGCGCGAGGCGCACGGCGTAGCGTGCCTGCACCAGATCGGCCTGGGTCTGGACGAGTTGGGTCTGTGCGTCCAGCAGTTCGAGCACGGTCCCCGCGCCGCCTTGGTAGCGCACCGATTGCACCCGCAGCACTTCCCGAGCGACCGCAACGCCGCGCTCGGCGAGCTCGAGTGCCCGGCGCGCGACATCGTAGCCGGTGTACGCCTCGGTCACATCGTGGCGCGCTGCGCGCTCCAAATCGGCACGGATGGCGTAGGCGACGGCCCGACTGCTCTTGAGGCGTTCGATGGCCAGTTCCCGCTGCCCGCCATCCCAGATGGGCATGGCAATGGAGAAGCCGAGGCTACGGCGTCCGGTGCGTGAGGGAAAGAACTTGTCGTCAAATTTCGCGAGCTGTGCCGTCAGCGTGAGCGTCGGGAAGTAGCTGGCGCGTCGTCCACGGAGTTGGGCGTCGGCCGACCGTTCCGCCGCACGCGCTTCGACCCACGCCGGGCCCTGTGCGGCAGCCTGTGTCACGGCCTCCTCCAGCGTCAGGGGCAGCGGAAGCGGCGGCGCGCTGTCGAGCGGGATCGCGTCCACCGGGCCACTCCGACCAATTCGTCGCCCCAACTGCAGTCGCGCCACGGTCAGAGCGGCGTCGCGCCGCAGCACCTCCACTTCCGCACGCTGCTGTTCCAAGAGCAGTTGCAGCGAGTCGGACGGAACGGTGGCGCCGCTGACGACTCGGGCACGCGCGGTAGAGAATTGTTCGGCGGCGCGGTTGGCGCGTTCGCGCGCAACATCGAGCAATTCTCGCGCACCGAGCACGTCGTAGTAGTCCCGCTCGACGAAGAGTGCCGTGGCAAAGCGTTGGCCCAATTCACCCGCGCGAGCGACATCCAGATCTGCAGCGGCCTGTCGTGCACCCGCCAGCTTTCTTCCGCCGGTGAAAAGCTCATAGCGCGCGTCGAGGGAGGCGCGCCCCGTGGCGCTCGCCGCACTGCCGAGTCCGACATTGAACTGCTTGGTGGAGAGCTCGGCATAGTCTGCGGAGGCAGTGATCGTGGGCAACACGAACACCAACAAGGCCGCTTTCCTGGCCCATTCAGCGTTGTCGACTTGTCCTGCCGCTTGGACCCACGCGGGATCGAGCTGTACCGCCTCCTGCAGCGCCTCGCGTAACGTGACGCGTGGCAGGGTGTCCGCGCGCGTGGGGGCGAGCAGCGTAACGAGTGTCAAGAACGCGATCATGGCGCCTCCACGGTAGCGAATGTCTCGGTGGCACGCCGTGCCTCGCGCTTGCCCCGGAGCCGCTCAAACTCGTACCAGACAACCGGCACGACGAAGAGGGTCAGCAGCGTGGAGAAGGCGATGCCGCCGACGATCGCGTAGCCGAGTGGACGCCGCGAAATGGCACCGGCCCCGGTCCCCATGGCGATGGGGACGGCGCCCATGATGGTGGCCACTGAGGTCATCAGGATCGGACGCAGGCGGATCCGCCCTGCTTCCAGCATCGCCGCGACACTCTCCATCCCCGTCGCCTTGAGCTGGTTGGCATACTCCACCAGCAGAATCGAGTTCTTGGTCACCAACCCCACGAGCAGGATCATCCCGATCTGCGAGTAGAGGTTGAGAGTCGCCCCTGCAAGCTTGAGCGTGAAGATCGCGCCGATCACGGCAAGCGGCACCGCCATCAACACCGTGATCGGATGGACCAGCGACTCGAACTGCGACGCGAGCACCATGAAGACCACGAGAATGGCAAGCCCGAACGCGAAGAGCAGTTCGTTCCCGCTCTCCTGGAACTCCCGTGCCTCGCCGCCGAGCGCCACGGTAGTCCGCGGCGGCAATTCCGCGGTCACGATGGCGTTGAGCGAGTCGATCGCGTCACCCAACGCGAGGGTCGGCCCAAGCGCGGCGGAGAGCGTGAAGGAGCGCACCCGGTCGTAGTGCGCGATCCCGCGCGGACCCGTTGTTTCTTCGACTGAGGCCACGGCATCGACACGCACCAACTGGCCACCTCGCCCGCGCACAAAAAGTTGATCCATGTCCTGGGGTGTGGCACGGCGGGAGGGATCGAGTTGCAGGAAGACATCGTAGATCCGAGACTCGCGGACGAAGGTCGAGATCCGCGACCCCCCGAGCATGGTCTGCAGGGTGCTCGCCACATCCGAGATCGGCACGCCGAGGTCGTCAGCGCGATCGCGGTCGTAGCGAATCGTCAACTCCGGCTTGTTCACTTTGAGGTCGGTATCCACGTTGACCAACCCCGGGACGCGACGGGCGGCCGCGAGTATGCGAACGTTGGCGGCCTGCAGCGAGTCGTAGTTGGGATTCTGCACGATGAACTGCAGCTGGGACGACCCGAAGCCGCTGAGGATCCCGGGGTTGCTGGCGAAGATTTGCACCCCCGCGATCCCGGCAAATTTCGGCCGAAGCTCCGCGATGATCTCGTCGACGGTCCGCTCCCGATCCTCCCAATTGACGAGCCGTGCCACCACGAAGCCCCCATTCGGGGAGCCGCCGCGACCAATGATGGAGAAGATAGAATTGATCTCCGGCACCGTGGCGAGCACTTCCTCCACGCGTTTCTGATAACCGTCGGTGTACTCCAACGTGGCACCCTCCGGAGCGGACACGTTGATCGAGATCGTGCCACGATCGTCGGAGGGGATGAACTCACGCTTGAGTGTCTGGAAGACCAGTGCCGCCCCGACCACCAGTGCCAGCACGCCCGCGAGCACCGTGACCGGGTGCCGGAGCGCCCGGGCCAGCACGCGGCGGTAGGCGGCGGCCAGCCCATCGAAGCCACGCTCCAGCAACTGATAGAGCGCACCGTGACTCGGCGGCACCCGCAGCAACTTGGCGCAGAGCATTGGCGTCAGCGTGAGGGCCACAAATCCGGAGATGAAGACTGACCCGGCGACGGCGATGCCGAACTCGTTGAAGAGCTTGCCGGTGTTGCCGCGCAGAAATGCGAGCGGCACGAACACCGCCATCAAGGAGGCGGTGGTCGCCACCACGGCGAAGCCGATCTCCTGCGAGGCGTCCCGGGCGGCCTGTTCCGGATCCTTCCCCAGTTCTTCCTGATGTCGATACGCGTTCTCGAGCACGATGATCGCGTCATCGACCACGATGCCGATCGCAATGGTCAGTGCGAGTAGTGTGAAATTGTTGAGCGAATAGTCGAGCCCGGCCATGATGGCAAACGTCGCAATGATGGAGGCCGGGATCGCGAAGGCCGGAATCAACGTTGCCCGCAAGTTGCGCAAGAAGACGAAGATGATGACGACGACCAGGCCGGCCGCCTCCACCAGCGTCCACTTGGCGTCGTCGATCGAGCGTTGGACGAAGACCGACTGGTCGTACGACAGCTCCAGCGTGACCCCTGGGGGCAGGGCGGCCTGAATCTCCGGCATCGCGGCTCGGATGGCGGCCGCGACATCGATGATGTTGGCTTTCGATTGCCGAATGGCACCGATGCCGACCGCCGGCACGGTATTGAACCGCAGCGCCGAGCGATCGTTCGCTGGCCCCAGTTCCACGCGCCCGACGTCGCGCAACTTGGTGAGCACCCCACCCTGACTCGAGACGACGACGTCCGCGAACTCGGCCGGTGTCCGGAGGTCCCCCATCGACCGCACGGTGAATTCCCGACGATCCGACTCGATGCGACCCGCCGGCAGCTCCACGTTGCGCGCGCGGATCGCGCTCGCCACGTCCTGCACCGTGAGTCCGCGCGCAGAGAGCGCCGTCTGATCGAGCCAGATCCGCATCGACCAGCGCCGCTCGCCCATGATCTGCGCGCGCGAGACCCCGGGAATGGTCTGGAGCC
>JAHECN010000177.1 GCA_024641735.1 Gemmatimonadota bacterium | reverse complement strand
GGTCCGCGGGCAGATCGCATCGTTCCCGTGGCCCCAGCAGGTGAAGCCCGCCATCGTCTATGGCCAGCGGTGTTATCTCCTCCGACGCGGCGACGAGATGTTGGTGGGCGCCACGATGGAGCATGCTGGCTTCGACGCCTCGACCACGGCGCAGGGTTTGGACGACCTCCTCGCACGCGCCGCCATGATCTACCCACCGCTCGCGGCGATGACGCCCGAGCGGACGTGGGCCGGACTCCGCCCAGGGACACCGGATGGGCTTCCGATTATCGGGCCGGAACCGCGGCTCCCGGGCCTCTGGTATGCCAACGGGCATGGCCGAAACGGGGTGCTCCTGGCCGGCATTACCGGAGAACTGATTGCACGCTCGGTGCTGGGTGAGGAGTGGCCGGATGAATACGCCGCGGTCCGACCGACGAGGTTCTGGAACTGGTAGCCGCGGCTACCCTCCCATCATCGACTGCCCGCTTCGATACCCCTTCAGGCCGCTCGCGAACAACACCACACCGGCCGCCCCGACCACCACAAGCGCGGCTCCGGGGAGAGCGAGTCCCAGCGACGCGCGCCAAGTTGGCCATTGCTGCACGACCCGGCTGACCATTCCGAGATCTACCCCTCCGCCGCCGATCAGCCAGTACAAGCCGACCCCGCCGATCCCGAGACCGAGCGCGGTGAGTATCCGGCGCGGCGTCGCCCAGACCGCCATCACGGCGAGACCCCATCCCAGCACGATGTACCAGAGCCACCGTCCGATCACCGTCATCATGGAGGGCACCCCTCCTTCGGCCCACATCCCCGCCGCCACGAGGATCGCTCCGGGTACTGCCATCACCACGATCGCAGCGAAGTGCCCGAGCGCGATCTGCCGCCGGGACTGCGGAAGATGCTGCAGCCCTTCCAACGCACCACTTTTTCTGCCGGTCATCAGCTGCAGGGCGATCCCACCAGGCATGAGTGCCGCAAGGAGCGGGAGGTATGCTCGTGCGAATTCGCCGAGGCTACCGACATCCAGGACGATCACGAGCAACAGCACGGCGGCGATTCCCAATTCGCGTCGGAACTGCTCGAGCGAGAGCCGGAGACGGAGGCGCGCGACGGCGACCATGACCCCGCGACCCAACGAGGCGAGTTCGCGCTTGGGTGCCGCTCCCATGGGAAGGCCGAGGGCGGTCGGATCTGGCCGATAATGCGCGAGCCCACTCGCGAAGAGGAGCACTGACCCCGCCAGGATGAGCGCACTCGGAAGGATCAATCCCCCGATCACCACTGCGCCAATCTTGACGGGAGAGTCGAGCGCGTTGAGGAAGGTCATCCCGACTGAGCCGAGCCACTCTCCGGCCGCTTCCAAGACCGGTTCCGGAACAAGCGAGGGCAGGAGCCAGATGGTCATGGGCACCCACCAGAGCCGGCGGAGGGAGAATCGCGCATTCGCCCCCAACAGGATCCACACGATCCACCAGATGATCACTTGCAGGGCCGCGGCACCGCTCAGAATCATGGCGAGGGTCAGCGCATCAGGCGGCTCGCCAGCGATCTCGAGGCCAACGGCGACTCCCGCCAGAAGTACTGGCGTGGTGCGCAGTGCTGCTCCCAGCAATCGCCCGGTCGCGATGGCACGCAAGGGGATTGGGAGGCACCGGTCAAATTCGAGATGGCCGAGCAGCTTGTCGCTCGTCAGACTCCCCAACGGACCCATCGCCGAGGACATGGCGAGGACCACGGCAATGACGGCGAGCGGCATCCCGACCGCGCGGGGCAACACGGGCGAAGCGAGGATCGCGGCGATGCCGATCGCCCCGCTCCAGAGGAGGAGCTTGCGGCCACGCAACAGCTCGAGTCGCGCAACTGCCCACACCGCTCGCGTCTTCACGGACGATCGCGGAGCACGTCCGCCACCAAGGTGGTCAGCCGGCCCGTGGCGCGAGCCTCGTGGAGCGTCTCGCCTGCCAACTCGCCGACCAGCTGTCCGCGCCGCAACAACAGGGCACGATCGCAGAGCACCTCCACGTCTTCGAGGAGGTGTGACGAAAAGAGCAGCGCACGCGATGGTGATTGTGCGAAACATTCACGGAGGAGTGCGAGCAACTCGAGCCGCACGACGGGATCGAGTCCATTCGTCGGCTCATCGAGGACCAGCAATTCAGGACGATACGACTCGGCCGCGATGTACGCCGCCTTCACGGCCGTCCCCCGTGAGAGGGCCCCGATCCGCTCTGCCGAGTCGAGTTCCAGCCGGGAGGTCAAGTCGCGCTGGTAACTCTCATCCCAGGTAGGGTAGCAGTCGCGCAGGAAGGCAAACCACTCCCGCACCCGGAGGGCGGCGTCTGCCGGAGGCTTCTCCCCCGCAAACCCGATCTTGGCGCGCCACGCATCGGGTGCCTCCCGCGGATCACGACCGGCCACTTCGACAACACCGGTGCGCTCCTGCAATCGACCGGTCACTGCCCGCAGCAGGGTGGTCTTTCCCGCGGCGTTGGCGCCCAGCAGTGCCACGGTCTCGCCAGGGTGGATGGCGAAGCTGAGGGGGCCGAGGGTGAAGGCGGGGTATCGGACCGATACGTCACGAGCGGCGAGAATCTCGGGCACAAGAAGCGTCCAGGGAGAGGGGACAAGGGTGGAAGGTGCCCTCGCTGGGAATTGGGTGGAAGGTGTGTGGGGGCGCGGGAGCGGCGTGTCCGGGTTGGCCCACCCCCCCACGACGGGCTATTTTGTTGCTCCTGCGCCCGCCCCGGCTGGCGCTCGACCCCGGGGAGCAAGGAGTCCGCGTGGCAGTGCCGCTTGTCCAATTGACCCGCCAGCCGTTGCCCGTCGCCGAAACCGCGGCTGGCGCTCCGATGACCCCTGCGCGGAAGCCCTCCTGGCTCAAGGTGAAGGCACCCGGGGGGGCCTCCTATCGGCACATCCAGGCGATGATGCGCGAGCTGGGCCTGCACACTGTCTGTGAAGAGGCCCGCTGTCCCAACATTGGGGAGTGCTGGGAGCACAAAGCCGCCACCTTCATGATCCTCGGCGACGTCTGCACGCGGAATTGTACGTATTGCGCCGTCTCCCACGGCACCCCGAAAGCGTTTGACCCTGCCGAGCCGACGAAGTTGGCGGAGGCGGTCGCGCGGATGGGATTGGAGCATGTCGTGATCACGTCGGTGGATCGCGACGATCTGCCCAATGGTGGGGCCGAGGCATTCGCCGGGTGCATCACGGAGATCAAGGCACGCCTCCCGGAGACGTCGGTTGAAGTGTTGATTCCCGACTTCAAGGGATCGGAACGCGCCCTCCAGATCGTGATGGATGCAAAGCCGGACATCCTGAACCACAACCTCGAGACAGCCGAGCGCCTCTATCGGCTGGCGCGGCCGGGCGGACGATATGACCGTGCGCTTCGCGTCCTGGCGAACGCCCGGGCGATGGACGCGACCGCGCTCACCAAGTCCGGAATCATTCTCGGCATGGGCGAGGAGTGGGACGAGATCATCACCTGCCTCCGCGATCTGCGGCGCAGCGACGTCAACATCGTGACACTGGGGCAATACCTCCGGCCGTCGGACGGCCATCTCCCAGTCGTACGCTACTACACACCGGACGAGTTCGCGGAATTGCGCGAGATCGGCCTCCGGCTCGGCTTCTCGCACGTCGAGAGTTCCCCTCTGACGCGATCCTCCTACCACGCATGGGATCAGGCCAAGTCGGCCCGGTCACCTGAGATATCACCCGGCCTGACGGACTCGCTTCTCGTCCCAGCAGTGGAGACACGATAGATGGCGGTAACCCCCAAGGACGCGCCGTCCCGCAAGCGGCGTGGCACCGATGCTCCCTTTGCGGACCAGTATCACGACTGGCTGCGCATGATGCTGTT
The DNA here is from genome assembly GCA_024641735.1 of Gemmatimonadota bacterium. Taxonomy (GTDB): domain Bacteria; phylum Gemmatimonadota; class Gemmatimonadetes; order Gemmatimonadales; family GWC2-71-9; genus Palsa-1233. The sequence continues at coordinate 771 of JAHECN010000177.1, read as the reverse complement.
GATCCGACGCTTTGAAGAGCGTGCCGGCGAGGCGTATTCGATCGGACAGATCGGCGGATTCTGTCACCTCTACATCGGGCAGGAAGCGGTCGCGGTGGGCATGATCTCGGCCCTGCGGGCCGACGACTATGTGATCAGCGCCTACCGTGAGCATGGGCAGGCGCTCGCCCGCGGGATGACGTCGCGCGCGCTGATGGCCGAGTTGTTCGGGAAGGTGACCGGATGCTCGGGCGGCAAGGGCGGCTCGATGCATATCTTCGATGCGAAGTTGGGCTTCATGGGCGGGCACGGCATCGTCGGCGGACAAATTCCGCTTGGCGCCGGCTTTGCTTGGGCCGCCAAGTATCGGAAGACCGACCAGGTGTCGCTGACGTACTTCGGCGAGGCGGCCGCGAACATCGGCTCATTCCACGAGGCCCTGAACATGGCGGGGCTCTGGAAATTGCCGGCGCTCTTCGTCATCGAGAACAACGGCTACGGGATGGGAACCGCCGTAAAGCGCGCCGCGGCCGTGACGGAACTGGCCGACCGGGCCGCGGGCTACGGGATGCCGGGCGTGGTGGTGGATGGACAAGACATCGTCGCCGTGCGCGAGGCGACGGATGCCGCGATCGCGCGGGCGCGTGCCGGTGAGGGCCCGACGCTGCTCGATGTGCAGACCTACCGCTTCGTGGGGCACTCGATGTCTGACGCGCCGCACGGCACGTATCGCAGCAAGGACGAAGTGGAGGCGTCGCGCGCGCGCGACCCGATCACGTTGCTTGAGGCCCG
>JAHECN010000001.1 GCA_024641735.1 Gemmatimonadota bacterium | reverse complement strand
CAACACCCTGTGGGTGTTCGGTCGCCGCCACTGCCTCCAACTCCTCGTCGGTGATCCGCTCAACGGGGATCTCGCGTTCCGCGAGCGCATCGAGCAGCGCCACGCCACGCGGCGTGCTCTCGAGCACCGGCGCCACCGCGACGCCCTTGCACGCGACACCCGTGGCGAGCAACTCTTCCACCAAGCGGACACCTTCCGCGAGCGCGAGGCCGCGACGTTCGCGTGCCTTGCGGCGGTGCAGGTCGCGGATGATGGTGAGCAGGGCCATAGACTCGGAGGTCAGGTGTCAGACAACAGGCGCGCGACTGCAATGACAATCGCGGGATCAGATTCTGGTGGTGGCGCCGGCATTCAGGCCGACCTGAAGACCTTCGCCGCATGGGAGGTATTCGGCACCTCTGCCATCGTTGCCATCACCGCGCAAAATACCCTTGGCGTCCATGCCGTCCATCCCGTCCCCGCCGAGATCATCACCGCGCAGTTGGAGGCCGTGTTCTCCGACTTGCCACCCGACGCCCTCAAGAGCGGCATGCTCGCCACGCGCGAACTCGTGGAGCTGGTCGCCGACGCGCTCGACGCGGGGCAGTGGGCCAACTACGTCCTCGATCCGGTGATGGTCGCGACCTCAGGGGATCGCCTGCTCGACACGAACGCGATCGACGCCGTGCGGGATCGCCTCGTGCCGCTCGCGATCTGCGTCACCCCAAACCTGGACGAAGCAGAACTCCTCACCGGCCTCACTGTCCGCAACCCGGAACAAATGGTGACGGCCGGGAAAGCCCTCCTCGACCTCGGCGCCACCTCCGCCCTCATCAAGGGCGGACACCTCGCCAGCGACATCCTGGTCGACATCTTCGTTGCGGAAGGGGTGGTCGAGCGTTTCACCCGCCCTCGTCAGCAGACTCGCGCCACCCACGGTACCGGCTGCACCCTCTCGGCTGCGATCACCGCCGCGCTCGCCCGAGGACACGACCTCGAACGGGCCATCCCCATGGCGCTGGAGTATCTCCAGGCCGCGATCTCCGCGGCGCCGGGGATTGGAGCAGGGATGGGGCCGGTGTGGCACGGGATTCAGAGATGATGGATGATGGATGATGGATACTGCCAGGAGAGACCGTAGCCGACTGTCAGGCGCGAGGCCGCATCCATCATCCACCATCCATCATCCATCATCCATCATCCTGCGTTCACTACCCCTTCCACAATCCCCGCCAACCGCTCCCCCGCCTCCGCCGCCACTTCCATCACTTCAGCATGATCCAACACGCCATCAAAGGTGCCCGCAGCGGGATTAGTGATGAGTGAGATTCCCAGGCACCGCATGCCGCGCGCGCGCGCCGCGATCACTTCGACGACCGTGCTCATCCCGACGGCGTCAGCGCCCATCGTCTCGAGCATCCGAACTTCCGCTGGCGTCTCGTACGTCGGGCCGAGCAGGCCGGCGTAGACACCTTCCTCGAGCGTCACGCCCTGTGCTGCCGCGACGGCGTGTGCCTTGGCGCGCAGGTCACGATCATACGCCACGCTCATGTCGGGGAAGCGCGTCTCGTGTGGGAGGACATGCCCCTCAAGCGGATTGCGTCCCGTGAAATTGATGTGATCCGACAAGACCATCAGGGTGCCGGGCTTGAAGCTGCGACGAATGCCTCCCGCTGCGTTCGTCACGATCAGCGTGGTGATGCCGAGCTCCGCGAAGCAGCGCACCGGCAGGGCCGCATCCTGGGCGCTGAAGCCTTCATACATGTGGAAGCGCCCGCTCTGCAGCAGCACTTCGACGCCACCCAGCGTTCCTGAGACCAGCTCGCCCGCATGTCCGACCACCGACGGCGGATAGAAGCCGGGGAGCGGCCCGTACGGCATGTGGAGCGGGGACTCGACCCGTTCGGTGAGTCGCCCCAATCCGGAGCCAAGCACGATGGCAACGCGCGGCTTCCGGTCATCGAGCGCATGGGCGATGGTCGCTGCCGCTTGATCAATCAGACTCGCTTTCGACAGCGGCGTCATGCCAGCATCCCCGCGAGTGAGGCCGAGATGAATGCGGCGAGGTTGCCCGCGATCATCGCCTTGAGTCCGAACTTGGCGATCTCCCCACGACGCTCCGGGGCGAGCCCACCAATGCCGCCGATCTGAATGGCAATCGACGAGAAGTTCGCGAAACCCAGCAGCGCGTATGTGCTGATCAGCGCGGCACGCGGCGAAATCACCTGCCCCGACCCCATGTCGCTGGCGAATTGCGCGTACGCCACGAATTCATTGAGCGACGTCTTGATGCCGATCAGCCCACCGACGTACGCCGTATCCTGCCACGGCACGCCCATCACCCAGGCGAGGGGACGGAGCAGGAAGCCGAGGATCCCCTGCAGCGAGAGACCCTCGATTCCAACCAGTCCACCGGCCCAGCCGAGCCCGGCGTTGAGCATCGCGACCAGTGCCACGAACGCCATGAGCATCGCGGCGACGTTGATGGCGAGCTGGACACCCTGTGCCGCACCACTCGACGCGGCTTCGATCACATTCGATTCCTTGGTGATCGCGATGCCGTCGCCATCTTCGCTGTCAAAGGAAAGCGAACCCTGCGTCACTGGGACTTCTGTCTCCGGCCGCAGGATCTTGGCCAAGTAGAGACCTGCAGGAGCGTTCATGACGCTCGCAGCCAGCAGGTGACTCGCGATTCCCGGCAGCATCCCTGACAGCATCCCGACGTACGCGGCGAGCACGCCACCCGCCACCGTGGCGAAGCCGCCAACCATCACCGTCATCAATTCCGACTGCGTCATCCGTCCGACGAACGGCTTGATCAGCAGTGGGGCTTCCGTCTGCCCGAGGAAGATGTTGCCCGATGCGGAGAGCGTTTCGGCGCCGGATGTCCCTAGTGTCTTCTGCATTCCCCACGCGAGTCCCTTGACCACCCACTGCATGATGCCGAGGTAGTAGAGCACCGACATGAGCGCGGAGAAGAAGATGATCGTCGGCAACACGGAGAAGGCGAAGAATGCGCCGGTGTTGGCGACAAACCCTGCCGTGGCGTCCAGGTTGCCGATCGCATCCGGCGTCCCGACGGGGACATTGCTCTGCACCAAGTTGCCGAAGACAAAGCGTGCGCCTTGTTCCTGGAATCCGAGCAGGGCGGTGATCCATCCGCCGACGGTCTCGAAGAACGCGCGCCCAATGCTGGTTTTGAGCACGATCAGACCGAAGACCACTTGCATGGCCACCCCGCTCCCGACCAGGCGCCAGTTGATCTTCTTGCGGTCGTAACTCATCAGCACCGCGATGGCGATCATCGTCACCATGCCGAGAATGCCGATGAGGCGTTCGCCGAGGGGGATGTGCAAGCCACCGCGAAGATCGGCGAACCGTTCAGCGGCAGTCTGGGTTTGCAGGGCGAGGTGCAGGAGGGTCACGAGGGGCTCGCGAGGTCTGCCAGGGCGCGGTCACGGAGAGCGACACGCTCGGGCCAGGGGAGGAAGGCATGCTCGAAGGCGGTGAGGGCCATCGCCTCGAGTTCGGATGGAGTGAACGCCAACGCCTGCTGGGCCAAAAGATACTCGTCGGTCAGGACCACACCGCTCATCAGCCAGGAATCCGTGCAGAGGGTGACCGGGATCCCGGCATCGAAGTACTGCCGCACCGGGTGCTCGGCGGCGGTGCGGACAACCCCCGTCTGCAGATTGGACGTGATATTGGTCTCGATGCAGATCCGGCGATCCCGCACGTACTCCAGCAACGCGGGGTTCTCGAAGAGGCGTGTACCATGTCCAATACGCACCGCCCGGCAGCTGTGGATCGCTTCAAAGATGCTCTCCCACCCGGCAGCCTCCCCGGCGTGCACGGTGATGCCGAGACCGCCCCGCGCGGCGAGATCAAACGCCTCGCGGTGCAATTCAGGCGGGCGGCCTGCCTCGCCACCCGCCAAATCGAACGCCACGACGCCATGGTCCCGCATCCGCACCGAATGCTCCGCGATCGCGACCGAGAGTTCGGGATCGTAATGGCGGAGCGAACAGTTGATGATGCGCGCCGGGATCCCAAAGTCCTGCGTCCCGCGTTGGATGCCGCGCCACTCCGCCGCGACGGCCTCGTCCATCGACAGGCCCTGACGGGTGCTGAGATGCGGGCAGTACCGGATCTCGAGGTATCGGAGGCCGTCTGCCGCCGCATCCTCGATCATCTCGTACGCGACGCGCTCGATCGCCTCGGGGCGCTGCAACAACGCGATCGTCACATCGAACCGCGCGAGGTACTCCTCGAGATTGGTCGCATCGTCGACCAGCATCCAACGCCGGAGTGCCTCGGGCTCTGCGGCGGGCAGGGTGAGGCCCTCCTCCACGGCGAGTTCCAGCATGGTCTCGGGGCGGAGTGACCCATCGAGGTGCACGTGCAACTCGGCCTTCGGCATCCGCTTCAGGCGCTCACGCATCAGTGGCGTCTCCTACTCTGGCGGAACGCTGGAGACGGTAGATCCCACCCGCGGCCATCGGGGCATCCGGATCGACGGGAAGCCCACGGGCATCGGTGGCAATCGCCCCGCCGAGCAGGAGGGCGAGCAGGTCTGGGTCGTGGCCCCCGAGGCACTGGGCGAGGGAGGCGCCAGACGTTGCCTGAATGGCGCGGCCATTAATGAAGACAGGGATGGTGTTTGGCATCGATCAGGTAAATATCCGGTCACAAGTGGGCTTCCGGCAACATCCCGCGCTTGCCCGAGGGTCGCCGAGGGTATTCGTTTGACGCAATATGGTATTGTGGTGCCTTCACCGGAGAAGGGATGGCTCACCGAATTCTCGTGGTTGACGACGAAGCGGACATCACGGCCCTGGTGGCGTACCATCTGGCGCGCGCGGGATATCGAGTCTCCACGGCCTCCAATGGCCACGAGGCGCTCGCGGCGGCCAAGGAGGAGCGGCCGGACGTGGTGGTGCTCGATCTGATGATCCCCGGGCTCTCCGGCTTCGAGGTCTTGGCCGAGCTGCGGAAGCGGGACGAGACCCGGGACGTGGGCGTCATCATGCTGACGGCCCGTGGGGAAGAGGCCGATCGGCTTGAGGGACTCTCCCTCGGAGCCGACGACTATCTCACCAAGCCGTTCTCTCCCGCAGAGTTGACGCTCCGTGTCCAGGCCCTGCTCCGCCGCCTTGGCGCCCCGGCAGTCGCCTCTGGATCGACCTTTTCTGCCGGCCCGCTCACGCTGGACCGTGTCGCGCATCGCGTGAGTTTGCATGGAGAGGAGTTGAACCTGACCGCGACCGAGTACAATCTCCTCCTGTTGCTGATCGAACGTCGCGGTCGGGTTCAGTCCCGCCCGCAGCTGCTCGAGACGGTCTGGGAAGCCCAGCCCGACATCCAGACGCGGACCGTGGACATGCACGTCCAACGGCTGCGGACCAAATTGGGGGAGGTTGGGGAGATGATTGAGACAGTGCGGGGCTTCGGGTATCGATTCAAGGCCGCCGATCGGGCGAAGCGCTCCACGTGAGGTTTGCCGGTCGGCTCGTGGTCGGGACCGTGTTCGTGGCCGCCTTGACGCTCCTCGTCCTCATCCTTGGGGCAGAGCGGACGCTTCGCTCCTCCCTTCAGGACGATCTCGCGATCACTCTGGAGCGCGAGGCACACTTCGTGGGCGAGCTCCTCCCCGACGACCCCCGGCGGTGGTCCACTACCATCACCCGCCTCGCCGCCCAGAGTGGCCACCGGATCGTCCTGCGCGACAGCACCGGGGCAGTACTGGCACAAACCGACTCCATTCGCGCAGACCACTTGCTCACCCAGCGCGCACCCACCAGCAATGGCATCGCCGAGGTCAGTGCGTCCCTTGACGGGATCGCTGCGACGGTCGACAGTGCCCGCGGTTCAATGATTGCCGCCTCGCTCTTGGCGATTCTCGTGGCGTTCGGTCTCGCCGCACTGACGGGGCGTTCGGTCTCGCGACCCCTTGAAGCACTGGCCGAAACGGCCGAGGCGATCGCCAGCGGGAAACCACCGCGCTTCCCGCACTCCGGCATCTCCGAGATCGACACGCTCGTCCAAGCGCTCCGCGCGATGCATCGCCAGCTGGGCGATCGATTTGCCGAACTGCAACGCGAAAAGGGCGAGGGCGCGGCGATGGTGGATGCGATGGTGGAAGGCGTCATCGCCACCGACGCGCGCGGGAACATCGTCACTGCCAACCCCGCCGCGCGACGGATGCTGGGCTATGGCGCCAAGGCGCCCCTCCCGGGCCTCCAATCGCTCTTCCGGGTGAAGGCCGCCCGATCAGTCGTCGAGACCGTCCTTTCCGGGGAATCCGTCGAGGATCGGGAGGTGGATCTGGACGGGACGACCGTCATGCTGAACGCGCGCCCCTTGGCCACCGGGGGCGCCGTCCTCGTGCTGCACGACCTCACCGAGATCCGCCATCTGGAAGAGGTCCGCCGCGATTTCGTCGCGAATGTGTCTCACGAGTTGAAGACGCCGCTGACGTCGATCACGGGCTACGCCGAGACGCTGACCGAGGGCGGCGTCGATGCCGACACCACGCAACGCTTTCTCGTGACGATCCTTGCCAACTCACGTCGGATGCTGCGGCTGGTCGATGATCTGCTGGACCTCTCCCGGATTGAAGCCGGGCGGTGGGTGCCGCGGCCGACCCGCGTAGACCTCGAGAGTGTCTGGACGGAATGTTGTACCCTCTTTCAGGATCGTGCGGCCCAGCGCCAGGTCCAGTTCAACCGAGCAATTGCCACTGACGCCCGGCACGTCGTCGTGGACTCGGACGCCATCCGCCAAATCCTCTCGAATCTGATTGACAACGCCTTGCGGTATGTCCCGATTGGCGGAGAGATCACCTGCCGCGTCACGCACCGTGGCAACGGCACCGACGTGGCAGTCCAGGACAACGGGAGCGGCATCCCTGAGGAACACCTGTCGCGCATTTTCGAGCGCTTCTACCGGGCCGACCCGTCGCGCTCCCGGGCAGAAGGGGGGACCGGCCTCGGTCTCTCGATTGTCCGCCACATGGTCGAAGCGCACGGCGGCACGCTCTCGGTCACGAGCACGTTGGGCATCGGAACCACGGTTCTGGCGCATTTCCCTGCAGCGGACGCCGCCCCGGAGCCCTCTGTTACAGCTCTGTGACAGAGTCGCGATCCGCCTGTGATTCCCCTCTGAGTAATTCCTTGCATCGGTAGCCTGTGTGGTGACGATCGTCATTGCACTACGGCATCGAGCAGGTTCCTTCAACTCGGTGGTGGAGACAGCATGGTTTCTCGGATCAGGCAGGTCTTGGTGGCAGCGGCATTGCTCGGCACAGGCACAACCACACTGCAGGCGCAAGCAAAGCCTGCGGCGCCGACCGTGACGGTCAGTGGCGTCGGCTATCTGCACTATTACTACCAGCTGAACGCCGACTCGAGTTTCTCGCCTGCGGCCCACGGCAACAACTTCGACGTCGCCCGGTCGTACATCAACGTCACCGGCAAGTTTAGCAACGGCGTCTCGACGCGCGTGACGGTGGACGTGGACGGTCGCAAGGCCGCCTCCAACCAGCAGAGTTTCCGACTCAAGTACGCCTACGTGGCTTGGACCCCGACCAACAGCGCGCTGACCTACAAGCTCGGCGCCATCCACACGCCATTGGTCGATTTTGAAGAGTCGATCTGGGAATACCGGATGCAAGGCGTGATCTCCCTCGAGCGCGCGGGATATATCACGTCATCGGACTATGGTGCCGGGATTGATGGTACCTGGGACAACGACCGCGTGAACATGCAGGTCGGTGTCTATGATGGTGAGGGGTACAGCAACGCGCCGGGAGACAGTCGCAAGGACGTGGCTGGCCGCGTCTCCTATCGCCTTGCCAGCACCGATGCCACCGGCAAGTCGGGCGGCCTGCGGGTGACCGCCTACGCCAACATCGGGAAGGCCACCGGCGGAGCGAGCCGCAATCGCTTCCTGGGATTGGTCTCGTACAAGTCCAACGCGCTGACGCTGGCGGCAGAATATGGTCGGATGCAGGACTCGACCAGCGCCACGACGCCCAAGGCGAAGGGGTCGCTCGTCGCCGCTTACGGCGTGTACAACGTGCCGAATACGCCGGTCGCGATCATCGGCCGAGTCGACTCGTTTGATCCGAATACGGATTCGACGGCGACGACCGCCGCGACGCGAATGAAGTTCAACCGGCAGACGCGTGTCATCGCCGGCGTGTCGTACCGCATCTCGCCGAACCTCCGCGTGCTGGCCGATGCCGACCTGAACTCGGTGGCCGGCGGCTCGCCAACCAACAGCTTCGACAAGGGCCGTCAGGTCCTGTATTTCCACACCGAATTCAAGTTCTAGATTTCCCGTTGTCTACTTTCTCCTTGCCGGAGTGTCGCATGAAGGTTTCCACGACGTTGTTGACGGTCGTCACCGCCGCCATGATCACGGGCGTCCCGACGGCCCTGATGGCACAATCGCTCACCGGAGCCGGGGCCACCTTCCCGAACCCGGTGTACACCAAGTGGTTTGACGCTTACTACCGCAAGACAGGCATCAAGATCAACTACCAGTCGGTGGGATCAGGTGCCGGCATTCGGCAGTACAGCGAAGGCACCGTGGACTTCGGCGCCTCCGACGGTCCGATGTCGGATGAGCAGCTCAAGAGCATCAACGGCGTCGTGCACCACATCCCGACGGTGCTTGGCGCCGTGGTCCTGACGTGGAACCTCCCCGCCGTGGGATCCACCCAGCTGAAGTTCGATGGCCCGACGATCGCCGACATCTACCTCGGCAAGATCACCAAGTGGAACGACCCCCGAATCGTGGCGTTGAACCGCGGTGCACGCCTTCCCGATCAGGACATCATCGTGGTGTACCGCTCAGACGGGTCGGGCACCAGCTACATCTTCACCGACTACTTGAGCAAGATCTCGCCCGAGTGGAAGGAGAAGGTCGGTTCGGCCACTTCCGTGCGCTTCCCGGTCGGTCTCGGGGGCAAGGGAAACGAGGGCGTGACCCAGCAAGTCAAGCAGGTGGAAGGCACGCTCGGCTACGTCGAATTGATCTACGCCGAATCGAACAAGCTCCCCTTCGCCCAGATCAAGAACGCGCACGGGACCTTTGTGCAGCCGTCGTTGAGCACGGTGACCATCGCGGCGTCAAGCGCCGAGTTCCCCAAGAACACCGACTTCCGCGTCTCGATCACCAATGCGCCGGGGCAGTACTCCTATCCGATCGCCTCCTTCACCTGGTTGCTGGTTCGGCCGGACACCAAGGATGCTGCCAAGGCCAAGACCATGCGGGATTTCCTCCGCTGGATGGTGACCCCAGAGGCCCAGAACATGGCCAAGGCGCTCCTCTACTCGCCGCTCCCGCAGAAGGTGGTCCGCCTGATCGATGACCGGGTTGGTACCCTGACCACCGGCGGCCAACCCATCGGCAAGTAGTCGCGGCCGCGGGAGTTACACGTTTGTTACAAAGCCGTGACCGGAGGGGTGGGAGAGCGAAGGTACTCTCCCCCCCACGATGACCGCTCCCACCAAGTCCTCCGCGGTGCACCAAGCGCCTGACCCCACCTCGGGGCTGCTCGGGACGTCACGCGCCGACCAGTTTTTCAAGGGGCTGCTGACGCTCGCGGCCCTGCTGATCCCGCTCCTGCTCCTGGCACTCTTCTACGAGTTGGCCCACGGTTCGGCCCCCGCCATCGCAGAGTTCGGGCTCAAGTTCCTCACCGACGATGTCTGGGATCCGGTCGCGGAGATCTACGGGGCGTGGCCCCTGCTTTTCGGCACGCTGCTGACCTCCTTCATTGCCTTGGTTCTGGCCGTTCCGCTCTCGCTCGGCGTGGCGATCTACCTGACTGAGTTCGCGCCGGAGTTCATCCGGAAGCCGGTGGCGATGCTGATCGAGTTGCTGGCGGCAATTCCCAGCGTGGTCTACGGCCTCTGGGGCATCTTCGTCCTCATCCCGATTCTCCGGTCCACGGTCTTCCCCTTCTTTCGGGACACCCTGGGGTTCCTTCCCTTCTTTGATGGACCGATCTACGGCCCCTCGGTGCTGTCGGCGAGCCTGATCCTGACCATCATGATCATGCCGTTCATCATGTCGGTGTCCCGGTCGGTCCTCCTCGCGGTGCCAAACAGCCAGCGGGAGGCGTCGCTGGCCCTCGGTGCCACCCGCTGGGAAGCGGTCCGCACTGTGATCGTGCCGTACGCACGCTCCGGCATCATCGGCGCGATCATCCTCGGCCTCGGCCGGGCGCTCGGCGAGACGATGGCCGTGACCATGTTGATCGGTAATCGGCATGAGATCTCCGCCTCGCTCTTCGCACCGGGGTACACGATGGCTGCGGTCATTGCGAATGAGTTCTCCGAGGCCGGGACCACCCTGCACATTGCCTCGCTGACGTACGTCGCACTGCTGCTCTTTGTGGTGACGGTCATCGTAAACGCCGGCGCCCGGCTCTTGATCTGGCGTGTCGGGAGGAAGAGCGGCGGATGAATCCACGCGCTTATCGACGGTTCAAGAGCCATGTGATGGTTGGGCTCATGGGAGTGGCCGTCTTGGTGGCCGTGCTCCCGTTGCTGGCCATCCTCGTCTCGTTGACACTCAAGGGAGCGAGCTCGCTCTCGCTGGCCTTCTTCACCAACACGCCCGTCCCGGCCGGAGAGACCGGCGGCGGCGTGCTGCACGCGATCGTCGGGACGCTGATGATCGTCGGGATCGCCTCGTTGATCGGAGTCCCCATCGGGATCGGCGCCGGGATCTACTGCGCCGAGTATCCGGCGAGCCGGCTCGCGGGGATTACGCGCTTTGTGTCGGACGTTTTGAACGGCACACCCTCGATCGTCGTCGGTGTGTTCGTCTGGACGGTCGTGGTCGCCCAGCAGAAGCACTTTTCGGCGTTCGCCGGCTCGATCGCGCTGGCGATCCTGATGATCCCGATGGTGACGCGCACCACGGAGGAGTTGATCAAGTTGGTGCCGGTTTCCCTGCGGGAAGCGGCGCTGGCGTTGGGCTACCCACGGTGGCGGACGTCGCTCACGATCGTCCTGCGGACCGCGCTGCCGGGCATCGTGACGGGCGCGCTGCTCTCGGTCGCGCGCGCGGCGGGCGAAACGGCCCCACTGCTCTTCACGGCACTCGGCAGCCAGTACCTCTCGTTCAATCCGGACCAACCGATGGCCGCGTTGCCCCTCGTCGTGTTTACCTATGCCTCTGGCCCCTACGAAGAGTGGCACCAGCTCGCGTGGGCGACCGCGTTGGTGTTGATCCTCGTGGTCTTCCTCCTCTCCGTGGCCGCGCGCCTCGCCACCCGTCAACGGTTCTCCAGCAATGGGTGAGCAACCGCCGCGGATGGAGACGGACAAGCTGAGTGCGATGTACGGCAAATTCACCGCCGTGAAGGGCATCTCGCTCTCCTTCGCCGCCAATCAGGTGCACGCCCTCATCGGCCCGTCGGGCTGCGGCAAGTCCACGTACCTCAGGACACTGAACCGGCTGCACGAGGTCTCTGCCGGGGGGTGGATCACCGGACGCGTGCTGTTGGATGGGGAAGACATCTACGCGAGCAGCGTGAACCCGATTCAGCTGCGCCGCCGGGTCGGCATGGTGTTTCAGAAGCCAACCCCCTTCCCGACCATGTCGATCCGGGACAATGTGGCGGCGGGGTTGATGCTGGATGGCCGCCTGCCCAAGGCCGAGGTGGACGAGATCGTCGAGCGTTCGCTCCGTCAGGCCGCTCTCTGGGACGAAGTGAAGGATCGGCTGAAGGCGAGTGCTCTCGGGCTCTCCGGCGGACAGCAACAGCGACTCTGCCTGGCGCGCACCATCGCACCACAGCCGGAAGTGATTCTGCTCGACGAGCCGACGGCGTCGCTCGATCCGCAAGGCACCCAGCGGATCGAGGAGTTGGTCGTGTCGCTCAAGGAGCATTTCACGATCATCATCGTGACGCACAACATGCAGCAGGCCGCGCGGTTGTCCGACACGACCTCCTTCTTTTATATCGGGCAGCTGATCGAGCACGGCACCACCAAGCAGATCTTCACGGCCCCGACGCACGAACAGACCGAAGCCTACATCACCGGACGGTTCGGATGACCGCACCCCACGGCCCGGACGCGCGAATCACGAGTGCGATCCCCCCTCGGACGGTCTTTCCGGCCGCGGAGGACTTCCGATCGACGCACGGCGACGAGGCTCCCTGCATCACGGTGCGCAATTTCTCGTTTTGGTACGGGACGCATCAGGTGCTGCACGACCTCACCTTCTCCGTGCCGCAGCGTGCGGTGACGGCGGTGATCGGTCCTTCGGGCTGCGGCAAGTCGACCTTCCTCCGCTCCATCAACCGGATGAACGACCTGATCCCCGAAACGCGCGCGACCGGCGAGTTGATCGTGGAGGGTCGCAACGTTTATGAGCGTGGCCTCGACCTCGTCGCCCATCGTCAGCGCGTCGGGATGGTGTTCCAGCGACCCAACGTCTTCCCGAAATCGATTTACCAGAACGTGGCGTACGGGCCGACGCTGAACGCCTTGATCCCGAAGGCCGACGTCCCCGACCTGGTCGAGGACTGCCTCCGGCGCGCGGCGCTTTGGGACGAGGTGAAGGACCGTCTCCATTCGCCGGCGACCGGGCTCTCCGGCGGGCAGCAGCAGCGGCTCTGTATTGCCCGGGCGTTGGGGAACCAGCCGTCCACCCTCCTGATGGACGAGCCCTGCTCGGCCCTCGACCCGGGGGCGACGGCGAAGGTCGAGGAACTTATCTTGGAGCTGAAGCGGGACTACACGATTGTGATCGTCACGCACAACATGCAGCAAGCGGCACGTGTGTCGTCGCTGACGGGCTTCTTCGAGTCCGGCGTCCTGGTGGAGATGGGACCCACGCGGCAGATCTTCACGGCACCGACGCATGAGCGCACGGAAGCTTACATCACTGGGAGATTCGGATGAGCGGGGAAACGCATCGGCATTTTCATGAACAGCTGAGCCAGGTCACGGTGCGTCTGCTCACCATGTCTGGTGAGGCAGAGGCCAACCTCGGGCTCGCGGTCGAGGCCTTGCTGGAACGCAATGCCGACAAGGCACAGCGCGTCATCGAAGGCGACCGCGCCATCGACGCGATGGAAGTTGAGATCGAGGAGCACTGCATCCACCTGCTGGCACTCCAGCAACCGATGGCACGCGATCTTCGGACGCTGACATCCGCGCTGAAGATTGCCAACGACCTTGAGCGCGTCGGCGACCACGCCGTGAACATTGCGCAGTCGGCGCATCGGCTGACCCAGAGTCGGCCGATCACGCCGGAGCCCGAGATCGTCGAGATGGCGCGGCTGGCTCGCGCGATGCTCTCGAACGCGCTCGAGGCGTTCATCCGGGGCGACGCGGAGGCTGGGCGGGCCGTCTGCCGGGCAGACGACAAGGTAGACGCGCTGCATCGGTCGGTGTTCCGTATTCTGATCACCCACATGATGGAAGACCCCCAGATGATCACGGCAGGGATGGAGCTCTTTCTGGTGAGCCGGAACCTGGAGCGCGTGGCCGACCTCGCCACCAACATCGGCGAAGACGTGGTCTTCCTGGTCGAGGGCAAGTCCATCAAGCATCACGCCGAGGATCGGGGCGACTCGAGATCGTGAGCGCCCCGGCGAGTCGTGAACGGCTCGGCGCAATTGACGTCGGATCGAATTCCATTCGACTGCTGATTGCCGCGTACGATCCGGACACCGGGCTCGAGGTTATCGATGAAGTGAAAGCGATGCCGCGGTTGGCACGCGGCGTGGCGAGTACGGGGCAGTTGGACCCCGACGCGATGGAAGAGGCGTTCACCGCGCTCTCCCTCATGCGAGGCATGGCGGGGCGCCGCGGCGTGAGCCGTCTCGCGGTCGTGGCCACCTCGGCGATGCGCGACGCCAGCAACGGGCCGGACTTCGCGGAACGGATTCGGCGCGAGCTCGGACTTCCCCTCCAGATCATCGATGCTGAACGTGAAGCGCAGCTCTCCTGGCGATCAGTTGCACATCACTTCCCCATGACGGACAGGCGGACGCTCGTCGCGGACATTGGCGGCGGCTCGCTCGAACTGGTCGGCGCGGTCGATGGGCTCGTCGAGGTGACGACCTCCCTCCCCCTCGGCGCCGTGCGACTCTCGGAATCGCACCTGCCAGGCCTCCGGGAACCCCACAAGGAAGTCGCGGCCCTCCGCCGTCACATCCGGCAGGTGCTGCGGAAGGCACTCCCGTGGCGCGATTGGGTTCAGGCCACGCTCATCGGCTCGGGCGGGACGTTCACCAATCTCGGACGGATGGCCGTCCATCGCCGCGGACACCAGCGCGACACGGTGCATGGCAGTAGCGTGGTCACCGGAGAGGTTGAGGCGCTGCTGGAATGGCTCACGACGAAGACGCCGGAGGAGCGCGCCGAGATCCCGGGACTGAACCCCCAGCGCGCCGACATCATTCTGGCAGGTCTGGCCGTGACCGCCGAGCTCCTGTCCTTCACCGATGGCCGGGAGGTCACGGTCAGTGCCTTTGGGCTCCGCGAAGGACTGTTGCTGGAGATGGTTGGGCACACGACGCCGCAGCGCCCAGCGGACCCCCTCCGGCTGATTCGTGAGTTCGTGGACCGCTGTCGCAGTGATCGACGGCATGTCGAACAGGTGCGGCATCTCGCACTGGCCCTGCACGACCAGCTCGCCGATGCGCTGGGATCCACTGCGGAAGAACGGTGGCTGCTCGAGGCCGCTGCGTTGCTGCATGACGTCGGACAACTGGTCTCCTACCGCAAGCACCACAAGCACAGCTATCAGCTGATCAGCCACGCCGAACGGATCGGGTTGGCGGCACGGGATCGGGAATTGGTCGCGCTGATCTCGCGCTACCACCGACGCGCAGGCCCGAAGCGGCGGCATCCGGAATTCGCGGCACTGAGCACAGACGATCAAGCCATCGTTCGGCGTGTCAGCGGGATTCTTCGCGTCGCGGACGGTCTGGATCGCGGACACACGGCAGCCGTGGAGCGCGTCACGACAGCACTCCTCGATGATTGCTGCGTCATCCGTGCCTATCCACGGATGCACGGACTCGATATCTCATTGGAAGTCTGGGGCGCGTCTCGCAAATCGGACGTGCTCGCCAAGGCCCTGAAACACGAAGTGGTCATCGCCAGCGGGACCTAACCCGCCAGCGTTGACCACCCGTTCCCCTCTCTTCTCTCTTTTCTCTTCTCTCTTTTCTCTTCTAGGCCCCGTACGGCACCCAAATATTCTTCACCTGCGTCGCGTGCCGCAGGAACTCGGTCCCTTCCCCGCCCGCCACACTTCCCCAGTCGCGAACCGTCCACTCCGCCCAGGTGCGTTTGAGATTGCCAGTGGAGAGTCGCTCGACCTCCGTGGCCTCGGCGTGAGTGCCGAAGCACCAGCACGCGTCCACATCGTCGTGTCCGGCCAAGGCCGCCAGCAATTCCCCAGGGAGCCCGGTCACAAAGTTCACCACGCCACCTGGGACATCAGATGTATCCAACACCTGATACAAATCGGTCGCCAACAACGGAGCGACCGGTGATGGGATCGCAACCACAGCATTCCCCATGGCGATCGCCGGAAGGATGCAGGACAGCAGGCCAAGCAACGGTGCCTCGTCGGGGCAGCGCACGCCGATCACGCCGATCGCTTCCGGCATTGCGAGCGTCACGTTCCGCAGTGGGGTGTGATGCACTGCCCCATCGTACTTGTCGGCCCACGCCGCCCAGGTGAAGCAGCGTCGCACCGACGCCTCGACTTCGGCGGCGCCATCGGTTCCGGTGAGTGTCTTCAACCGGGACGCGAACTCCTCTCGCCGCGCCGCCAGATTCTCGCCAAGGAAGTAGAGCACCTGGGAACGATTGTGCGCCGTCGCGTTCGCCCACTTGGACTGCGCCGCATGGGCCGCCTCGACGGCGTTCCGGATGTCCTTCCGATTGCCCCGACCCACCTCGCCGACCACCTTCCCCGACGCGCCCACGACCGGAATGGCGTAGCCGGAATCGGGCCGCGCCTGCTTGCCACCGATGTACAGCTTCGGGGTCCGATCAACGGGAGGAAGCGCGGGTTGATCGCCGCGTCCCGCGTCTGCCGCAGGGGCCTCCCACGTGGTGCGTTCGGCGCCCTTCGCCTGCGTCGACGCGAGATACTCGTACATCCCCTCGCGACCACCTTCCCGGCCGTAGCCGCTTTCCCGATACCCGCCGAAGCCACTCGCGGCATCGAAGAGATTGGTGCTGTTGACCCAGACGGTGCCGGCCTTCAATCGCGGCGCGATGTCGAGCGCGAGGTTCAGGTTCTCGCTCCACACACTCGCCGCGAGTCCATAGCGACTGTTGTTGGCGATCTCGACCGCTTCATCGTGCGTCCGGAACGTCAACAACACGACGACCGGCCCGAAGATCTCCTCCTGCGCGATCGTGGCGGCCGGCTGCACGCCGGTGAAGAGTGTTGGTGGGTAGAAGAAGCCTTCGGTCGGCACGCTCCAGGACGGCTGCCAACAGGTGGAACCTTCCTCTTGGCCGAGTGCCACCATTTCGGTGATCCGGTCGAGTTGCACCTTCGCGACGATCGCGCCGATATCCACCGATTTGTCGAGTGGTGATCCCACCCGAAGACGCTCCATCCGATCACGCAGCTTCGCGATCAGGCGCTCCGCGATGCTCTCGGCAACCAGAATCCGCGAACCGGCACAGCAGACCTGTCCCTGGTTGAACCAGATCGCGTCGACCACGCCCTCCACCACCGAATCGAGATCCGCGTCGTCGAAGACCATGAAGGGCGACTTCCCACCCAGCTCGAGGGAGAGCTTCTTGCCGCTCCCTGCCGTCGCGCCACGAATTGCACGCCCGACATCCGTGGAACCCGTGAAGGCGATCTTGTTGACGTCGGGGTGGCCCACGAGTGCGGCGCCCGTTCGGCCATCGCCCGTCACGATGTTGACCACGCCCTTCGGAAAGCCGAGTTCTTCCAGCATCGAGGCGAAGCAGAGCGCCGTGAGCGGCGTGAACTCGGCAGGCTTCAAGACGACAGTATTCCCGGCGGCGAGTGCCGGCGCAATCTTCCAGGAGAGCATCAGCAGCGGGAAGTTCCACGGGATGACTTGCCCCACCACCCCAACGCCCTGCATCCCCGGGAACTCTGTCTCGAGGAGCTGCGCCCACCCGGCATGATGCGAGAAGTGTCGTGCCACCAGCGGGATGTCGATGTCGCGCGACTCCCGAATCGGCTTGCCGTTGTCGAGCGACTCAATGACGGCGAAGAGGCGCGAGTGGCGCTGCAGGCCACGTGCAATCGCATAGAGCCACCGTGCCCGCCCGTGCCCACCCAGCGCTTGCCATCCCGGCAGCGCCGCCCGCGCGGCGGCAACCGCGGCGTCCACGGTGCCCTCATCCGCCTGCGAGACGTATGCGAGTTCCTCCGCCGTCGCAGGATTCAGGACTGCGAACGTATCCGCTGGGGCCGTCCATGCGCCGTTGATGAACTGGCCGAAGCGACGGTCCGTGCGGTCGAGCCATTCCGTGGCCACTGACGTGGACTCTGGAGCCGGGCTCCAGGCCATGGAATCGAATGCG
Source organism: Gemmatimonadota bacterium (assembly GCA_024641735.1). GTDB lineage: Bacteria > Gemmatimonadota > Gemmatimonadetes > Gemmatimonadales > GWC2-71-9 > Palsa-1233. The sequence continues at coordinate 48,757 of JAHECN010000001.1, read as the reverse complement.
TCGCGGACAGAGGTCATGGTTTGGAGCCTGGTGGAATGGTGAATGTGGTGCTGTGAGTCGTGAGTCATGAGTCGATAGTCGTGAGAGGTTTCCCTCACTCTCGCGACTCGCGACTCGCGCCTACTTCACGCCATCGGATGCCGATGCGCCGCCGAATAGCGCCCGGTCACATGGTGTTCCAATTGCCGTTCGATATCGGTCAACAGCGATGACGCGCCGAAGCGAAAGAGCTCCGGGCGGAGCCAGCGGTCGCCGAGTTCTTCCTTCATCATGGCGAGCCAATCCAAGCTTTCCTTGGCCTTCCGTACTCCACCCGCCGGCTTGAAGCCAACCAAGTAGCCCGTACGCTCGCGGTAGGAGCGAATCATCCGTGCCATCACGATGCCGACCGGGAGGGTGGCATTGACGGGCTCCTTCCCGGTGCTCGTCTTGATGAAGTCCGCACCGGCCATCATCGCGACGGCGGATGCGCGGGCGACGTTCCGTAGCGTCGCCAACTCACCGGTGCCAAGGATCGCTTTGAGGTGGGCGTGTCCGCACGCGGCACGGAAGGTCCGGACCTCGTCGTAGAGTGCCTGCCAGTCCTCGTTGAGCACGTGGGCTCGGGTGATCACGATGTCGATCTCCTCTGCTCCGTCGGCGACGGATGCCTCGATCTCCGCGATCCGTGTCGCCAGCGGCGACAACCCGGCCGGGAATCCCGTGGACACCGCTGCGACGGGAATCCCGCTTCCGGCGAGTGCGTCGACCGCAGTCCGCACAAAGGCGTGGTAGACACAGACGGCCGCGACATGCACCGACGTGCCTCCCATGCCAAGCGCCTCGAGAATGTCAGGCCGGACTGGCTGACGCGCCTTGGCACAGAGCCGACGCACGCGTCCCGCGGTATCGTCACCCTGGAGGGTCGTGAGATCCATCAACGTGATGGCGCGCAGGAGCCATCCGGCCTGCCACGCGCTCTTGACGGAGCGACGCGTCGGGATCGTGGCGGCCCGCCGCTCGACCGCGCTGCGGTTGATGCGGAGATCCTGGACCCAAGAGAGGTCGAGCGGGGTTCCCGGATTCCTCACAATGGGTGGCTCGATGGCGTTGTCGCCGCGTACCACGTATTCTGGTGCCGTGCGGCCTGTCCGGGCCCGGTGATCGGTCGTCGTCATCGACTTGGTTCCCCCCACTGCTGGGTGGCGAGCACTTGCTCGCGACGTGCCCAGAGATTTGGATCACGAAAGAGTCGAATCAAGACGGCCCCGGCGACAAAGCCCCCGATATGCGCCCAGACCGCGACGCCACCGACCTGATCGAACTGTGCATTCACCACTTGCATCACAAACCAGAGTCCCAGCATCACCCACGCCGGCAGTGTCACGCGGAAGAAGATGATGAGCAATGGCACCAGCGTATGGACCCGCACCCGCGGATAGAGCACGATGTAGGCACCCATCACCCCGGAGATCGCCCCACTCGCCCCGACCATGGGGATTGCACTCTCCGGTCCGACCGCGATCTGCGCCGCCGCTGCCGCGAGTCCCGTCAGCAGATAGAAGACGAGGAAGCGCCGGTGCCCCATCGCATCTTCCACGTTGTTGCCGAAGACCCAGAGAAACCAGCAGTTCCCCAAGAGGTGCAGCCAGCCGCCGTGCAAAAACATGGATGTCAGGAGCGTTCGCCACGGGCGTCCTGGTTCCACCACACACGACATGCCATCCGCCACCGGAAAGGCGTACCCCACCGGGAGGAGCCCCATCAGGTCACCGGGGACCAGTCCAAGCTCGCAGACCGACGCCGCGAGTCGTTCCGGCATGCCAAACCCCTGTACGACGACCCAGACGGCCAGATTCGCCGCAATGAGCGCCACCGTGACGACCGGCGTCAGGATCGAAGGGTTGTCGTCGCGGTAGGGAAACATGACCCGCAAATATACCGCGTGGTGGCCGGGGTACTCAGGTCGGCCTCCGTTCGGCCATATTTCATCCGAGACCCTCCCCCGAGGCACCATGTCTGAAGCGCTCCCCCGCGAAGCGGTTTCCCCGCCTTCCACGGGCCACACACCGCTCCAACCACAGCCGACCCGCCCCGAGGCCCGCGCCACACTGATCGACGCGCTCCGGGGTTTTGCGCTCTTCGGCGTCTGCCTCGGCAATCTCTCGGTGGCGTTCGCGTTCTGGGACTACCCCGGCACGGCCGAGCTCACCCCGGCATGGCGACTCGCCACCGACGAGACGGCAGCCTTCCTCTACCACGCGCTGGTAGACGGCAAGTTCTATTCGATCTTCTCGCTCCTCTTCGGATTGGGATTCGCGCTACAGTTGATGCGGCGAACGGACGAGGCGCTCGCGCTGCGTCTCTATCGTCGTCGGCTCCGAATCCTCATGGTGATTGGGGGTGTCCACCTGGCACTCTTCTGGACTGGTGACATCCTCTTCTTCTACGCCGTGATGGGCCTGATCATGTTCCGGATGCGAGGACTCGATGACGCCCGGCTCCTGCGCTGGATCGTTCTCCTGACGTTCCTGCCGGTCGTCTTCTACTTGCCGCTGCTGCTCAGCCCCGTCGTGACGCTTGCCGCGCCGTTCTGGATCATCGGCACGGGGGTGGCTGAGCTCCTCGGTTATACCGGGAACACACCCACCTTCATGTACGATCATCTCGGCAACGGCGGTTGGTTGGAATTCTTCCAGATCAATTTTGGTGGCATCTGGTGGCGATTTGCTGACCTGACCTTCACGGGCCGTCCCTTCAAGGTGTTGGCGATGTTCCTCCTCGGCATGGTGATTGGCCGTCACCGCCCGTGGGAACAGATCGAACCCCACCTGCCGCTGCTTCGCCGCACACTCGGGTGGGGACTCGCCCTCGGACTCCCGGCGTCGCTCGCACTCGCCGCGGTGTCGAATCAGGACGCCTACTACTCAGGTACATGGCACGGCGTCCTTGAGAGCGCGCTGTACGCCGTCGGCGTCATCCCCCTCGCACTCGCCTACACCGCCGGCTTTGTGCTGCTGTGGCAGCGCGCTGCGTGGCAGCGTGTCCTCGTGTGGCTGGCGCCCACGGGACGGATGGCGCTCACGAATTACCTGATGCAGACCCTGATCGGCATCACGATCTTCTACGGCATCGGGTTCGGGCTCGCGGGCCGCGTCGGGGCGACCTGGCTGGCCCCGCTCGCCCTCGCGATCCTGGTGGTGCAGACGATCTTCTCCCAGTGGTGGCTGGCGCGCTTCCGCTTCGGACCGATGGAATGGTTGTGGCGGAGTTGGACGTATGGGAGCTGGCAGGGAATGAAGATGAGTCGAGAGTCGTGAGCAGGGAGTCGCGAGGCTTTCGCGATCCCTATCTCTGCAGCATCATTACCGGATCCTCACAACACGGAGTCGCCCCCATGCGTCGATCTCTCTTCGCACTGACCCTCTTGGCTGCCTGCACTGGGGCCAGTGAGCCTGCTTCACCTCCGGCCCCACAAGTCGCCACCTTCACGGCGACCGAGTTCTCCTTTGCGGGCCCCGATTCCCTGGCGCCCGGCATGACCATGTTTCAGCTAGTCAACGCTGGTGCACAGGATCACCACATGATGTTGGCCGAGTTGGAGAGTGGGAAGACGGCGCAGGATGTGATCGACGCGTTCACCGCCGATCCGAACAAGGTTCCTGTCTGGATGACCTGGCGAGGAGGGGCCAGCGGGATTGCGCCGCAGGACTCGACCGGCGGCGTGACGGACTTGGTGGAGGGTCGCTATGTGGTGTTGTGCTTCGTGCCGGACCCTGCGGATGGTGCACCGCACTTCATGAAAGGCATGCACAAGGAGATTGTGGTCAGTGGTCCGCGACACGCGGCGGAACCACCGGTTGCCGACGCGGAGATCCGGCTGAGTGAGTTCGCGTTTGCCACGCCAGCGATGACGGCGGGCACCCATACGTTTGCGATCGTCAACGACGGGCAGCAGGTCCATGAGGTCCAACTCGTCCGTTTACACGAGGGCGCGACGGTGGAAAGCCTGATGGCCTCCTTTGCGCCCGGCGCCGCACCCCAGGGAGTCTCCGCTGGGGGGGCCGGCGCCATCAACCCGGGGCTCACCAACTATTGGACCGTAAACCTCACCCCGGGGAACTATGTCTTGCTCTGCTTTGTGCCCGATCCCGCCGACGGAACACCCCATGCCATGAAGGGGATGGTCCAGGCATTCAGCATCGCCGCTGAATGACCGAAGGCGAGATGACCTTGGGGTGCCCTCGACGGGGCACCCCGAGGAGCAGGGCGTTCGCCCGCCGTCTCCTCGCGTTGGCGGGGTGGCGGATTGAGGGTGAGCTTCCGGCCCTGCCGCGTTTTGTTGTCATCGCCGCCCCGCACACATCCAACTGGGACTTCCCCCTCGGCATGCTTGCCATGCTCGCGATTGGCCTTCGCCTGTCGTGGATTGGCAAGCACACCCTGTTCCGCTTTCCCGTGACCGGGTTGTTGCAGTGGTTGGGTGGCGAACCGGTGGACCGTGCAGCCGCCCACGGCGTCGTGTCCGCGGCCATCGAGCGTTTTCACGCGCGACCACAGTGGGTGTTCGGAGTTTCACCCGAGGGGACCCGGCGACGCGTCGCGCAGTGGAAGACGGGATTTCATCGGATCGCACGCGGCGCGAATGTTCCGATTCTTCCCGTCACATTGGATTACAGTCGACGCGTCGTCTCGCTCGGCACGCTCTTCACCACAACGGACGACGCAGACGCCGACATCCGGTATCTGCGCGGACTGTACCACCCATCGATGGCGCGCCACCCTGAAAACTTCCCTGCCGCCGACAGCGTGGACGCGTCGGCTGGCGTCCGCTGATCCCTGGTCCCACAGCCCGTGACGCGCTGGTAAGAAATCAGTGCGGTGGTGCCACACTGACTCCTCCATCACGATATCTTTCCCGAAACCCCCGCCAACACCCCGAGGCCATCGATGAAGCTCCCCGCCTTCTGTGGCGCACTCTTCCTGCTGTTCGCGCTGCCGCTCGGCGGCCAATCCGCGGCACCAATCCACCCCACGCTCCTTGAGGGGCTGCAGTATCGACTGGTCGGACCATCGCGCGGCGGCCGTGTCACCACAGTGACAGGCGTCCCATCCCAACCCAAGACGTTCTACATGGGCGTGGCAAGTGGGGGCGTCTTCAAGACGACCGATGGCGGCGTCCGCTGGGATCCGATCAGCGACGGACAAATCCCGGTCGGCTCCACCGGAGCGATCCGCGTCGCCGATAGCGATCCCAACGTCGTCTATCTCGGCACGGGCTCAGACGGCGTGCGCAGCAACGTCTCGACGGGGCGAGGTGTGTACCGTTCCGGTGACGCCGGGAAGAGCTGGCAATTCGCCGGGCTGTACGACGTCGGACAAATCGGGGCCGTGGCAATTCACCCGCGCGACCCCAACACCGTCCTCGTCGCCGCCAACGGCGACATCTTCAAACCGTCGCCGGCGCGCGGTGTCTACCGGACAACAGATGGTGGGAAGACCTGGCAGCGGACGCTCTTCGTCTCCGACAGCAGCGGCGCGATGGATGTGGAGATCCACCCGAGCAATCCGAACATCGTCTATGCGTGGATGTCCAGGATCGAGCGGAAGCCATGGACCATCATCAGCGGCGCGCGGGAAGGTGGCTTCTACCGGAGTACCGACGGTGGGGTGACGTGGACGCACATCACGACCGGTCTTCCGCAGGATCTCCTCGGCAAGGCGAATCTCGCGGTCACCGCCGCGAATCCGCAGCGCGTGTACGCCCTCATCGAGGCGCTGCCGGGTGGTGGACTCTATCGCTCCGACGACGCCGGCCTCACATGGGTGCTGATGAACAGTCAGGGCTCTTTGCTGCAGCGTCCCTTCTACTACACCACGCTCGGTGCGGATCCGACCAATGCGGACGTGGTGTATGCCGGCGCGGAAGGATTCTACAAGTCGGTCGACGGCGGCAAGACAATGACCACCATGCGCACACCGCACGGCGACAATCACGACATCTGGATCAATCCGACCGACGGCAACACCATGATCCAATCGAACGATGGTGGTGCCAACATCTCCTTCGACGGCGGCCGGACCTGGTCCACACAGAACAATCAGCCAACCTCGGAGCTGTACGGCGTCTGGGTCGACGATGCCTTTCCGTACAACCTCTACGCCGCCCAACAAGACAACTCGACGATGCAGCTCTCGTCGCAATCGGTGCCTGGCCCGCGCGAAGAGCTCGGCACCACTCCCGGCTGTGAAACCGGACCGATCATCCCGCATCCCGCAGATCCGAACGTGATCTACGGCGCCTGCAAGGGACAATTCTCGGTGATGAATCGTCGCACGGGGCAGTCGAAAAACTATTGGGTGGGCGGCCAATCGCTCTACGGCAATGCGGGCAGCGACCTCATCTGGCGCATGCAGCGCGTGTCACCGATGGCGCTCTCGCCGCACGATCCGTCGGTCCTCTATTTTGGCTCGCAGTATGTCCACCGCACGCGCGATCAGGGCGTGACGTGGGAGCAGATCTCGCCCGACCTCACCTCGTATCCCGCCTGCTGTCAGGGTGCGAGCGGCACCCCGATCACGCGTGACGTGACCGGCGAAGAGTTCTACAGCACGCTCTACGCGATCACCGAGTCACCGCGGGAGAAGGGCGTGATTTGGGCTGGTGCCAATGATGGCCCGATTCATGTCACCCGGAACGATGGCAAGACGTGGACGAAGGTGACCCCGGCCGGACTCCCGGAAGGCGGCCGAGTGCAGTGGATCGAGGCCTCGCCACATCGCAATGGCACCGCCTACGCCGCGATCTATCGCTACCTCCTCGGCGACTATGCGCCGTACCTCTATCGCACCACCGACTACGGCAAGAGCTGGACGCGCATCGTGACCGGGATTCCCGCGGACTGGCCGACGCGCGTCGTGCGCGCAGATCCCGATCGCCCCGGCCTCCTCTACGCCGGGACCGAATTCGGCATGTTCATCTCCTTCGACGATGGCGACCACTGGCAGTCATTCCAGCTCAATCTGCCGAACGTCCCGATCAACGACATCAAGGTGTACCGCAAAGACCTGATCGTCGCGACCCAGGGCCGTGCCTTCTGGATCGTCGACAACCTCTCGATGCTGCATCAACTCACCGGAGCGACGCGTACCGACTCGGTGATCCTCTTCGCCCCTCGAGACGGCTACAAGACACGCACCAGTGCCGAGAAACTGGGCCCGATGATCGAGTACCGCTTGCCCTCGGCTGGTGCCGTCGTGCAACTCGAGATCCTCGACTCGACCGGGGCCGTGGTGAACCAGTACAGCAGCGCGGCCCCCGCCGGGGCATCGCCCTCCGCTCGTCCGGCCGCTGCCGCCCAGACCGACCCTGATGACCCCGACGCGCCGATGCTTGCCGGGCGCGGAGGACGCGGCGGCGGCGGTGCTGCGTCACGGCCGAGCAACACCATTGGCCTCAACCGATTCACCTGGGACGTCCGAACCCATGACGGCTTGGGAGCCCCCCCGGGTCGCTACCAAGTTCGCCTGACTGTCGGGGACCAGATCCGCGAAGTCCCACTCCGCGTCCGCATTGACCCGCGGATCGCGGCCGACGGCACCACCGAGGCGGACCTCGTCGAACAGTTCACCCACAATCGAACCATGCGCGCGATGGTGGCCGAGGTGGGTACGCTGGTCAGTCGAGTCCGGGCCGCCGAGACGCGGCTCCGCGGCGCGACCGGTGCCGCGGCGGACACGCTGGCTCGGGTGCAGGCGCTTGCGGCCGTCCTCAACACCGAACCAGTCCGCTACGGCAAGCCGGGGCTCCAGGCTCACATCTCCTACCTGGCCGGCATGACCTCCGGCGCCGACCAGAAGATCGGCCGGGACGCCATTGCACGGCATGCCGTGCTGCGGAAGGAGCTGGATGCGGCGCAGGCGGACGCCAAGAGGTGGCTACCCTAACGGAGGGAAGAGAGAGGAGAAAGGAGAGAAGAGCCGCTGACTTCTGGCTCCCTCCTCTCTCCTTTCTCGTTTCTCCTCTCTCCTTGCCCTGCCATTCCGGCAGTCAATCCCGGTACGACCATTGCCCTTCTGAAGGCGTAACAGCGCCCGGGATTCGCCTGGGCGCCATTTTGACGCCGACGGACCAGGAGCGGACATGGCCTCGAAGATTATTGGGATCGACCTCGGCACCACCAACTCGGTGGTGTCCGTCATGGAGGGAGGCGATCCCGTCGTCATCCCGAACGCCGAAGGCGGGCGCACCACGCCGTCGGTTGTGGCGTTCACGAAGGACGGCGAGCGCCTGGTTGGTCAGGTCGCCAAGCGCCAGGCCGTCACCAACCCCAAGCAGACCATCTTCTCGATCAAGCGCTTCATGGGCCGCCGCGCGGCCGAAGTGAAGGAAGAGGCCTCGCGCGTCCCGTACCCGGTGGCGGACGGCGCCAATGGGTTGGCCGCCGTCGAAATCCAGGGAAAGAAGTACACCCCGCCTGAAATCTCGGCGATGATCCTCCAGAAGATGAAGCAGACCGCAGAGGATTACCTCGGCCACACGGTGGACAAGGCAGTCATCACGGTGCCGGCGTACTTCAACGACGCGCAGCGTCAGGCCACCAAGGACGCGGGCAAGATCGCCGGGCTCGAAGTGCTCCGAATCATCAATGAGCCTACGGCGGCGGCGCTCGCCTACGGCCTCGAGAAGAAGAAGGACGAGAAGATCGCCGTGTTCGACCTCGGCGGCGGCACCTACGACATCTCGGTCCTCGAATTGGCCGAGGGTGTCTTCGAGGTGAAGAGCACCAACGGTGATACCCACCTCGGCGGCGATGACTTTGACCAGCGCCTCATTGATTGGCTGGTCGCGGAGTTCAAGAAGGATCAGGGGATCGATCTGTCGAAGGACGCAATGGCGCTGCAGCGGCTCAAGGAAGCGGCCGAAAAGGCCAAGATGGAGCTCTCCAGCACCACGCAGACCGACGTCAACCTGCCATTCATCACCGCAGACGCCTCTGGGCCGAAGCACCTCAACCTGACGCTCACCCGCGCCAAGTTCGAGCAGTTGGTCGAGGACCTGATCAAGCGGTGTATCCCGCCGATGGAAATGGCGCTGAAGGATGCAGGCCTCAAGCCGAGCGAAATCGACGAAGTCATTCTGGTCGGTGGATCGACGCGGATCCCGAAGATTCAGGAGATCGTCAAGGAATTCTTCGGCAAGGAGCCGAATCGCTCAGTCAACCCGGACGAAGTCGTCGGCATCGGCGCCGCCATTCAGGGCGGCGTGCTCGGCGGCGAGGTCAAGGATGTCCTGCTCCTCGACGTCACGCCGCTCTCGCTCGGTATCGAAACGCTCGGCGGCGTGGGCACGGTGCTCATCCCGCGGAACACAACGATCCCGACCAAGAAGTCGGAAGTCTTCAGCACTGCCGAAGACAACCAGACCACGGTCGAGATTCACGTGCTCCAGGGTGAACGGCAGATGGCCGCCGACAACCGGACGATCGGCAAGTTCCAGCTGACGGGGATCCCGCCCGCTCCGCGCGGCATGCCGCAGGTCGAGGTCACGTTCGACATCGACGCCAACGGCATCCTCCACGTCTCGGCCAAGGACAAGGCGAGCGGCAAGGAGCAGAAGATCCGGATTGAGGCGGCGGGTGGCCTGTCCGATGCCGACATCGACAACATGGTGAAGCAGGCCGAGTCGAACGCCAAGGAGGACCAGGAGCGGCGCGAGCAGATTGAGGCCCGCAACCAGCTCGACGGCTTGGTGTACAAGGTCGAGAAGGACTCCAAGGAGTGGATCGATCGCCTCGCGGCCGACGTGAAGGAACGCCTCGACAAGGCTGTCGAGGTGGGCAAGGAGGCGCTCCGGGTCGGGGATCAGGAAAAGATCCGCTCGGCCTTGGACGAACTGAACGTCGCCTACTCGGCCGCCGGGGCCTCGCTGTACCAGAACGCCCCCTCGGGTGAACCCGAGGCCCCGATGGGCACCGAGGGCGAAGCGGCGCCACCAAAGGACGACGCGGTCGAGGCGGATTACGAGATCGTCGACGACACGCCGAAGGAGTAGTTGGCGACACACCGGGTGCGCGACCGAATCTTTCGGTCGCGCATCCGAGTATTATGCAGTACATGATCGGCCGGGTTCATACGTGATTCCCGGCCTGCAGGCCATCTACCTTGGAATTCAGCGATGTCGAACCACACACGCAACTGGCTCAAACTCTCCGTCCTCGTCGGACTCTCCTTTGTTCTGGGGCTCTTCTTCGCGGGTCTGCTCGACCTGCCGCGAACCTCCAGCGCCCAGCAGGAGGGCGGCCCGCCGTTGATCGTTCCGGTCGACGCGCCACGGATTCCCGCGGCCAAGCCACTGGCCGAGATCTCCGCAGCCTATTCGGCGGTCGTGGAAGCCGTGCGTCCGTCGGTCGTCTTCATCCAAGCCGAACGCCCGGATCAACCGGTTGCCACGCGCGGGCTCCCGCCGGGATTCGAGTTGCCGCGCCCTCGGAACAGCCGTCCGGGTGAGGATCCTCCGGTCGAGCAGAGCTCAGGGTCCGGCTTCATCGTCTCGGCGGACGGCTACATCCTGACGAACCGCCACGTGATCGAGGGTGCCACCCACGTGACGGTCAAGCTGCTGGATGGCCGTTCATTTGACGCAGCGATCGTCGGCTCGGACAAGGACACCGACGTCGGGGTCTTGAAGATCGAGGCGACACAGCTGACACCCTCGGCGCTCGGTTCATCGGACGCCGTGCGGGTCGGCGAGTGGGTGCTGGCGATCGGCAACCCGCTCGGTTCAGACCTGACCTTCTCGGTGACCCAGGGGATCGTCAGCGCCAAGGGACGTGGCGTGCTGGACCCGAACGACCGCAACGAGAAGCAGATCGCCGACTTCATTCAGACCGATGCCGCCATCAACCGCGGCAACTCAGGCGGTCCGCTGGTGAACGTCCGTGGTGAAGTGATCGGGATCAACTCCGCCATCGCGTCCTTTACGGGCTACTTCGCCGGGTATGCGTTTGCGGTGCCGATCGATCTGGCGCGCAACGTGATGAATCAGATCATCCGGAACGGCAAGGTCACCCGTGCCGCGCTTGGCGTGAGTGTGCAGGACGTCAGTGCCGAGGACGCCGCGTACCTTGGGCTCGAGTCGATGGAAGGGGTCGTCGTGAGTGCATTTGCCGGCGAAGACTCACCAGCGCGGCGTGCCGGACTGGAAGTTGGTGACGTGATCACCGGCGTGGAAGGACGCCCGGTCCGCTATGTGGCCCAGCTGCAGCAGGCGATCGCGTTCCGCGAGCCTGGCACCCCGGTCACCATCACGGTGCACCGGAGCAGTGGGCAGAAGGAGATCACCGTTCGCACGATCGCCATCCCCAGTGATCCGGAATCGGCAGCACCCGTCGAGGCGCGTCGCGACACCAAGCCGACCTCCGCGCCGAGCAACCGGCTTGGGGTCGTCGTGGAGCCGCTGACACCGCTCAGCGTTCGCCAGCTGGGGCTTGCCACCAACACCAAGGGACTGCTGGTCAAGTCGCTCCTCCGCGGATCCCCAGGGATCGGAAAGCTGTTGCCACTTGATGCGACGACGCGAGCCGACGTGATCCTCGAAGTTGAGGGCCGCGACATCCGCACCGAGGACGACCTCCGCTCCGCACTCGGCGACGCCCGCAACGGGGTCGTGACCCTGAAGCTGGTCAACGCGGATGGCAACGGTGGAGTGGAGCGGGTGGTGCGGTTGAGGGTGATGCCGAAGTAACTGGAGAACAGAGAACAGAGAACGGACACGAGTGAGGGGTGAGGAGTGAGGGGGAACAACCCCTGACCCTTCACCCCTCGGTTTTTTCGGTTCTCTGTTCTCTGTTCTCCGTCTACTTCTTCGGCGGCATCGGGATCTGCAGCGTCGCGGCTTCCTTCTCCCAGTAGTTCCAGCCCCAGCCCGCCACATGCCCATCCGAGAAGACCACCGGGCTCATGTCGCGCCAATCCACCGAATCGGTGAGGGCGACTTCCTTGCGGGTGTAGAACTGGATCTCCCAGAGCTGGCCGTTGGTCAGGTACGAGGCCGCCGAATGGGGCGAATCGGTCTTCATGATGACCGCGACGCTGTCCTTGGAGATATTGGCCGACAGCTTGTCGAGGCGGCTGTCGCCACAGGCGGTCAGGATGATGCTGCCACAGAGGGCCACAATGGCCCGGGATTGCCAACCTTGCGTCACGCGGATCCTCGGAGAGCTGAAGTGAACTGGGCTGTAAGATAGCCACAGATCGGCCGGACGTGGAAAGGGGATAGCTCGGCGGTTAGCTTCCCCCGAATCAGCGAGCGTGGCGGAACTGGCAGACGCGCAGGACTTAGGATCCTGTGGGGAAACCCGTCCGGGTTCGACTCCCGGCGCTCGCATCTCCTCGCTCGACACACCGCCTGCCATTCGGCCACCCATGGGGCCCGGTGCTTACACTGGCCGATCAACCGCCTCGGACTGGGGCGAAAAGAAGCGCGGCCCATCCTCGGTGATGTAGAGGCAATCCTCCAGGCGGATGCCGAACTCACCCGGGATGGCGATCGTTGGCTCGTCGCTGAAGCACATCCCGGGGCGAATCTGCGTCATGTTGCCGCGGACGAAGTTGGTCCACTCATGCCCATCCATCCCGATCCCGTGCCCCGTGCGGTGCGGCGTGCCCGGTAGCTGGTACCCCGGCCCGAAGCCCGCATCCGTGATGACCTTCCGGGCGGCCGCATCCACGGCGTCGCAGGTCGCGCCGACCTGTGCGGCGGCGAAGGCCGCATCCTGCGCGGCACGTTCGGTTTGCCAGACTTCCGTCTGCCGCGCGGACGGCTTCCCGAAGACGGTCGTGCGGGTCACATCCGATTGGTAACCTCCCACATCGCATCCCGAATCGACCAGCACCGTGTCGCCTTCCTTGAGTCGCTGCGGCTCGATGGTGCCGTGCGGAATCGCCGAGGCCGCACCGAAGAGCGCGAGCGTCCAAGTATCCGTCCCCCCGAGCCGCTCCATCGCCGTCTGCATGAGGTCACGCAGTTCGGTATTCAGCATCCCTGGCTTCATCGTGGGAAGCACGGCCTGGAAGGCCGCGATGGTGATATCGGTGGCACGCTGCATCAGGGCGAGTTCGGCCGGGCTCTTGATCATTCGGCAGCCGGCCGTCACCGACTCCGCGCCGACCAACTCCACGCCTCGCGCTTCCCGACGCACGCCATCGGCGATGAAAAAGCGGAGACGCTCCTCGACACCGAGCCGTCCGGTCATGATGCCGCGGTCGCGCAGTGCCGCGGCGACCAACGCATGCGGGCTCTCGTCTTCCTGCCAGACGCGCACTTCGGTCGTGCCACCGACGAGTTCGCGGGCACGGCTCTCCTCGAACCCGGGACAGACCCAGATGGCATCGCCCGAGGCCGGGAGCAGTTCGAGGAACGGGCGCTCGGACAAACCCCAACTGACGCCGCTGAAGTAGGACATCGTCGTGCCCGGCTCGATGAGCAGCGCGTCGAGTCGAGACTCTCGCATGAACTTCCGAGCTCGCTCGACTCGACTCTCCCGTTCAGCAGGCGTGATCAAGACCGGCTCCGGCGTCATCGGCTTGAGTGCAGCAACGCTCTCGGGGAGCTGACTCGAATCGGCCGGAACATCGCCCCCTTCCGCAGGCGCGGCCGGCGCGCAGCCGACGGCGGCACCACCGACCATGCCCGCGAGGATTCCAGAAAACCGACGACGATTAATCAGCATGAGATCCTCGGGAACTGCGATGGGAAGCGATCATGGGGCCTTGGTCCGGACCACCTTGATGTAGTAGTTCGGGCTGATGGCGATGTCATCCAGCTGAACCTTCGGCCGGAGGAGCTGCCATTCCGTCGCGGCACCGAGGCGGAGCGTGAGATCCGGATTCGCCTTATCCGCATATTGGAGCAAGGGGTCAAACCCTGGCACCACGTCGCTCCACTTGTAGGCGACGCCTTCGGCACGCTGCTCCAAGTGGAGGGTCGGAATCATGGTCGTTTCGAGGTACTGCTGGAAGATCGGCTCCAGGTGCGCCGCGGGAAACCGCTCACGCACGCCCTTCGCGATGTAGTCGCGCACCTGTTGACCGGTGACCGTTTGGTGGCGGAAGGTGCTGCCCAATCCACGCAAGATGTCGCGCCAAGCATCGTCGTCGTCCAGGATCTCTCGGATCATGTGCAACATGTTCCCGCCCTTCGGGTACATGTCACCGGAGCCCTGCGCGTTGACACCGCGCGCCGGAATGATCGGGCGATCATTCTTGATGCCGGTACGGGTGCCAATCACATACTCCGCGCCTGCCGCCTTGCCCTGCTGACACTCGGTGTAGAGTCCTTCCGCATAGTTCGCGAACGACTCATGCACCCACATGTCCGCCTGGTCCTTGGCGGTGATATTGTTGGCGAACCATTCATGCGCGCTCTCGTGCACGGTGATGAAGTCCCACTTCAAGCCGAGGCCGGTGCCGGAGAGATCACGGCCGCGGTAGCCGTTCTTGAAGCCGTTGCCGTACGCGACGGCGCTCTGGTGTTCCATGCCGAGGTGCGGCGCTTCGACGAGCTTGTAGCCGTCCTCATACCAGGGATACGGACCGAACCAGTGTTCGAAGCAGGCAATCATCGGCCGCGCCTGTTGCCACTGCACGCGGGCCGTGTCGGCGTGAATGGCGAGTGGCCAGAAATCGAGCGTGAGGGGACCGCGTTCGCCCTCAAAGACTTCGCTCCAGTGTGCGTAGGTACCCGCGTTGATGGCGATGCCGTAGTTGTTGATCGGCGCGGTCACGAACCATTCCCACGTCGTGGTACCGTCGCCGTTGGCGCGTACGCTCCGAAGCCGGCCGTTGGACACGTTGACCATCGGGTCGGGCACGGTGATCGCCACGCGCTGGGAGTCGGGTTCATCGCCGGCGTAGTCCTTGTTCGGCCACCAGACGGAGGCGCCGAGCCCCTGATTCGCCGTCGCGATGAAGGCGCGTCCCAGCGAGTCTTTCTTCCAGATCAGGCCACCGTCCCACGGCGGGTTCACCGCGGCACGCGGGTGTCCGTGATAGAAGACCGTGACAATCTTGGTCGATCCGATCGGCTGCGGCGCCGTGGTCGTGACGAAGAACGCATTCCCATCACGACGGAATCGAAGCGCCCGTCCGTCCTGCGTGATGCTGTCCACGGCGAGTGGCACCTGCAAATCGATCTGCATCTCCTGCCGGGCTCGCGTCACGCGATAGGTGATGCCGTTCCGCCCAGCGATGGTGCTATCAGCGGGCGAGACCACGACATGGAGATCGTAGAACACCACGTCCCACCAGCTCCGTCCGGGACCATCGGTGCCGCGAAGCGTGTCGGCATGGGTGAACCCACGAGGCGTCTGCGCCGATGCGCTCCCCGCCAAGAGGACAAGCATGGCGAGGAGCAGTGAACGATTGGTCATCTTTGGGACCCCTGCAGGGAGGGTACAGCGCGATGGCCCGCGCTGGCGATCAGTGAATCGGGGGGTGAAGCAGGGCGATGCGCACCGCGTCGACGACCAGCTCGAGGTCGTCGAGCTTTCCGAGCAACGGGACGCCGAGCTGTTCGATCGGCAAATGCACGGCCGGGTCACGATTGGCCCCGGTCAGGAAAACGACACGGTCCTTGAGGCCAGGCGACGCCTCCACGATCCGACGATAGAGCTCCAGCCCGTTCATTCCCGGCATCAAGACATCGCAGACGACCGCGTCGGGCGAGGCGTCGCTGTTGATCAGCTCGAGGGCCTCAGTTGCCGAGGCGGCCTCCCCGACGTCGTGGCCGCGCCGCTCGAAGAGCATCCGCACGGCGCGCCGCATCGCGGGATCATCGTCTACTACCAGAATATTGGCCATTTCCCCAAAGAACCGCTCCCCGAGCCCACAGGTCAAGTAGGAGAGAAAGCCAACCCCTGAATTGACCCCCCTACCACGCGCCAAGTAACTTGTCGGGCTATGACTGAGATCACGTACCGCCTCGCCGCCGAAGATGTCGCGTCCAAGACCATGGAAGTGACCGTCCCCCTCGAACGCCTTGCCGACGCGGAACGCCGCGCGATCAAGGAATACGCCCGCCAGGTCCGGCTCCCAGGCTTCCGGAAAGGACACGCCCCCGAGGCCGTGGTCCGCCGGCGCTTTGAGCAGGAGATCAAGCGCTGGGTCCTCGAGGATTCGCTCCGCCAAGGGTGGGAGCTGATCCTGAAGGAGGCCGACCTCAAGCCGACGTCGGATCCCCAGATCCGCTCGGTCAGCTACGAGCCGGAGCAGCCCTTGACGTTCGAGGTGCTGGTGGAGGTGCGCCCGGAGCTGACCCTGACAACGACCGGTGGCTTCACCGTGACCCGTCCGCCGGTTGAGGTGACGGAGGAGATGGTCACCGAGCAGTTGAACCGGCTGCGCGAGCAGAAAGCCACCTGGACCCCGCTTGACGGCGTGCAACCTTCGCCGGGCAATCTCGTCTCCATCAGTGTGACCACGATTCAGGAAGGAGTTGAGGCCGAGGCTGGACAGCCGTACTCGTTGGTGATTGGCGAGGGCGAGACCATCCCGGACCTCGAGGAGTTGATCCTCACGCTCACGCCTGGAACCACCGCTGAGGGCGACGTCCGCTTCCCTGAGGACCACCCGGACGAGGCCCGCCGCGGGCAGGCCCGACGCGTCTCGGTCACCCTCCACGAGGTGAAGGCGCAGGATCTTCCGGTGTTGGATGATGCCTTTGCCCGTGAATTGGGCGATTTCGACTCCGCCGAGGCCCTCACGGCCCGGGTCCGGGAAGATGTGACGGCAGACGCGACCCGGTCAGCCGAGCAAGCTGTCCGGGAACAGCTGACCCAGAAGATCGTCGAGGCGAACGCAGTCCCCGCGCCGAACTCGCTGGTCCATCGCCTGCTGCATGCCTATGCGGAAGGGTACCAGATCCCGAAGGAGCAATTTGAAACGTTCGCGACGTCGTTCCAGCCGATCGCGGAATCGCAGGTTCGGCGGGAATTGGTCCTCGATGCCGTCGCAACGGCCCAGAACCTGCACGCAACCGAAGAGGACCTCGACGCACGGGTGGCCGAATTGGCAGCCACGCGCGGCATGGAACCGGGGAAGCTCTACGCCTCCTTGCAGCAGTCGAAGCGGCTGGGCGAGCTGGAGCGGACCATTACTGAGGAGAAGACCTTCGCCTGGCTTCTCGCTCAATCCACTGTCACGGAGGGCGCGGCGTGACCCACGCAGCGATCTATCCACCGTACATCATCGAGAAGTCTGCTCGCGGTGAGCGGACGTATGACATCTTCTCGCGCTTGCTGATGGACCGCATCGTCTTCCTTGGCGCAGGAATCGACGACAATGTGGCCAACATCATCATCGCGCAGCTGCTCTTTCTCGAGGCCGACAATCCCGAGAAGGACATCTATGTCTACCTGAACTCTCCGGGCGGAATCGTCTCAAGCGGAATGGCGATCTACGACACGATGCAGCACCTGCGCGCGCCGATCAACACGATTTGCATGGGCATGGCGGCCTCGATGGGCTCGTTCCTGCTGGCGGCGGGCACCAAGGGGAAGCGGGCGGCCCTGCCCCATTCCCGGATCATGATCCATCAGCCCTCCGGTGGGACGCAGGGCACCGCCGCGGACATTGAAATTCAGGCCCGCGAGATCCTTTATCTGCGCGGCCGGATGAACGAGTTGTACGCCAAGCACACGGGCCAGCCGCTGGAACAGATCGAACGCGACATGGAACGCGATCGATTCATGAGTGCGGAGGAAGCGGTCGAGTATGGATTGATCGACACGATCCTCCACCCCCGCAAGGTGGAGCAGGCACCCACCGCGGGTTGACCAGTCCGGTCGCGCGGCGCACCTTCAGAAGGTGCGCCCGCCACGCCGGACCTTTCGCCGGAATTGCCGATGTCCAACGACAAGCACCTCCGCTGCAGTTTCTGCGGCAAGAGCAAGGATTCGGTCCGGAAATTCATCTCCGGCCCGTCGGTGTACATCTGCAATGAATGCATCACGCTCTGCAACGAAATCCTCGCCGAGGACGAAGAGCGTGAGGTTACCGAATCCCAGCGGACCGTTCCGACCCCACAGGAAATCAAGGCGACCCTCGACGAATATGTGGTCGGGCAGGAGCAGGCCAAGCGATCACTCGCGGTCGCCGTCTACAACCACTATCGGCGGATCACCGCGGGCCCCCGCGAAGCCGGCGACGTCGAGCTCGAGAAGTCGAACATCCTCATCCTCGGGCCGACGGGTACGGGAAAGACGCTGCTCGCGCAGACGCTCGCCCGGATCCTCGACGTGCCGTTCACCATCGCCGATGCCACGACGCTGACTGAGGCAGGCTATGTCGGTGAGGATGTCGAGAACATCCTGGTGCGGCTGTTGCAGGCCGGCGACTTCAATGTGGCCGAGTGCGAGCGTGGCATCGTCTACATCGATGAAATTGACAAGATTGCCCGGAAGTCCGAGAACCCGTCCATTACAAGGGATGTCTCGGGCGAAGGGGTCCAGCAAGCGCTGCTGAAGATCCTCGAGGGCACCGTGGCGAGTGTGCCCCCGCAGGGGGGGCGCAAGCATCCGCAGCAGGAATACATCCAGATCAACACCAAGGACATCCTGTTCATCTGCGGTGGCGCCTTTGACGGGCTCGAGAAGCTGATTGAATCCCGGTTGGGGCGGCAGACGATCGGCTTCGCGCATCGGGCCGAGGCGACCGAAGAGGCGACGAACGGGCCAGCGAAGATCGGCTACGCCGCCGTCGAACCCGATGACCTGCTCCACTACGGGATCATCCCGGAACTGGTCGGCCGACTCCCGGTACTGGTCCCGCTCGAGTCCTTGGACGAAGACGCCCTCGTGCGGATCTTGACCGAGCCGAAGAACGCGCTGACGAAGCAGTATCACCGGATCTTCGAGCTTGAAGGGGTCGGCCTGACCTTCGATCCGCAGGCGCTGCGCGAAACCGCGCGCAAGGCCATCACCCGGAAGACCGGCGCCCGAGGGCTCCGTGCCATTCTCGAGTCGGTGATGACCGATATCATGTTCGATCTTCCTTCCCGGCACGATGTGCGGGAAGTGATCATCACACCGGAGGCGATCGCCAGCGGCGCCTCTCCCCTCGTGGTGACAGAGCGTCCGCGGCAGAAGAAGGAAGCCTGACCACACCCACTGAGACATCGCCCCTCGCCCGGCTCCCGGTCGAGTTCCTCGGGTCGTTCCCCGACCCGATGCATGTCCTCGCTCCACCGCTCCCGGAGTTTGCGATGATTGGCCGATCGAATGTCGGCAAATCGTCGTTGCTCAATGCGCTGGTTGGTCGGCGCGCCTTGGCGCGCGTCAGCCAGACGCCCGGCAAGACTCAGTTGCTGAATGTCTACCAGTTGCCGTCCCTCTATCTGATCGACCTGCCGGGCTACGGCTTTGCCCAGGCGGACAAGAGCACGCGCGCGGCGTATCGGAAATTGCTGGAGGCCTTCGTGCGGAAGCGCCCCACGCTGTCCGGTGTCGTGTGGTTGCTCGACATCCGACACAAACCGTCAAAGGACGACGGGGAATTCCACGCTCTGCTCGAGGAGGCCGGGTGCGCGGTGCTCGCCGTCCTGACGAAGGCCGACAAGCTGTCACGCTCCGCGCGGGATGCCGCGGCGGCGTCACGGGCGGATGAGATCGGATTTCCGCTCGATCAGGTCCAAGTCGTCAGCGCACAGACCGGGCTCGGTATCGCGGAACTCGGCGCGTCGCTCCTCGCTGCCGGCGAGCAGCTCGCCCCATCCGGAGAGGAGATCACTCCATGAGCCTCCGACCGTGGCTCCTGATCGGCGCGCTCCTCGGGGGCACATCGTTGGCACACAGCCAAACAACGGACCCAGACTCGACGGCCAACGCCCTGCCGATCGGGCAGGGTCGATTGAGTCAGGATGCGATCACGCTTCGCTTCGGAACCGGCTCCCTCGACATTCGCATCCTGCCGCTCGAAGAGGGACTCCTCCGGCTCCTCTCAGTGGACAGCTATCGGGCTCTCACGTCGTTGGTGGAGGAGTACCGCCCGCGCGTGGACACCATCGCCTCGTCCCGGGGCATTCGCCAACCTGGGCTCGCGTTGGTGACCTTTTACGGTTTGGCTCCAAATACTCGATTCGATCCACAGCTCTTGACGCTATTGAGTCGGAATCAGTTCTATCGTCCGATCGGAGTACTGCCGCTCTCGGCCTCCTTCTCCAATCAACAACTCGACGTGCGGGGACAGGCCTCGGCCATCTTCCTCTTCGAGCAGCCGATTCCGGTGCTGGAGGCGTTCACCGTCAACTACGTGTCGGCCTCCACCAGCGAATGGGAGCGCAAGCTGTCCCGCATCAATGCCGAGCGCGCCCGAATTCTCGGCCGCCGACCCACTCCCCCTGCGCCCGCTCCGTAGACGGATGGCACTCTATCCGCTGCGCCGAGTGACCGTCCCAGACGAGATCCGAAGCCACCGTGACCAATGGCTCGCCGATCTCGACCACGCCCTGACCGCACCTGGGGCGGACTGGTCGGCGCTCACGGCCGCGACACTCTTTGAGTTGGCATACCCGGGTCAAGGGTCGCTCGAGGAACGACTTGCCGAACCGACGCTCTCCCTGACCGCACGGGTGGCGCTGGAGGCCCTCGATCCACGACATATCACCTTGGAGCCGGAGTACTACGCCGAGGTGGATGTGGTGCGCTTTGCGCGAGTGAAACCGCTGCTGTGGCTCTGGTACTCTTTCGATCGCCTGCCGCTTGGCGGGCAACATATCGATCTGGGGATCGAGTTTCGGCGGCTGCTCGCGCCGCACATTTTCGGGCGTGTCGGCGCGAACTTCAAATGTTTCCAGCACGTGGAGTTCTCGTTCGGCTATCAACTGGAAGTCGGCGACGACGTCGTGGTACATCGGCACGTCCTCCTCGATGATCGGGGCGGCATCCTCCTCGGCAACCGGGTCTCGATCTCCGACTACGCGAACATCTATTCGCACACCCACAGCATCGTCGAGCAAAAGGAGGTCACCTCCCTCCAGACGATCCTCGCCGACGACGTGCGGATCACCTACCACGCAACAGTGTTGGCCGGTGTGCATGTCGGGGAGAATGGGATGGTCGGTGCGAATGCCCTCGCCACGAAGGATGTGCGCCCCTATCACGTCCATGTCGGCATTCCCGCGAAGTCCATTCGCGTGAAGCCCAACGCGCCGAGCAACATGGCGGCGACGGAACGGAACCCAAGACCCCCGGCGGGCTGACCCGTGGTGGCATCACGAGAGAGGCCGGGACCCGCGTCGATGCGGATCCCGGCCTCTCTTCATGGTACCTCAACCCGCGCGACGCACTAGCGCGTGGCCGTCGCCAAGTCCCGGGCCGCGCCGGCCAGCCACTGCACGCGGGCCTTGTCTGACGAGGCACTGACATAGCTGGTGACCTGACTCGCCACTGCTGCCAGGGCGGCGCGCCGCTCACTTCCGCTCGCGCGTTCCGCGGTCATCAGACTGCTCCGGACCGCACTCACCTGCGCGGCGGACAGTCCGCCGCCGCGCTCCAACTGATCCGTATACGCCCGCGCCAGCGCGAACGAGGCAGGCCAAACGAACTTGGGCTGGTCCTGGGCATTGAAGTGCCCAAACGTCACCGTCTTCGCGGCATCGATTTCGTTCTGCGAAAGCGCGGCGCTCGGCGTCAGTTCGAAAATGTCGAGCCCACGCTGCATCTCGGATCCGACGATGTGGCCATTGTACCAGTACACGGACCAGTAGCCGCCGCCAACGAGGCGGCTCCCATCATTCGGCCCGCGATCGAAGAACGCGAGTTCCGTGGGATGCGCAGGATCAGACCACTCGAACACCGAGATGCCGCCCTGATACCAGGCCTGCACCATGATGGTGCGCCCCGGCACCGGGATCAATGACCCGTTGTGCGCCACGCAGTTCTCCTGCGCGGACTGGGGGGCTGGCAACTTGTAATAGCTCTGGAAGATCATCTTGCCATTCACGATCTTGAAGATCGCGTCCGCACCCCACTCCTTGGGATCTGCGGCCCGGCAGTACGCCGCGCCACCGCCGCCCCATTCGTCGGAGAAGAGCACCATCGAGCCATCATTGCTGAACGTGGCCGAGTGCCAGAATGAGAAGTTGGAGTCGGCGACCTCCGCGATGCGGCGCGGGTGCGCAGGATCCCGGATATCGAGCAGCAGACCCATGCCGGCACAGGCGCCACCGGCGAGTCCGACACCCGGATAGACCGTAATGTCGTGACACTGCGTCAACGCGCCGCGCGGCGGTGCATTGCCACCCCCGGCACGACCACCTCCCCCGAACGTCGGCAGTGCCACGCCGAGCTTGGCAAGCTCCGCGACCTTGCCGTTGTACGTGGCGGAATCCGCCTTGGTGGACGTCGGCGTCAGCAGCGCCATCGGCATCAGCGCGGCCACCTGCGTGTTGCGTGTCGAATCCGCCTTCGTCGAGGTTGCCGTCAACGGGACGAGCATCGCCGCGGTAATCTGGAAACCGCCGCGCCCACCACCGGCGCGGCCGCCACGTCCTCCCGCACCAGTGTCCGCGGGAGACTGCCCGTGGCTCGCGGTGTTGATCAAGCCCATGGCAGTCCCGGACTGGGCGTCCGAGAAGATGCGTGGCGAGGAGACGATGGCCGCCTGCTCGGGGTGTGCCAGCGGCACCTTGATGACTTCGATGCGAAAGAGTGCGGTGTTGGGATCGTTGGCGTCACCAACACAGCCCGCCAGCTCATCGGCCGGCCGCACGCTCGACGTGCCCGAGATGTAGACATAGACATTTTGCGTGTCCTTCGGATCCGACAACACCGTATGGGTGTGCGATCCACGACAGGTTTGCACGTTGGTCAGATACTTGGGATTGTCGATGTCCGTGATGTCGAAGATGCGCAGCCCACGAATACGATCGCGACTGACCGGGTCTCGGGGTGCCTCCGTCCCGCAATCCAATCTCGCAGATGGCGCCTCCGCCGACACGAAGAGCAAGTGCCCAAAGACCGACACGTCGCTCTGTGACGCGGGGCAGAGTTTCCCAACCCGGATCCGAGGCGCGCTCGGGTTGGAGATATCCCAAATCTGGAAGCCGTTGTAATTGCCCTGAATCACGTTCGTTCCCGAGAACGCGAGGTCCGAATTGGTGATCCCCAGGAACGGCGCTGGCGACACCACGTGCGAGACCATCCGCATGTTCCAGATGGCTTCTCCCGCGTCATGCAATCCGGCCTTCAGCCCGACCCGGGGATCCGGGGAGGGGGCGGCCATTCGCGAGGCGGCGCGCGGCGCACTCGCCGCAGTCGTCCCGCTGCCGGCCGTGGATCCGGCACAGGCGGCGAGGAGGAGCAATCCGGCGCTCGACGCGAGGAATCGCGCGGCGGGGGCCCGGAAGGCGATTGAGGCGGAATTCATCGGCGTGTCCATGGGGAGGGGGGTGGGTGGATGTGGTCCAGCGGAGATCACCAAGGACGCACCTTGGGAGGAAGCGCATCAAGCATCTGCTGCATGCGGTCGATTTCAGTCACTTGGTCGGCGTAGACGCCGTTCGCGAATTTGAAGATGAATTCGTCCTGTGCTGCGCCAGGCGTATTGAACAATGTGTCGACCATGGTGATCGCGCCTTCATGGTGGCGAATCATGTACGTCAGGAAGAGCCGCTCGAACTCGACGCCACGCGCCGTGTTGAGCTCTGCCATTTGGGCCTCGGTCAGCATGCCGGGCATCACCATGTAATGGGTCATCCCGTTCATGGTCATCTTCATGCCGCGCGGGTCGGCGTCCGGGACCGGTCGGCCTCGGTGACGAAGCCAGTCCGACATGAGTCCAATTTCTGACTCCTGCCCGAGTGCAATCCGGCCAGCGAAGATCTGGAGCGAGCGTCCCGCGCCATGCGTCGGCGCCCACTCCGCCATCCGCACCGCCTGGGCGTGGTGGCCGATCATGCCGGACACAAAGGTGATGTCGGCCTCAGTGTATGGGCGGCGCAGGGAGTCGATCCTGGCCTGCTCCACTCCGGACCGAGCGGCCTGGGCCGAGGCGGTGGTCGTGCAGAGAATGAGCGCGACGAGCAGTGCGCCGGTCCGGCTCCCGATCCAGCATCGTGTCATGGAATGCTCCTGCTGCCTGAGAGTACGGCGTCGGTTGGCGCCCGGGAAGGGTTCAGGGCCGAACCGCGATCCCTCGACCCCGCAGGTAGGTGCGGGCATCCGCGATCGTGGTGCCGTCAAAGTGGAAGATCGACGCCGCGAGCACGCCATGCGCGCCGGCCTCAAACGCTTCTGCGAGGTGGGCCAGATTGCCGGCTCCACCGGACGCGATGACCGGAATGGAGAGTTGCGTGGCCGCGGCATGCGTCAGTTCAAGATCATATCCACGGCGGGTCCCGTCGCGCTCCATGGACGTGAGGAGAATTTCTCCCGCACCGCGGTTCTCCAGCGTGCGCATCCAGGCAAGTGCTTCCAATCCCGTGGCCTCGCGGCCCCCCGTCGCCATCACCATCCACTGCTCCCCTTCCCGCCGGACATCCACGGCGGTCACGATGCACTGTGAGCCGTAGGAATCCGCGAGTCGGGAGACGAGTTCTGGGTCACGAATCGCAGCGGTATTGACCCCGATCTTGTCTGCCCCGGCACGGAGTGCAGCCCCGGCGTCCTCAATCGACCGAATTCCGCCGCCGACCGTGAACGGAATGAAGATGGACTCGGCGATCCGCTCGACCATCGCAAGCGTCGTGCTTTCCTTCCGGTACGATGCCGTGATATCCAGAAAGACGAGCTCATCCGCCCCCTCGGCGTCATAGCGCGCGGCTTGCTCCACGGGATCGCCAGCGTCACGCAACGATTCGAAGTGCACTCCCTTGACGACGCGACCGTCCGCGACGTCAAGGCAGGGAATGATGCGACGGGCCAGCATCAGCGCGCGCCCGTCATGGTGTCCACTCCGCGAACAATTTCATGAACGCGATGCCGGCCTGCTGGGACTTTTCGGGGTGGAACTGTGCCCCGAGTACACTCCCCAAGCCCACCAACGTCGGGAAGATGCCATCGTAGTCCCCGGTGCCCAGCACGGCGGAGTCCGGGAGCTCTGCCGGATGATACGAGTGCACGTGGTAGTAGTACGTCCCCTCGGCTCCCAGCGCGGGCCCGGCAACGGCGTGCGCGCGTCCGGCCGGCGTCGGGCGAACTTCCGCCCATCCCACATGAGGCACGTGTTGTGTGGTCCGGAATCGGACGATCCGTCCAGGGAGAATCCCGAGTCCCGTCGCGCCGGGTGCCTCTTCACTCTCCTGATGGAAGAGCTGCATGCCAAGACAGATCCCGAGCAATGGCCGCCCAGCCGCTGCGACCTCGCGGATGGCCTCGCCCAGGCCGGTCACCTGCAGTGTGACGGCCGCACGTGCAAAGTGGCCGACGCCAGGGACCACCACGCGATCGGCACGGCGCACCTCTTCGGGATCTGCCGTCAGGGTTCCAGGGTGTCCAGCTGCCGCCAAGGCACGCACGACCGACGCGAGATTGTTCACCCCGTAGTCGACGACGGCGATCACAGCACGCCCTTGGTGGAGGGGATCCCGTCCACGCGCGGATCATGGCCGGTTGCCATGTCGAGCGCACGGGCAAAGGCCTTGAACGTTGCCTCGACAATATGATGCGCATTCCGACCGCGGAGCAGGTCGATGTGCAGCGTCAACCCGCCATGGACCGCGACGGCCCGGAAGAACTCCGGCGCCAGGGCGACGTCGAACTCTCCCACCATCTGCCAGCTCGCCGGATCGGCGTGCCATTCCAGATGCGGGCGACCGGAACAATCGACGACGACGCGCACCAGCGCTTCGTCCAAGGGAACCGTGGCCTCGCCGTACCGTCGAATACCGGCGCGATCGTCCAGTGCCGCCGCGATCGCCTGTCCGAGTGCGATGCCGGTATCCTCGACCGTGTGATGGCCATCGACATGCAGGTCACCTTCGGCCTGCACGACCAGATCGAAGAGCCCATGACGGGCAAGCGCCGTGAGCATGTGATCGAAGAACCCGATACCCGTCTCAATCGACGCCTCGCCCTGGCCGTCGAGTTCGAGGCGCACGCGCAACTCAGTCTCGCCCGTCAGGCGCTCGATCGTGGCAGACCTGCTCATGTCGTCTCTCCCAAGATGGTTCGCAGCGCGGCGAGAATCGCCGCCATGTCTTCTGGTGTCCCGACCGAGATGCGGAGGCACTCTGCCAGATCGACACCGGCAGAGACGTCGCGAATCAGGATGCCGTAGTCCTCGAACAGGCGCTCGAACACCACACGCGCCGGCACTGCGGAGCACCGGATGATACAGAAGTTGGCAGCGCTGTCATATACCGTGAGACCGGGGAGGGTGCGCAGGTCACGGATCAATTGATCGCGTGTCGCGCAGATCCCGGCCACCCGGTCCTGAATCGCGCCGGCATGGTCCAGCACGACTTCGGCCGCTTCGAGTGTCATGACGTTCACGTTGTACGGCAGCTTGGCCTTGGTAATCTCGCGCGCCATGGCCGGGTGGGTGAGGGCAACCCCGAAGCGCAGCCCCGCGAGCCCGAGCGCCTTGGAGAAGGTGCGCAAGACCACCAGACGAGGATACTCCGCAAGCAATGGGATGGCGCTTTCGCCACCAAACTCCACGTAGGCCTCATCACAGATGACGAGTCCCGTGGTGGCCTGCAGTGCCGATTCCACATCACGCCGCGTGACCGCGGAGCCAGTGGGATTGTTCGGCGTATTGAGGACCAGCACCTTGGCCCGCTCACGGGTCACCGTCTCCACCAACCGTGGCACGTCGTAGGCGAAGTTTTTCCCGAACGGGACGCCAACGTAGCGCGCACCATGCACCGCCGCCAGCAGCCGATAGAGCGAAAAGGTGGGTGCCGGCGCAACGACCACATCGTCCCGGTCGACGACCACACTCATCGTCGCCTGAATCAGTTCGTTGGACCCGTTGCCAACCAGCAACCCCTCCGGGTCCCAGCCATAGTGCGAGGCGAGCCGATCCACCAACGACCGCGGCGCGAATTCCGGATAGCGATGCCAGGGCCGGGCGGCAACGCGAGAAAGAATCGCGGTCTTCAGCGTGGCGTCGAGGTCTTCCGGCGCCTCGTTCTGGTTGAGCTTCCGCACCGCCTGGGGCGCCGCGAGCGTATAGGCGCCCTGTGCCAACACAGACGGCTTGATGAGGCGGAGCGCCTCGGCGGGATTGCTGGAAGGGGTGGTCGGCACAGAGGACTCGGGAATGACGGGGTGCTACTGCAGACGACGCGCGAGCGTCGCCTCGAGCCGCGCGGCAAGCGCGCGTGGACGGAATGGCTTGGTCAAGAAATCCGTGGCGCCGGCGCGGAGGACACGCACTTCGTTGTCCTCGTCGCCGCGCGCCGAGAGTACGACAATCGGCAAATCCCTCGTCGCGGGGCGAGACCGCAGCTCTGCCAGCACGGAATAGCCGTCCACGTTCGGCAAATTCAGGTCGAGCAACACCAGGTCGGGATTGTGGCGGTCCACCTGCTCGAGCGCCTCGCTGCCATCGCGCGCCTCACAGATCGTGTAGCCCTCCTGCTCGAGCAGGTCCTTCATCACCCGCCGCAGCGTGTCTTCGTCCTCGACCAGCAAGATGGTCGCGCGGGCGGCGAGGGGCGCGATTGCAATCTCTCCCGTCGTGTCGTCCACCAATTCGAGGGCGTCCAGCAAGTCCGCGGCGGCAAGCACCTGCCCTTGGGCAGCGTGTGCCCCGGCGGTTGGTGCCGCCGGGGCCGCCGTCGCGATCACGGCATCGGCCAGACTCCGACCGGAGGTGGCGGATCGGGGCTCCATCGGCACATCGGTGACCCGTAGCAGTTCCTCGACCGAGGTCCGCCCCTCGAGCACATGCCGCAACCCGCACTGGAAGAGTGATCGCATGCCATTCTCGCGCGCGACCTCTCCGATTTGGGTAGCCGGAGCATTGTTGCCAACAGCGCGCTCCAGCTCTGGGGTCATCTCAAGGATTTCGACGATCGAAAATCGACCGCGATAGCCCGTTTGGCTGCACTGCCCACACCCGACCGCCTTCCAGAGCGTCGCGCCTTCCGGAATGAATGGCAGGACACGCGACGGGAGCTCGGACGCCTGTTGCGACGTCCGGCAGACCAGACAGAGCTGGCGCATGAGACGCTGCGCAATGACCCCGCGCAACGCCGCGCCGATCTTGAAGGGCTCCAGCCCCATGTCGATGAGGCGGGTGACCGTATTGGGCGCGTCGTTGGTGTGCAGCGTCGACAACACCAGGTGACCAGTCAGGGACGCCTGCACCGCGATCTGGGCGGTCTCGAGATCGCGAATTTCGCCGACGAGGACGACATCCGGATCTTGCCGGAGAATCGAGCGCAGCGCGGCGGCGAAGGTGAGGCCCTGCTTCTCATTGGTCTGGACCTGCACGATGTTCTTGCCGAGGCGATACTCGACCGGATCCTCAACGGTGATGATGTTGATCCCTTCCCGTTGAATCTCGCGGATGCAAGAGTAGAGCGTCGTGGTCTTGCCGGATCCGGTCGGCCCCGTGCAGAGCACCACCCCTTCCTTGTGCTCCAGCATTCGCAGGATCCGCTCTTGCTCGTCGGGGAAGAGCCCGAGTGCCGCGAGCGCCAGATCAGTTTGCTGGGTGTTCAGGATCCGGATGACGACCTTTTCACCGTGCGTCGCTGGCAGCGTCGAGACGCGCAGGTCCACCGGTGACCCGTTCGACTGGACGACACGGGCACGTCCATCCTGCGGGCGGAGCCGATCGGCGATGTCCATCCCGGACATGATCTTGATGCGTGAGATGAGCGGAATTCCGGCCTTGCGCGGAATCGTCATCGCCTGCCGGAGAACACCGTCGATACGATACCGCACGACCACGGACTGCTCGCCCGACTCGATGTGGATGTCGCTGGCTCGGGAGATGATGCCATCGGCGAGGAGCACGTCCACCAACTTGATGATCGGTCTTGACCCAGCCTCCGCAGCGAGGAACTCGGTCTCATCCTCCACCGGGTCTTCGACCAACTCGGCGCCGTCGACGCCACCCAAATCATGGAGCAGGTCGGCAACGGTCCCATCATTCGCTTCCGGGCCGTAGAGCTCGTCGAGCTTCTCCCGGATGCGGTTTGGCGAGGCCAGCGCCATTCGCACCTCGCGTCCGGTGGCGAAGGCGAGGGACTGTTCGGCCCCAACATCGAATGGATTGGCGGTGGCAACAATCAGCAGGGCATCGGTCACGCTGAGTGGCACGACCGAGTACCGACGCGCGAGTGGTCCTGGGAGTGTGTCCCTGCCGATCACGCCGGCGTGGTTGAGGTCCGCAATCGGCAAGCGACAGCGCGCCGAAAGGGCGGCAAGAACATCGGCCTCCGGCAACAGCCGCGCATCGATAACCCGTTCCCAGAGAGAGGCACGGCCCGAATCCTCCCGATCGCTGTGCAAGCGCTCGAGGGCCCCCGCCGGAAGGAGAGGGCCCAGGATAGTTGCCAACCACTCATCATTGAAACTCGCCATGCCCTAAAGGTAGGCACCTCAGGCGGGGGGAGCCACACAAAGCCACGCCAGCGCACGCATCTGGCCGCCCGGCCTAGAAGAGGGGCCACCAATCCGGGTGGATATCGAAACCGAACGCGAGATGGCCCGATCGCAGCCCAATTCCCCCCTCGATCCGGAGGAGGGGGCCCCAGAGATCGAGATACCCGCCCGCCACCGGTTCCAGGCGTGCACTGGCGCGCCAGGGGTAGGCAGGCTGATCGCCGCCGGCGACTCCGACGGCCAGAAACGGCGTCAAGGTCGAGGGGAGCGAAAGGGCCCGAGCGTTGGGGATTGGTGGGGTTGGCACCGCGAGCGGGAGTGCCCAACCAACCTCCACACGTCCCATCCGTTGCCCACCGAGGGACCGGTAGGGAAGCCCAGGGAGAGTCCCTCTCCCGCCAAGGACGAAGTTCCGGTAGCCCGGTAGACCCTCGCTCCCCAATCCGAATTCCCCCGCCAGCACGACGCGTCCGGCTTTGACGCCCACCGACGTCCGCCCCGCCCAATGGACCCGCCTCCATCCCATGCTGGCGTGGCCTGCCTCGGCGTGAAGCAACCACCCTTCCCCGTGCGCATCCCGCTGATCGAGCACGGCTCGTAGCACGGTGGCGCCGCCACTCCCCAAGGGGATGTTTCGGGTGCGATCGCCGAAGAGCGGCGTGAAGTCTGTCGGGACGGACCACGACCATTCCCGGCCCACCTCGATTCCCGTCGTACCAGACGATGTGGGAAAGCGCACCCCGGCATGGACGCGCTCCACCAAAGTCCAGTCCCCGGGATCACTCCCGTTCAGCAGCGCGCGAAGGGACGCCGAGAATCCGCTACTCGAGGGGGCATCGCCCAAATCCGTCAATTCACGTCCGGCACCGATCGTCCACGCCGCGCCCCCCACGTCCCCGCCCACCGACACCCTGCCCAAGACGCGACCATCACTCAGTCCAACGCCGCCGTAGAGACGTGCGGTCACCCCGGCCCCGAGCGACATTCGAGCCCCGAGCCCCGGTGTCACGCCGCTCACCCGGTTGATGCGCACGAGATCGGAGAGCCCACCAGCGAGCAGCCTGGTCGAGGGAAGGCCTGCCAGGAGACGTTTGCCGACCGCGCTGGCAGCGTCGCGTTGTGCCGCCGCAATCGACTCCTCGGCGTGAGGCAGGATCTCCAATCGATCTGCCAGCGCACCCTGC
Organism: Gemmatimonadota bacterium; assembly: GCA_024641735.1. GTDB lineage: Bacteria > Gemmatimonadota > Gemmatimonadetes > Gemmatimonadales > GWC2-71-9 > Palsa-1233. The sequence continues at coordinate 18,036 of JAHECN010000001.1, read as the reverse complement.
CAAGCGAAGGTTCCGCCCGGCCGGCGCAGTCCATCGACGAAAAATCCCAAGAATCTTTCGGCGGGGTGCGTGACGCCGAGCTCGTAGTCGTCGATCGTCCAGTCGGCGCGAAGCACGGTGCGGATGGGAAGGTCCAGCCACGGTGTGCCCCGCCGTATCACGATCGATTGCCGCCAGGGGAGCCACCGGACGCCTTCCAGCAGTGCGTTCTCGAGTGTCACCGTGATGTCTTCGACGGTCGGATCGCGATACGCGATGGCCGTGAAGGTGAAGCGAAAGCGCACCAGCACGGCGCGATCCGCGTCGAGATAGAGCGTCCCGACGGTAGCCGCGGCATTGGGGTCGACGGGGCGCACTTGGACGGAGACCACGCGGACGGTTCCCTTCGGTCCGGCAATCTGGAGAGTGTCGCCTACCGCGAACTCGTAGCGCGTCAGCCCTTCCGGCGAGAGCGGATGGAGGACATCGCGGACCTCCTCTCCTTCCCCCAGGCGCAGGGTGCTGCCGAAGTCATTGGCAACGATTCCGAGGTGATCGCGGTGGTACCGAATGCGGTTGGGCAGAAACGAGGAGTCACGCCACGCAATGATGAACTGCTTGTGTCGGTTCGGGGCCTCCCCGTACACTTCGACTTCAAGTTGGTCTGCTCGTATCACTCGCTCTTGGGATGTGCCCCCGTGATCCATGATCGACGCCATCCGCACCACGCCGTGCGCCGACGCGCGCCACGCGGCCAGGAGGGTATCTGCGTCGCGGGTCAACCGTTGCGTGCTGGCCCGGACCAGGAGCGCCGACGTGTCGCCACGTTGCCATTGCTGGGCGGCGACCGGAGCGCCAGGCAGGGCAAGAGCCAGCGCAAGGATGGCTGGCGTGAGCAGAGGTCGCATGGCTGGAAGGTAGTGCTCTCCGTTGCACTCCTCACGGCGTGCGCTACCTCGGCCCCACTTCCCCAGCCTGGCGCACCCCTCCCGACCGTCGGGAACGGCTCCGCCGTTGCCTTGACGGAGGTGTGGCTGCTCGACCGCCTCGGGCCATCCCCAACCGACACCGTCGTGCGCTTCTCGGCGGCCACGGGACGCACGATCGTCATTCGTCACCCCCGACCGGACCACGCCGTCTTCGCGATCTTGACCTTCCCGCCGGGGATCCTGACCGCCGCACAGGGCGACAGCATTACCGTGCGCGTCCGCCCGCTTCCCGGCCGCTACGGCATGGCGATCGACACCGATGACACCTTTGTCGGATTTGCCTTGGGCACCTTTTCCTACGCGGCGCACTTCTCTGCCCCGACGGGATCCACGGCACGCTACCCCACGTCGGCGCGCCTCGAAGCGGCGCTCGGTGCGGCACGCCTGACCGACACCACCAAGGTGCTCTTCCTTCCCAGTGAGCGACCCGCAGGCGACATGTTGCGCTTCGCGATCGCACGTGCGGGAACCTATCTGCTGGCGGCCCCACGATGAGCGACATCTTCGCGCAGTGCCGGATGGCCGCGGAGGCGGGATACACTCGGGTGCCCCTGACCCGCGCCGTGGTCCTCGACGGCGATACGCCAGTCTCCGCATTCGCGAAGGTGCACGTTGGCGAATACGGCTTCCTGCTCGAATCCCTCGAGGGTGGTGAACGGTGGGCGCGCTATTCCTTCCTCGCCACCGAGCCGGAATCCGTGTTCCGGTATCGCGGCAACCGCGCGGAACAGCGCCGGCCAGACGGCACCTGGGAGATCCACTCGAACGCACTTCCGCCACTCGCCCATCTGGGTGATCTCCTGCGGCAAGATCGCGCCATGCCGATCGAGGGACTGCCGCGGTTCACTGGTGGTGCGGTCGGCTTCTGGGGCTATGACGTCGTGCGTGGCATTGAATCGCTTCCGGACGCACCGCCCGACGATCGTGACCTTCCGGATGCCGTCGCGATGGTCGTGGACACCCTCCTCGTGCTCGACAACTTGTATCACCGTGCCATCGTGATCGCCAACGTCGCCGTCTCCCCAGCGCTGGACGACGCAACACTGCACCGCCGCATCAGCGCGGCGGAAACGCGCATGGGCGAGTGGATCGACCGCCTCGGGGTGCCGGGGCAACTCGCTCCGCTCACTCCCAGAGAGGTCGCACCCGCCGCCGCGTCCTCACCCTACGCGGACGACGACTACCGACGCGACGTGGCGCGCTGCAAGGAGTACGTGGCGGCCGGCGATGCTTTCCAAATCGTCCTTTCTCGGCGCATGGATGTCACGCCGGCACCTGACCCGTTCCTGACGTACCGCTGGCTCCGCGCGATGAACCCGTCACCCTATTGCTTCTATCTGGCACTCGGGCCGCTGCAGATCGCCGGCGCATCACCCGAAGTACTGGTGCGCGTCGAACAAGACGAGGTCACGGTCCGTCCGATCGCGGGGACCCGACCGCGAGGGCGCGATCACGCGCACGATCTCGCGCTTGAGGCGGAGATGCACGCCGACGCGAAGGAACGTGCCGAGCATTTGATGCTGGTCGATCTCGGCCGCAACGATGTTGGACGCGTGGCCGAGTATGGCACGGTGCGCGTCGTGCAGCAGATGGTCACCGAGCGATACTCTCGCGTGATGCACCTGGTCAGCGAAGTCCGGGGCATGCTGCGCAATGGGCTCGACGCCCTCGATGCCCTCGCAGCGACCTTCCCGGCGGGCACCGTCAGCGGCGCGCCCAAGGTCCGGGCGATGCAGATCATTGACACGTTGGAGCCGACCCGGCGCGGTCCGTACGCCGGCGCGGTGGGCTACGTCGGGTACGGTGCTCGCACGCTCGATACCGCGATTGCGATTCGGTCGGTGGTCTTCACCGGCGGCACCGCCTACGTCCAGGCCGGCGCCGGGATCGTGGCGGACTCGCAACCGCAGGCGGAGTTTGAGGAAACGGTCGCGAAGGCGGGGGCGGTGTTGCTGGCGCTTGCAATGAGTCTTGAGTCGTGAGTCGTTGGTCGTGAGAGAGGCTTGGCACCCCCCGTCGCTCCTCTCACGACTCGCGACTCACGACTCGAACCTGTATCCATACCCCGCCTCCTCCAACAACTCCAATACCAGCCGCACGGGCAATCCCATCACGCTGAAGAAATCGCCCTCGATCCGTTCGACCAGCGCCGCACCCCACCCCTGGATGCCATAGGATCCGGCCTTGTCCATCGGTTCGCCGGTGGCGACATACGCGCGGAGATACTCCTCCGTCGCTGGCCGAAAGGTGACCGTCGTTTCATCCGCGGCTTCGAGTGCGAGACCATTGGCGATCAGACAGATGGAGGTAATCACGGTGTGACTGCGCCCCTGCAGTCGCAGCAGCATCGCGACGGCGTGTTCAACGTCCGCAGGCTTTTCGAGGATTTCGCCATCGAGGACCACGATGGTATCCGCGCCCAGAATGAGTTGTCCGGGCACCGCACCAGCCTTGTCACGCGCCAATCGGCGCGAGTAGGCGGCCGGCGCTTCTCGCGGAAGCGGAATTTCCTGCACGTCTGCCGGCATGACGAGAATCGGCAGGTGCAGCATCTCGAGCAACTGCCGACGCCGTGGCGAGGCAGAGGCAAGGACCAGCGTCGGCATCATTCGGGGGAGCGCTCCAGGAGAAGTGTCACCGGACCATCGTTGACGAGGGCGACCTGCATGTCCGCGCCGAACTCTCCAGCCGCCACTCGGCACCCCATGGCACGCAGTGTTGCGAGGAAGTGCTCATACAGCGGGATCGCTTCCTCCGGCCGCGCCGCCGCGATGAACGAGGGCCGCCGACCGCGGGATGCATCACCATAGAGTGTGAATTGGGAGACCACCAGAAGCTCACCGCCCACCGCAGCCAGATCCAGATTCATCTTCCCATCCGCGTCACTGAAGAGCCGCAATCCCACCACCTTCTCGGCCAGCCACTCCGCCTCGGCGCGCGTGTCGCCCGGGGCGAAGCCGACCAGCAGAAGAAATCCCTGATTCACGGCGCCCACCACGGATCCCGCGATCGTGACCGAGGCCTCCCGCACCCGCTGCAAGACTATTCGCATTCCGGAAAGATAGCGCACGCCTTCTGAGGATCGGGACCGGCGTTGAGGATGCGTTGACGCTCGGGGGCTAGCATGGCGGCAACCCCAACCGGAGTGCCCATGTCACGCCGCCACGCCGCCTTCTTCGTCCTCATTGCACTCCCCGCCTCGCTCCACGCACAGTGGCAGTTCTCCCTCCTCGGCTCGAGCGCCCGATCAACCGGCCATGCCCACATCCAGGATGCGACGGAACAGCTGGAGGTTGGCCCGGACCGGCCCAGCATGCTCGCACTCACCGCGAGTCGCGACTACGGGCCGTGGCGCTTCGGACTTGCGCTCCATCGAACCACCTCAGACCTCACCCTGCGTGGGTCAGAGACGGCCATCGTCACGCGCGGTGATCTGGCGGCGTGGGGCGGCGGAGTCGAGGTGGGGCGCCGGATCCTTGGCGTGGGCGTGCTGCCAAACCTCTACGGAGTGCTCGGCGCGACACGGGAGCGCTGGACCTTCCCGGTCAGTGGTGGCGATGCGCGCACCGTGACGGTCGGGACGGCCGCGCTCGAGGGTGCCGTCCCGTTCACCCCACACTGGTCAGGGATCGTCCGCGCGGAAGGTGCCGTGAGCGGCTCGCTCTTTGGCCCCGAAGAACTACCGCCCGGCTACGCAGTGCGTGCCGGGCGGCGGTTGGGCATTGGACTCGGTGTGGGGTGGCGGCCGTGAGCGGCCTACTCCACCGTGACAGACTTCGCGAGGTTGCGTGGCTGATCAACATTGCACCCGCGCGCGACTGCCACGTAATACGAAAAGAGCTGCAGCGGGATGACGGTAAGGATCGGCGTCAACAAGTCCAGCGTCTCGGGAACGATGAAGGTCGCCTCGGCGAGCTGGGAGATTTCCTCGTCGCCGGCGTTGACGATCGCGATCACCCTGCCGCCGCGTGCCCGCACTTCCTGGATGTTCGATACGATCTTGCCGTGCACGGCGTCGCGCGGTGCGACAACAACGACGGGCATGTTCTCGTCGATCAGCGCGATGGGACCATGCTTCATCTCGGCCGCGGGATAGCCCTCGGCGTGGATGTAGGAGATCTCCTTCAACTTGAGCGCCCCTTCAAGCGCCGCCGGGAAATTCACCCCACGGCCAAGGTACAGCGCATTGGTCGAGTCCTTGAAGGACTCGGCCAACGACTCCAATTCGTCCGCTCGCTCCAGAATTTCCTGAATCTGTGACGGGAGCTTCATCATGGCACGGACGTACTCTTGGCCCTCGAGCAACGACATGTCTTTCAGGCGTGCAAATCGGAGCGTGACCATCGCGAGCGCAGCCACTTGTGACGTGAAGGCCTTCGTGCTTGCGACGCCGATTTCTGGACCGCAGCGCAGATAGAGACCGCCATCCACTTCGCGGGCAATCGTCGACCCGACGACGTTCACCAACCCCAAGGTGCTGGCACCACGCCGCTTCGCTTCCAGCAGTGCGGCAAGGGTGTCTGCCGTCTCGCCGGACTGCGAGATGGCAATCACCAAGGTGTCCTTGTCCACGATCGGATTGCGGTACCGAAATTCAGAGGCGTACTCCACCTCGGTCGGGATCCGCGCCAGCTCCTCGATCATGTACTTCCCGATCAGCGCCGAATGCCACGACGTCCCGCACGCGGTGATGATGATGCGCTTGACGGCCTTGGCCTGCTCGTCATCCATCTTGAGTCCATAGACGCGGACGTTCCCGCTCTCCTCGAGCAAGTGTCCACGCATGGTGTTCTCAAGCGACTCAGGCTGCTCGAAGATCTCCTTGAGCATGAAGTGTTCGAAGCCGCCCCGCTCGATCGTGGCCAGATCCCATTCGATCTGGTTGATCGGCTTGTCGACGTGACGTGACGTCAGCGTGCGCACCCGATAGCCATCTGGCGTGAGGATCGCCATTTCACCGTTGTCGAGATAGACCACCGACCGGGTGTGTTCCACCAACGCGGATTGATCGGACGCCACCAAGTTCTCGCCGTCCCCGATGCCAAGGATGATTGGCGAGCCATTTCGGGCCACGACCAGCACGTCAGGTTCGTCCGCGGAGATCACGCAAATACCGTAGGCGCCGTCGACGTCACGCAGCGCCGAGGCGACCGCCTCCTCCAGATTCCCCTCGTAGAATGCTCCGACCAAGTGCGCCAGCACTTCGGTGTCGGTCTCCGAGATGAACTCGTGCCCGCGCGCCAAGAGCGTCTTGCGGATGGCGGTGGCGTTTTCGATGATGCCGTTGTGAATCAGGGCGATCCGCCCGGACCGATCGGTGTGGGGGTGTGCGTTCGGCGTTGTTGGGGCACCATGGGTCGCCCAGCGGGTGTGGCCGATGCCGGTGGTGCCTTGCGGCTCGGCGCCGACCAGCTCCTGGGCCAAGATGCCCAGCTTCCCAGCGGCCTTCCGAATGACCAGCTCTCCGTCATCGAGAATGGCGATTCCAGCCGAGTCATAGCCCCGGTATTCCATCCGCCTGAGCCCCTCCATGAGGATCGGGGCGGCCTGCCTGGGTCCGACATAACCAACAATTCCGCACATACTCGACTCCTCGGTGGCCTCAGCGCGCTGCGCGGGCCTGGGCAATCAGGGCTTCAGCGTCGGCCCCCGTTGGAGCCTCGGCAATCAAACGGACAATTGGCTCCGTACCGGACGGACGGACGTGGATCCAGCGGTCGGGCCAGGAGAGCCGCAGCCCGTCTCGGTCGTCCGCCGTCGCCTCGGGCCAAAGCGTCCTGAGCGCCGCATACTGCGCCGCCAAGTCGCCACCCCGCGGCGCCTTCGCCTTCACAATCACGTATTGGGGGGCCGAACGCACCAAGGCGCTCAGTCGTTCCCCTGTGGTCACCAGCCGTTGCAAGATGAGGGCCGCCCCAAGGGGGGCGTCCCGCCCGACGTGGAGGGCGGGGAGGATCACCCCGCCATTCCCTTCCCCGCCGATCACCGCCCGCTCCCCGACGATGTCCCGGGCCACGTTGGCCTCACCGACCGGCGCCCGGTGAAAGCGGGCCCCACCAGCCTTGGCGGCGTCCTCGACGACCAGCGACGTGGACAGGTTGGCCACCACCGTATGGGGACCACTCCCTGACGGCTGGCGCGCCAGCACTGCGGCCGCGGCAATCGCCAGCGTGTAGTCCTCCCCGATCGGGTGGCCCGTCTCGTCAACCAACGCAAGCCGATCCACGTCAGGGTCCACTGCCATCCCGAGGTCGGCCCCAGAGGCACGCACCAGATCTCCCAGGGCGCCGAGGTTCTCCGGAATTGGTTCCGGCTCACGCGGGAAGATGCCGTCGACTTCGAGGTTGATCCCGGTGACTCGGACGTTCAATCGTTCGAACAGCGCCAACATCGTGGGAGAACCGGCGCCACGCACACAGTCGAGCGCCACGTGGAATCCCGCCGCACGGATCGCGGGGATATCCAGCTCCGGGAGTTCGCAGATCGCATCGAGGTGGCGGGCGATCGCTTCGTCATCCACGCGGTAGGCCCCAATGCCATCCCAACCGCTCCGTGGGGGACCCTGCTCCGCCAACGTACGGACGGCCGCACCGGACTCGGCATTGAGGAAGATGCCGTCTGGGCCGACGAACTTGAGCGCGTTCCATTCGATCGGGTTGTGGCTCGCGGTGATGATCAATCCGGCGCCGGCGTGATGGAACTCCACCGCCATCTGCACCGTGGGAGTGGGCGCGACGCCCACATCGATCACATCGATACCGACTGACTGGAATCCGGCCGTCGCCGCCAGTGTGAACATTGGCCCCGAGGTGCGCGCGTCCCGCCCGATGACCACTGACGCGCCACCGCGGCTTTTGACCCAGGCGCCGAGGGCGGCAGCATGGCGCGCAACGAGTTCCGGGGTGAGGTCACTGCCAACGTGGCCGCGCATCCCGGAGACCGAGATCATCAATGTGTCTGACATGAAAGGCTTTCTCAGTGGCGAAGGGTAGCAGCAGAGCGATTCGGAAAGGCGAGCACAAAGGCGTCGACGACGTCGGCGTCAAACTGGCGTCCCTTGCCACGTTCCAGCTCGCCAAAGGCATATTCCAAGGATTGCTCGACGCGATACGCTCGGGTGGACGTCATGGCATCGAACGCGTCCACCACGCCAACGATCCGGGCAGAAAGCGGAATCTGCGCACCAATGAGGCCGTCGGGAAATCCGGATCCATCAATCCGTTCATGGTGCCAGCGCACGATGTGCAACACCTCGGGATGGTCGGCACGAAGCACGCCGAGCATTTCCTCCCCATCGGTCACGTGCCGCTTCATCTCGGTGAACTCTTCATCCGTCAGCCGTCCCGGCTTGTTGAGCACGGCGTCGCGCGTGCCGATCTTGCCAATGTCATGCAGGTCCCCGCCCAAACGAAGATCGTCAAGCACCGCGCGACCGAGACCGAGTTGGCGACCGGTCAAGACCGCGTATTCTGCCACACGTGCCGAGTGCCCTCGGGTGTAGACATCCTTCGCTTCCAGCATCCGGACCGCCATCTGCACCTGCGCGAGGAACATTTCCTTGTTGCGCTGCGACAGTTGCAGGACGCGTCCTTCCAGCTCGGCTTGGTAGCCGTCGCGCAGCTGCCGCAATTCGATCCGCTGTTGCTGTTCCTCGATCGCCTTCTCGACTCGGGCCCGGACCTCTTGGATCTGCACCGGCTTGGCGAGGTAATCCATCGCACCCTTTTTGAGGCACTCCACGGCCAGCCCAACGTCGTCGTCCCCCGTGAGCATCAAGACGGCGGTGTCTGGGTAGCGCATGCGCAGTTCCGCGAGCAACGCCACCCCATCGCGTCCCGGCATGTGGATGTCCGAGATCACCAGGTCAACTTCTCCATCCCGATAGCAGAGGTCCAGCGCCTCATCGACGCCTCCGACCTGTTCGACCGCATAGCCCTGCACCTTCAGCACGCGGGTCAGCACATCGCGCACCATCGGGTCGTCATCGACGACCAGAATGCGGGGCACAGGATGGGACGCTGAATGCTCGAGAGTGGGCATGCCGAAAATTAGCGCTCCGGCCTCCCGATCCACAATTACGCTTGCCCCAAGTTGAGACGCCACATAACCTTCGGCCTCCTCTTGCCCGGTAGACCGATGACCCGCGTTCCGCCTCCCGACGCCGAACAGCACCTCGCCACGCTGGCTGTCCACGCCGGACACCACCACGACCCCGTCGCGGGCGCCGTGATGCCACCGATCTACCAGACCTCGACCTACATCCAGGACGGGCTCGGTGCGCCACACAACGGCTACGAGTACGCCCGCACCGCAAATCCCACGCGGGAGGCACTTGAGCGGGCACTGGCCGCCCTGGAAGGGGGAGAACACGCCTTCGCGTTCGGGTCTGGACTCGCGGCGCTGGACACGGTCCTGAAGCTGTTGAAGGGCGGCGATCACGTCATCATCGGCAACAATATCTATGGCGGCAGTCACCGCCTGATGCAGCGTGTCTATGAACGCTTCGGGGTGGAGTTTTCGTTCGTCGACATGCGGACCGTCGGTGCCGTCGAGGCCGCGCTCCGCCCGACGACCCGGATGCTCTACTGCGAGACCCCCACCAACCCGATGATGTTCCTCACGGATCTCCGAGCGGTCGGCGACTTGGCACAGGCTTTGGGGCTCTTGCTGGTCGTGGACAACACCTTCGCGACACCCGTGTTGCAGCGCCCATTGGCGCTCGGGGCAGACATAGTGCTGCATTCGACCACCAAGTACCTGAACGGCCACTCCGACATGATCGGTGGCGCGTTGATCACCACGCGAGAGGACCTTGCCGAGCAGATTGGTTTTCTGCAGAACGCGGCGGGCGGTGTTCCGGGGCCCTTCGACTGCTGGCTCGCGCTTCGGGGGATCAAGACCTTGCCACTCCGCATGCGCGCGCACTGCGAGAGTGCCGGCGTGCTGGCGTCCTGGCTAGACGATCGTGCTGACGTCGAGCGGGTCTACTATCCGGGTCTGCCCTCCCACGAGCAACACGCTCTGGCAGCGGTCCAGATGAGTGGATTTGGTGGGATGTTGTCGATTGAGCTCGGAAACGCGGACCGGGCCCGTCGGGTAGCCGAGGCGACCAAGATCTTCGTGCTGGCGGAGTCGCTCGGGGGCGTGGAGAGTTTGATCGGGCATCCAGCCTCGATGACGCACGCCTCGGTGCCCAAGGCACTCCGCGAGGAGATGGGGCTGACCGACTCGCTGATCCGTCTCTCGGTCGGCATTGAGGACGTCCGCGACCTCCAAGCAGACTTGGACCAGGCCCTCAGCCGCTGACGATGCACCCTGAAACAGGTACCCCCCGCCATCCGTAGGGCGGGGGAACCTTAACACACGAGTCTCCGATGACCTCGCTCCCCGCCGCCCGCCCCCGCATCGCACTCCCCGACATCGCCGCCGTCGCGTGGGAGCATCCAGCGGATCGGGCCGCCTTGCAGTCGCTCCGCGCCGTCCCAGGCGTGGACGAAGTCATCAAGAAGATTCTTGGGATTCTCGGGGGCGAACAGGGGATCCGGCTCCTCTTCCAGGGGAACGCCGTGCGCGTCGGGCCGACGCAGTTCCCCACCCTCTGGGCCTTGCACGTCGAGAACTGCGCGACGTTTGGATGGGAGATCATTCCCGAGCTGTACGTCACCCAGACACCGATCTTCAACGCCGGCGCGTACGGGATCGACAATCCCTTCATCGTGATTCACTCGTCGGCACTCGAGCTGTTGGAGCTGGACGAGCAGCGCGTCCTCCTCGCCCACGAGCTGGGTCACGTGATCAGCGGGCATTCGCTCTACCGCACCATCGCCGCGATCATGGTGATGGTGAGTCTTGGAGCGCTGCCGATGCTCGCCTCGATCATCCTGCTGCCGGTGAAGTTTGCCTTCCTCGAGTGGTCGCGGAAATCCGAACTCTCGGCCGATCGCGCGTCGCTCCTTGGCTCGCAGGACTTGCAGGCGACCATGCGCCTCTTCATGAAGATGGCCGGCGGTGGCAACACGGCGAATATCCGGCCCGGCGACCTCAATCTCGAACCGTTCATGCAGCAAGCCAACGAGTACGCCTCGTCCAATGAGGGACTCGACATCGTCTACAAGATTCTGGCGACACTCGCCTTGACGCATCCGATGAACGTGGTCCGCGCGGCCGAGGTGCAACGCTGGGTGCAGGCGGGAGACTACGACCGCATCTTGCGCGGCGAATACGTGCGACGCGGCAGCCCCGAAGCGGATCGGCCGTTGCGTGACGACATGCGTGACGCGAAGGACCACTACAAGCAGGAAATCAAGGAAGTCGGTGAGCATTTGAAGAATGCGGCCAAGCGCGCGGCGGCAAGCGCGAAGGACGCATTCAACGAAGCCCGCTCCAAGGGGTCTGCGTGAGGCTTCTGGTTGTTGGTGGTGGCGGGCGAGAACATGCGCTCGCCGCCGCGCTCGCCGCGGACGACCCAACGCACGTGCTCTATGTCGCACCCGGGAATCCCGGGACCGCCTCCTTCGCCACCAATCTCTCCATTGCCGCAGACGACATCGACCGCTTGGCCGATGCCGCGGATGCGCACGCCATCGATCTGGTGATCGTTGGCCCCGAGGTCCCGCTGGCGATGGGGCTCGCCGATCGCCTCCGCGCCGAGGGACGCCATGTGTTTGGTCCGGTGGCGGCCGCAGCACAGATCGAATCATCGAAAGCCTTCTCGAAGGATGTGATGGTTGCTGCGGGAGTTCCCACGGCGGCGAGTCGCACCTTCGATGACCTGGATGCGGCGCTCGCGTATGTGGCGACGCATCCAGAACCCCTTGTGGTGAAGGCCTCCGGCCTCGCAGCCGGCAAGGGCGCCGTCGTCTGCGCCACGCGCGCCGAAGCGGTGGACGCACTCCGTGCGATGATGGGCGACCATCAGCTCGGCCATGCGGGAGACGTGGTGGTGATCGAGGCGTTCCTCGAGGGCGAAGAACTCTCGGTGCTCGCGATCACCAATGGTCGTGACGTGCGACTGCTGCCGGCGGCACAGGATCACAAGCGCATCGGTGAGGGTGACACGGGTCCGAACACCGGCGGTATGGGTGCCTATACCCCGGTGGCGATTGCCACGCCAGCAGTACTCGAACGCATCACGCAGGACGTACTCCTGCCGACATTGCGTGAGCTGGAGCGTCGCGGCGCACCGTTCCGAGGCGTCCTCTATGCCGGCATCATGCTCCATCCGGATGGGACACCCAACGTGGTGGAGTTCAACTGTCGTCTCGGTGATCCAGAAACCGAAGTTGTGTTGCCGTTGGTACGCTCGGGACTCTCGGCACTACTGGATGCGGCAGCGAAGGGAGAACCATTACCAAAAATTGATCTCATTGACGCAGCCGCCGTCACCACCGTGCTGGCCAGCGCCGGCTATCCTGCGTCGAGCAGCAAAGGGGACCTGATCACGCTTCCCGCCACACTCGACGAGGGAGTTACGATTTACCACGCGGGCACGGCGCTGAACAAGGACGGTCGCCTGATCACCAATGGCGGTCGAGTGCTCGCGGTGACTGCCGTGGCCGCGACGTTCGCGGAAGCGCAGGCCCTGAGCCGCGACACCGCTGCGGCGATTCAGTTCGAGGGGAAGCAGTTTCGGCGAGACATTGGGTGGAGAGAAGCGACAAGAGTCGTGAGTCGCTAGTCGCGAGTCGTGAGAGGGTGTCGGGTTGCTCCTCGCGGCAGACGCCGTCTTGCTCGATCTTCGTGTTGCAGGGAACCTCTCACGACTAGCGACTCATGACCAACGACTCCCATGCCTGAACTCCCCGAAGTCGAAACCCTCGTCCGCCAACTTCGCGCCCGCCTCACGGGGCGTACGATTCTCTCGGCAGCGCTCCGCCACGACAACGTGCTCGATGGTGTCACTTCCCGCCAATTGCTCCGCGCACTTCCCAGGCGCACCATTCGCGACGTCACCCGCCGCGCCAAGCATGCCCTCCTCCAGACCGACACCAAGACGCTCGCTGTGCAGCCGGGGATGACGGGATCGCTGCTGGTCTACGATCGCCCGATGTCGGAGGAGGAAGATCACTACGCCGTGCTCGTCTGTCCGCTCGATGACGGCGCCACTCTGGTGTACCGCGACGTGCGCCGCATCGGCACGCTGCGCTGGTGTGACGACGCCGAGTGGCTGGCCTATGCGTCACGCCTTGGCCCGGAACCGCTCGACCCGGCGTTCACCGCGGACGTCTTCACGGATCGCGTCTCCAGGTCGCGTGCAGCGATCAAGAAAGTGATCATGGATCAGCGCGTCGTGGTCGGCGTCGGCAACATCTACGCGGCCGAAGCGCTCTTCTCGTCCGGCATCGATCCATCCAAGGCCGCTGCGCGGGTCCCACCCGAGCAGCTCCGCATGCTCCATGGCCACATCGTCCGCATTCTGACCGCGGCCATTGCCGCCGAAGGGACGACGTTTCGCGATTACGTCTCCTCGACTGGAGCGCCAGGCAACTTCCAGCTTGAACTGCATGTGTACGGTCGTGAGGGGGAGCCCTGCCGCGCCTGCGGCACGCGCCTTGTTGCGACGCACGAGATCGATGCAAGAGGGACGGTGATGTGTTGGAGGTGCCAAAACTAGGAGAGAGGAGAGAGGAGAGAAGAGAAATGAGAGAGGAGAGCCGCAGCCCAGGTCACGCTTTCTCCTCTCTCTTTTCTCCTCTCTCCTTCAAGTATCTTCTCTAGGTGAGTTCACTCGCGCTCCCCCTCCCCGCCACCGACCTCGAAGCACTCCGCTTTCGGGTCCGCCGGCTCGCCGATGATCGGCCGGGGACCTACCGGATGCTCGGGGCAGACGGCCGAGTGCTCTACGTGGGGAAGGCGAAGGCGCTGCGGACACGATTGCTCTCCTACTTCCGTGCCACGTATCCCGAAGACAAGGCCGCCCGGATCCTGCACGCCGCACACGACATCCAGATCGTCCCCACGCCGAGTGAGTTTGCGGCGGCGCTCACCGAACTCGAATTGATCCGCAAGTTCCGCCCGCCGTTCAATCACGCCATGAATCGCAACCGCGTCTCGGGGTTTCTGGTCGTGACGGATGAACGCGCACCACGGCTCCTCGCGACGGCCACGCCGGAGCGTCACGCCGGACGCGTCTATGGCCCATTTCCCTCGCGTGGTCGCGTCACCGAGGCAGCCCGGGTGCTCACCGACCTCCTCGGCATTCGGGACTGTCGGGCGGACATGCCGGTGCACTACGCCGAGCAGCAGGAGCTGTTCACGGATCCGATCCGTGCCGCCTGCCCGCGCTATGACTTCGGCACCTGCCTGGGGCCCTGCGCAGGCCTGGTCTCTGAGTCAGGCTACCGGGCCCGCGGGGAGATGGCCGCCGCCTTCTGCGAAGGGCGGAGCATTGACCCCATCGGCCGGGTCGTGGAGGAGATGACCACTCGCGCGGACGCGGGAGATTTTGAGCGGGCGGCCTACTGGCGGGCCAAGTTCGAAACACTCGAATGGCTCCTCGCGGCGGTCGCCCGAAATCGTGCCACGCTGGAATCGCTGACCTTCGTCTATCGCGATCCCGGTGCGCGGGGGGACGCTCGGGCCTATCTCATCGTCCGGGGGGAGGTGCGCGCGACCTATCCGGACCCGGTGAGCCCGATCGAGCGGGAAGCGTTCGCGGCCGTCGTGGCCGAGGAGATGGCGAAACCCCGGGAGGCAGTGGGTCGAGTGAGCCCGGAACGGCTCCATCAGCGGCTCTTGGTGATGTCGTGGTTCCGAAATCGGCCAAACGCATGGCGCTGGACGAGTCCAGTTGGGGGGGGTTCCAGATAGCGTGATGATCTCGCGGGATCCTCGGCTTTCGTTTCGTTTGACGGCCGATTGACGCGAAGGGGTTTACTTGACGCTCCCTCGGAGCCGACCGCGTCCCGCCCCATGGATCCCCAATGTCCTTCGCTGCACCTGCGCGCGCTCCGACGATCCTGCTGCGTGTCTTTGGGTCCCCCGCACTAGTCGCACATGACGAGGCCGGTGCCCAATCGATCCTGCTTCCCGCTGGCAAGCCCCTCCTTATCCTGAGCTACCTCGCCTGCCATCCGGAGGCGTGGACCACCCGAGATCAACTGGCGAATCTGGCTTGGGGTGACAGTGATGAACAGAGTGCCAAGGCTTCGCTCCGACAGGCGTTGTACCGCCTGCGGCAGTTGCTCGGTTCCGAATGGGTGGAAACGAGTGACTCCGGCGTCCGCTTGGCCGCTCCGCTCCAGAGTGATTGGCAGGCGGCCACGGAAGCGATGCGGCTGGGCAACGATGGCGGCCTCCTGCAGCTCGTCTCCGGGTCGTTCCTTGCAGGCCTCGACGAGAATGACCAGGATGATCTCGGCACGTGGCTCGGGGCAGAGCGGAGTCGGTGGGACCACTTGGTCCGGGATGCTGCCCTGCGGGAGGGTCGAAAGGCCCTGAGCGTGGGGCGAATCGAGGGTGGCATCGCCTTCGCCGAGCGGGCGATTCGTGCCCGGGATGATCAATTGGAAAGCTGGGAAGTCTTGCTGGATGGACTCCAGGCCACCGGAATTTCCAGTAGAGTCGATGACGGCCTGGCCCGGCTGGAGATCTCCGGAACTCGCGGAGGGATGAGTCAACTCGGGCCCGCCGGCTGGCGCGCGCTCGTCAAGCGCATCCACCAGACCGCCCCCCGCGAGCACCCCAAGGATCCCCCAGTCGGCGCCCTCACGCGAGGGAACCTTCCGTTGGTGGGGCGAGATCCACTCCTTCGGCACGTTCGAGAGACACTCGGCGCTCCGGTGGACACCTTTGGCCGGGTGGCGGTGGTCCAAGGCGCGCCGGGTTTCGGCAAGAGCCGCTTCCTGCGCGAGTACCGCGTCCGAGATGGTGGCGCTGGGCGCCGGGACATGCTGGTGGCGGCGCGGAGCACAGAATCGGCTACGCAATGGGCCCTGCTGATTCGGATCGTGGAGACCTTGGCAGGATTTCCTGAGGCGTCGGGGATTGACCCTACGGCAGCCATGCGTCTGGTCGCGCTGCATCCTGCGCTGCGGGAGCGCTTTCCAGGGTCGAGGGAACGGTCACACGCGATCGCAACTCCCCAGGAGGTGGCCTCTGCCTTCTGTGAACTTCTCGACGCCGTCGGCGAGACCGAGCCGCTTCTCATCATGATCGACGATGCCCAGTGGTGCGACGACGCCTCGCTCGGAGTCCTCCGCGACACCATCGATCGCACCGGCACCGGACGGCTGGCCTGCCTGATCACGACCCGTGACGCCACCCTGCTCCGGGCGCCGCGTTGGCCGGTCATCCAGCTCGCATCGCTCGGCGTGGATGACCTGGAAGTGTTGCTGGCCGATCAGATCCCGCTGCTCGGTGCCAGCCAGCTGGCAACAGCGGCCGCCTCGCTCATGCTAGTGACTGGTGGTGTTCCGATCTACCTCGCCCGCGCGATCCAGCGCGTGACGCAGCACTCAGCGAGTGTCCTGACAGCGGACCAGATCCTTTCCGGGCTCGCGTCACTGGAGCTCCACCGGGACCCGACCTTCCCGACAGCGATGGCCGACCGACTCCTCCTCGGCTACTTGGCTACCGCGGATGGGCCAGTGGTACTCGCGGAGCTGCAGGCCTTTCAGGGACAGGCGAACGGCGAACCGGTGACGCTACGTCTCGAGCAGATGCAGGCGAGTGGCTGGGTCACCCTTTCCGAGGAGGGTGCTTCGCTGTCGCATGATCTGGTTCGGCGACAAGTCATCGAAGCGATAACACCAATTGAGCGACGAAACTTGGCCTTGCTGCACTCGCGGTGGCTGGTCGACCATGGCAGCGACTTTCGCAGTCTGCAGACGGCCGTTCGCCTCTATCTGAATCACAAAGAGGAGGGGCTCGCCGCGCGAGCGGTGGATCGCTGGCGCCGACGCGTCCAGACCGGCCCACGTGGCGACGCCCTCGCCTCGCTCGTACTTCCGCCAGATGCACCTCGGCTCTTGCGATGGAGAATCGCGGCGTCCACCACCCCGACGTTGATGCCTTGGCTGGTTGCGGTTGCCGTGCTGCTGGCCCTGGGGAGTTGGGGCGCCCTGCAGTGGCTCGCCCAACCCGCCTCCCTGCGCCTGGAAAACAAGCCGATTGTCGAGGGGGTATCGATCCACCCCGGCGCCCGGGTTCGGACCAACGCGATCTTCCCGATCTTCAGTGTGCGTGACCGTCTCGGCAAGGTTTCCGAGGCGCTCGACGGATCAGCGCTCTATGTCACCGGATGGTCACCATCGGTCGATTCGGCAATGCTGACTCACCAAGTGATAGTCACGAACGGGCTCGCCATCGTCAGCGGGCTTGAAGTGTATGCCGCCCAGCAAGATTCGGAGACGGTCACCTTTCGAGTCGGAAGGGTCCAGCCTCTGGCCGTCACAGTGGCCCGTGGATTCGAGTATACCCGTTTGACCATCGACGGAGGCCTCATCAACGGTATCGAGGTTGCCCGGGAACAGCCGGAAGTGATCGTGGCTCCTGGTGACTCGTTGATCGGGTTGGTGAGGCTGCGCTACAACACACCGACTCACGCCGCGCTCTGGATGCTCGCCGAGACCTCCACCATGCGCCCCGCGATGGAGGACACCACGACCGTAATCACGCTGCACGTCGGGGCCAGCAATGCCATGACAGAGGTGATCGTCCAGCGCCAAGCGCCAATGGAACCGGGCGAGTATTGGCTGGTGTGGTCCTTCGCCGCACAGCCGGATGCGGTCAGCATCTTCTCGCTGACGAATTGGCGCTGCCCCGCTCCTCATTGGAACGATGGCAATGATCTGCTCAGCGTCGGCGACTCGGGGCTCCGAACTGTTTGGGGGGGAGGCCATCTCGCAGTCAACTCGGACCTGTGTGAGCCGAATAAAGCTCCTCGTCGGGAGCACGGGGGTCTGATTCCAACCGCGGCGATGCGGGTGGTTGTGAGGTAGATGGTGGGTGGAGGCGGTAGAGGTCGTGAAGTCGTAGGGGTCGTAGGGGTCGTAGGCCGGTCGAGTTGCACAGTGAAACCTTCTGGTGAACACTTCCGTTAGGGGGGGGACCTCTAACTGGATGAGTT
>JAHECN010000037.1 GCA_024641735.1 Gemmatimonadota bacterium | reverse complement strand
GCGTCGGACCCCGGGCCAGGGAGCGCACTGCACGCGCGCCGACGGGCGGTCATCGCAGGGTCGGTCCGCCTGAGCTACGAGGAACCGCTCACGATTGTGCGCGGGTGGCAACAGTATCTCTACGATGAAACAGGCCGGGCGTTTCTTGACGTGTACAACAACGTCCCGCTCGTCGGTCACAGCCACCCGACCGTGGTCGCCGCGGTGCAGCAACAGGTGGCGCTCCTGAACACGAACACCCGCTACCTCCATCCGAACCTGGTGCGCTACGCGGAGGCGTTGACGCGTCGGATGCCAGAAGAGCTCAGCGTGTGTGTCGTGCTCAACTCCGCGAGTGAGGCGAATGAACTCGCGCTACGCATGGCACGCACGTACTCCGGACGACGAGATGTTGTCGTGCTCGAGCATGCCTACCATGGGCACACGACGACGCTGATCGACATCTCGCCGTACAAGTTCGATGGGCCAGGTGGCAGTGGCCGACCGCCCTGGGTACACGTCGCACCGATCGCGGATGACTATCGGGGCGCCTTCCGTCGTGACGACCCGATGCGGGCCCAACGGTACGCCGATGCGGTGGGTAAGATTCTCACGACCTGCGCTGCGTCCGGACAACCGATTGGGGCGTTCATCGCGGAATCACTGCCGAGTGTCGGCGGCCAGGTGGTCTTTCCGCCGGGGTATCTCGCCGATGTCTATCGGCAGGTCCGTGCGGCAGGTGGCGTCTGCATCGCGGATGAAGTGCAAGTGGGCTTCGGGAGATTGGGCTCCCACTTCTGGGGCTTCGCCGCGCAGGATGCCATTCCGGACATCGTCGTCCTCGGCAAGCCGATTGGCAACGGCTTCCCGCTCGCGGCGGTGGTCACCACGCCGGAGATTGCTGCCGCGTTCGATGGCGGGATGGAATACTTCAGCACCTTCGGGGGGAACCCGGTGGCCTGTGCGGCGGGGCTTGCCGTGCTTGAGGTGCTTGATCGTGAAAAGTTGATGGACAATGCGGCACGCGTCGGAGAACGATTGAAGCAACGGCTGCAAGGACTCATGGAACGCCACCCCGTGATTGGCGATGTGCGAGGCATGGGTCTCTTCCTCGGTGTGGAATTGGTCCGCGATCGGGAGACACGGGAACCCGCCGACGGAGAAGCGTCCTATGTGGTCAATCGCCTGCGCGACTGTGGCGTGCTGTGTGGGACGGATGGCCCACATCACAACGTCTTGAAGATCCGCCCACCGCTCTGTTTTACCGATGACGACGCGGCACTCTTCGTCACCATTCTTGACGAAATCCTTGGAGAGGACGCGGTGCGCTGATTCGCCCCCCATCCGACCTGAGCGTATACTCTGTGAGACGGTGTACTGAGCACTTCTCTCATTTCTCCTCTCTCTTTCCTCCTGGACGAATCTCAATGCGACTCGCGAACTCCCTGCTCGCTCTCCTTTCCACCGCTGCCATCGCAACGGCCTGCGCCCCGGCTGCCCCGGATGCTGCTGCCATGGTTGCTGGTGCCAATGCAGTGGACAGCGCCTTCCAGGCCGCGTTCAACGCCGGCGACATCGACGCGGTGATGGCGACCTACTGGAACAGCCCCGACCTGGTCTTCATCTCGCTCGATGGTGTGGGCTCGACGGGTGCCGAAAGCGTGCGCGCGGATATGGCGGGACTCTTCGCCTCCATGCCGGGTGCGACCGTGGAGTTCATCAACCCGCACAACGTGGCAGAGGGATCGGTGGTGCTGGGATGGGGCGGGTTCCGAATCACGATGCCCGGTGACGGGGGCGTGGTGACCGGTCGGTACTCCGACGTGAAGGCGATGCGTGACGGCAAGTGGGTCTACTTGATGGACCACGCCTCCGTGCCACTCCCGCCGCCGGCCGCTGAGGGAACGGAGTAGTGGGAAGCACGTGAAGATCTGGATCGATGCCGATGCTTCGCCACGTGACGTGAAGGAACTGGTCTTTCGCGCGGCAAAGCGACTCGGTGTGCCCGCCATTCTGGTGGCGAATCAGCACCTGCACGCACCACCGGGCAATCCGATGGTGTCCGCCGTCTGGGTGAATGGCGGGCCGGATGTCGCCGATCAACACATCGTCGATCACGCCGAGGCGGGCGACCTGGTGGTGACGCAGGACATCCCACTCGCGGCGCTCCTGGTCCCGAAGGGAGTGGCCGTGCTGGACCCACGGGGGGAAGAGCATACGGAGGAGACGATTGGGGAGCGGCTCTCCATCCGAGACTTCATGGAACAGGCCCGAACGGTTGGCATGGTGACGGGCGGACCGCCGCCGTACGACGCGCGTGCGAAGCAGGCATTTGCGGGTGCACTCGATCGGGCACTGACGAGATTGCTCAGGGTGGCGTGAGCGCCCCCATCGCTTCCAGGCCAACAGCGCGAGGAAAGATGAAAGGGTTCATCGTGATCGTCGTGGTCTCGATCGGGGGCGGCATCGGGTGGTGGCTCGGCGCGATGGTCGGTCTCGGCACAGCCATCGTGCTCAGTGCGCTGGGGTCCGCGATTGCCGTGTATTACGTGCGTCGCCTGCTCGCACAATACACCTGACGCGCTACGCTCCCTCTTCGGCCGTCACCTCGACCGAGCCGTCGTGCTCATACGTCACGGTCAACTGCCAGGGACGGCAGCAGATTTCGCAATCCTCGACATACGACTGCACGGTCCCACCACCGGGGTCCAAGGTGATGGACACCACCTCGCCACAGTAGGGACACGTGACATCCGCCTCGCTCGCAAAGGTGGCGTCATCCTCGTCCCACTCCATGTCCTCGGCGTCGTCAGGTGTGGCCATGGCTCCTCCAGCGATCCTTGAGGCAGGGTGATCCCCCCCTCGAATGCAGGGACCATAGCACACCTGCTGGCTCGCCGACAGGGCAATTGCAAGGCTGGGAATTGCGGAGTAAGCTCAAGGCATCTCCCGCAACACCGCCCTCCGGAGTGCATCCGATGATCGAATACCCCATGACCGCAGTCGTGGCACGCCGCGAGTTCGAGTATCGTGGCCCTGACGGCATCGTCGCCCTCATCGCCGCCATCGGGCAACCCGCACGGATGCCGGACTCGGACGACGACTGGTATTGTCCGTGGCAGATCAATGCCGCGGGAGCCATGCAGTCGCGCTGGGCGGGTGGTGTCGATGCCATGCAGGCGCTGCTCTGTGCACTGGCTGGGATGCGGGCGGATCTCGAGGTGTTCGCGCAGGAAGGCACGCTCACCTTTCTCGATGGATTGGACCTGATGATGGACTTGCCTGGCGGTGAAGCGTGAGCTCGATCGGCGACCCCGAAGCGCTGGCACAATTACTCGATCGGCTGGGGCGGGTCACTCCCGCGTCGGTACGGAAATGGGGCACCCTCACCCCCGCGGAGATGCTGTGCCACCTCGGGGACGCAGGTGACTCGGTGCTCGGACTTCGGGTGCCGCCCGGTAGGCCCGCCTCCGGGAACCCCAATCGCATCCTGAAGTGGATCTTCCTCTACTCCCCGGTCAGCATGCCGCGCGGGGTCAAGACGCGTCCCGGTGTCGATCCCCGGATGGAGGGAACGCCGCCCGGCGACTTCGCCCAGGATGCGGCGCGTGTGGCGTCCGGCCTGCGGGCGATGGCGTCTGCTGACGAAGGTGGCCTCGCACCGCATCATTTCTTCTTCGGGCCGATGTCGCGCCGTGATTGGCAGCGCTGGGCCTGGCGACATGTCGATTATCACTTGCGCCAGTTTGGGGTCTGACCGGCGTCAGCCCGAGTGGCACTCCACCTGGTTCATCTCTGCTCGGCGATAGAGGATGGTCAGGACGATGGTCGTCTGCTGCTGCGGTGAGTCCCACGCCCACCAGAGCCCCGAGGCCGTTTTGCCCGGTGCCTTCATGGCGTCGATGAGATTTCCATAGGACGCCCCCTCAGTTTCGCGCTTGCACTTGAGCGGTTGAAAGGTCAGACCCTCGTTCCGCAGGGCGACTTCCAGCATTTCTCGGTGCAGAAAGAAGCCGCTCCCGTCTTTCAATTCCACCAGCATCGAGTCGAGGGTGACGGAGACGCCAGTGACTCCCGAGTCGGTCCCCCACACCGAGATGTACATGCCGAGCGCGATGCTGTCGCCCAGTGTCCCGAGGAACTTGCCATCACGCGTCTTGGTCATGCCGCGTTTCACGGCTGCGGGATCTGTGTTCGGAACCGGCCGGGGAGTCGTCCATCTGATCGGAAGAGCGCTGCCTGTCGTCCACGGCAGGCCGGTTGTCCGGACACCAGAATCCACCAGGAAAGCGGTCAGGACGGCGCTCAACTTGACCGGGGTCGCGGCGGGTTGCGCGCGAAGGGTTTGGCGTTGAGTTGGTTGTTGGGCGGGTGTTGGGCTGGGTGCCAGACCGACCACCGTCAGCAACATCAGCACGGTCTTCGCCGAGAGTCGTCGGGCGTGGCGGCGGAATGTCGGGTTCATCACAGAATCCTCGCATGGGGGTGACGCCTCGACGGTACGGCCCGATTTCGGACCACGCAAGCCAATGCCGTCCGCTGTGGAGACTCGGTGTCGGGGCTGTCACTTCATGCCGCGCGTTCCCGTAGTGAGGAAGATCCGTTGAAAGGGGCAATCATGGGACGCTGGGTGATCATGTTCGGCTTCGGGCTGCTGAGTGCCTGCACGGTCGCGACGCTTCCGCCCGAAGCCGCGGTGGGCCTGTGGAGCAGCTCGGCGGTGTCCCTGGAGCTCCGCGCGGAGGGCGGCACCCTGAGCTATCAGTGTGGCGCGGGCACCATCGCGGGAGATTGGCGCCTCGATCCCGACGGCACCTTCACCGGCACAGGGGAGCACTTCTTCGGCGGCGGCCCCGCACCGATCGAGGGTCGTCCCCCAAACCGGGCACGCTACTCCGGTCGGATCCATGGTCGTCGGTTTACCCTGACTGTCTCCCTGATCGACCTCGGACAACAACTCGGACCGTTCGAATTGACGCGAGGTGAGACCATCGTTGGGCCAGTCTGCCTCTAATGGATCTCAGGGATCGGGCCGCGAATTTCCTCCGGCGCAGAACTGGTAGTTGCCGGAGCTACTCGGCACGCGTCCTGCACCATATACTTCAGATGTGTCCGTAGGTCAGTATCCACTCGGGAGGACGATATGGCGATCAAGAAGTCGACGAAGAAGGCCGCGAAGAAGGCGGTCACGAAGGCCGTCAAGAAGACGACGTCCAACGCCAAGAAGGCAGAGACGTCGGTGAAGAAGGCGGTGAAGAAGGCCGTCAAGAAGGCATCCACGAGCGCGAAGAAGACGGAGGGCAAGGTGAAGAAGGCGACCAAGAAGGCGGCCACCAAGGCCGGCAAGGCCGTCAAGAAGGCGGTCAAGTCGGTGAAGGACACCGTGACCGGCAAGACCGCACAGCGCAAGCAGGTCAAGAAGGTCGCTGCGGTCGCAGCGGGCGTCGCAGCGGTGGTTGCGGCAGGCGTCGCGGTCAACCGGGCGCGCAAGAAGAAGTAGTTCGGTCACTTTCCCCGGCCGCTCACTGCACCAGAGTGGGCGAGCCGGGGCCGTGACGTACCGCTCGGTGTGCCCCGTCCCATCCCCATGGAGACCCCCGTGCGATTCCCATCTCATCCCGCCCTCAGATTCGCCCTCCTCCTCGGCCTTGTCCTGGCACCACTGCCTGGGTGTGATGCGCGGATGGACGCACGGGCAGCTGCCGTCAGCCGCGAATCGCGGGCACCCAACACGTTGAGCGAGACCGGTCCGATGTTGCGGGACCGTGCGGCACACTCGTCGACCCTGCTCCCGGATGGCACGGTGTTGGTCGCGGGTGGAATGGGTAACGGCGCGCATGCCTTGGACGCCGAAGGCTATGATCCGACGACCGGAACATTCCGCCCCGCGGGGCCGATGGTCACTCCGCGCCATAGTCACACCGCAACTTCGCTCCCCGACGGCAGCGTCCTCTTCACTGGCGGGTACGACGGCGCGGGAAATTATCTCCGTACCGTTGAGCGATTCGACGTGGCGACCGGGACCTTCGTGCCGGCCGGATCTCTGCAGACAGCGCG
The DNA here is from genome assembly GCA_024641735.1 of Gemmatimonadota bacterium. GTDB lineage: Bacteria > Gemmatimonadota > Gemmatimonadetes > Gemmatimonadales > GWC2-71-9 > Palsa-1233. The sequence goes on along the minus strand of JAHECN010000037.1, from coordinate 12,227 downwards.
GGCGGATCACCGCGCGATCACCTTGGCGGACGGACGGATTCTCCTGTTCGGTGGAGCGGGGACCGGCTGGAGCTTCTTGGCGAGTGCCGAGCTGTACGATCCCGCGACCGGCCTCTCCACCTCCACCGGGAGCATGCGCGTCGCGCGCGAAAGTCACGCCGCGGTCCGGCTTGCCGATGGCAGGGTCTACGTGGTGGGTGGGCATCGTGGTCGTCGCGAATCGATCGAGCTCTTCACCAGCGCCGAGATCTACGATCCCGCCACCGGGGTTTTTGTGCCGGCGGGTGATATGGCGATCCGTCGCCACAAACACGATGCCGTCCTGCTCGCGGACGGCACCGTGCTGATCACGGGCGGCACCGACGAACGGGACAACCGCGGCGTCTATGCCTCGGCGGAGCGCTACGATCCCGCCACCGGCATGTATCGGCAAGCCCCAGCCCTCGTCGTCCCGAGGTACAAGCATCAGGGCACCTCCGTCGTGTTGGCCAACGGGCGCGTCCTGCTGGCGGGGGGTGCAACCACGGCCGAGGTCTTCGACCCCCGTCGCGATCAGTTCGTTCCGGTCGGAGGGGAGGCACGCATGCGGGGGCAATTCTCCGCCGCCACGCTGCTCAAGGACGGCAGGGTGCTGATCACCGGGGGATACGGGGAAGGGCAGGGTGCCAATGGGGGTGCGTGGCTCTACCTCCCCTGACCAACTGCCCACTCGGTCGGACCGCCGGGACCCGGCTAGATTTCCAGTGTGATGCACCTCATCCTCAACGCCGACCTCTTTGCCCCCGCACCGATGGGGCGATGCCATCTCCTGGTGGGTGGCGGCAAGCTCCTCTGGATCGGGACCGACCGACTCGACCTGCCCGCTGCGCTTGACGTACGGGTCCATGACGCCGCGGGCGCCAGAATGATCCCAGGCCTCATCGACCCGCATGTCCATATCACCGGCGGTGGCGGGGAAGCTGGTCCCGGAACGAAAGTTCCGCCGCTCGGCGTTTCACGCTTTACTCGGCACGGCGTCACGTCGGTGATCGGTCTCCTCGGCACCGATGACGCCACGCGGCACCCTCGGGAGTTGGTCGCCGCTGTGGCGGGCCTTCGTGCAGAAGGACTCGGGGCATGGTGCTGGACCGCCGGCTATCACATTCCTCCGGTGACAATCACGGGGTCGGTGCGTGGCGACATCGCGGCCATCGAGTGCATCATCGGCGCAAAGACCGCGATCAGCGATCACCGCTCGAGTCAGCCGACCCGCGACGAACTCCTCCGACTCGCGAGCGAGGCGCACACCGGTGGCCTGATGACGAACAAGGCCGGGATCGTGCACCTGCATGTCGGTGATGGTGCCCGCGGCCTGGCGCCTATCCGGGAAGCGTTGGCGCACAGTGAATTGCCCGCACGCGTCTTCAATCCGACGCATGTGAATCGTCGCCGCGCGCTCTTCGACGAAGCACTCGATCTCGCCAAGGCGGGCTCGCACATCGATGTGACCGCGTTTCCGGTCGCTGAAGGCGAAGATGCCTGGGACGCTCCAACGGCAGTGATGCGGTATCTGGAGAGCGGGGCTCCACGGGAGCGGCTCACGGTCAGTTCTGATGGTGGCGGCTGTCTCCCAGTCTTTGATGCCGGAGGGCGAGTCACGAGCATGGGGGTGGGCGAGCCGGGCATGTTGCCGGAAACGCTTGCCACGTTGGTCAAGCAGGGAGTCCCACTCGACGTGGCGCTCGAACCGTTCACCCAGAATGCGGCACGACTGTACCGGCTTGCCGGCAAGGGCGCGCTCGCGGTCGGCATGGATGCCGACCTTGTCCTTTTGACCCCTGACGGGAGTATTGGCGACGTGATGTGTGGCGGCGAATGGCATGTCCAAGGCGGTGTGCAGCAGCGGGTGGGCGCTTTCGAAGGGAAGGGGCAATGAGCCCGGCCCGTGTCCCGGAAGGCGTCGACCGGGGGTGGATCATCCCCATCGGCGGAGCGGAGGAGAAGGACGGCCATCCGCAGATTCTGGATCGCTTTGTCCAGCTGTGTGGTGGACGCGACGCGCGGATCGGGGTGATCCCGAGTGCCTCGCAGCTCGCCGATACCGGCGAGCGCTATCGCGTACTCTTCCGAGACCTCGGGGCGGCCGAAGTCAGTGTGCTCGATTTCGATACGCGCCGGGACTGCGAAGAACCCGGTCGCCTCGCCGAGCTGGAGCGCTGCGACGGGATCTTTCTGACCGGCGGCAATCAGCTCCGACTCTCCACGCTGCTCGGCGGCACCTCCGTCTCGCGAATGCTCCGCACGGTGAATGCCAGCGGGGTCCATATCGCGGGGACGTCGGCGGGGGCAGCGTTCTTGAGTGAACACATGATCGCCTTCGGGGCAGAAGGCGCATCGCCGAGTGCGCGGGGCGTGACGCTCGCCCCTGGGCTCGGACTGACGAATCGCGTCATCATCGATCAACACTTCCGGCAGCGCGATCGACTCGGGCGCCTCTTGAGTGCCCTCGCCTACAATCCGTTCGCGATCGGTCTGGGGCTCGATGAGAACACCGCGGCATTCATCGCGCCGAACGAGGATGTGGAGGTCGAGGGAAGCGGATCCGTCACCGTGCTCGAGTGCGGTGGACTGACGTTCTCCTCCATGGATCGCGTGCGCGAAGACGAGCCAGTGTCGCTCCTCGGGATTCAGTTGCACATTCTCACACGTGGCGCCGTGTTCAACCTGCATACACGGAAGGCCGCGGCCGGCTCCTTGGCCACCAGCAAGGCCTGAATTCGTACTTTGGGGACGTCATGAAGATTCTCGAACGCGCGGTCTATGTCGGCCCCTCGCTCTACGCACATTTTCCGGTCATCCGCCTCCGACTCGACCTCGGGGCGCTGGAGGCATGGCCGACGAGTCGGCTCGGCCCCGAGTTTGTGGCGGGCCTGTTGACGGCGCTTCCCGGATTGCACGAACATGGCTGCAGTTACGGCGAACCGGGCGGATTCGTTCGCCGGATGACCGAAGATGAAGGGACGTGGCTGGGGCACGTGCTGGAGCATGTCGCGATCGAGCTTCAGAATGTCGCCGGCATCAAGGTGACGTTCGGCAAGACGCGTGGCGCTGGCCCGGTGGGCGTCTATGACGTCGTGTATGAATATGAGCACCGTGATGAGGGACTCGAGGCCGGGGAGTTCGCGTTGCGCCTGCTCGCGTCCCTGCTTCCTGCCGAGTGTCGGCCGGAGGGCATGGTGCCCAGCGACTGGCATTTTGAGGATGAGCGCGACGCCTACATTCGCTTCGCACAGCGTCGTGCGCTGGGACCGAGCACCGCCAGTCTGGTGCATGCTGCAGAAGAGCGTGGGATTCCGTGGACGCGATTGAATTCCTACTCGCTCGTGCAACTCGGTCATGGGAAGTATCAGCAACGCATCCAGGCAACGGTCACGGGGCGAACCCCGCATATCGCCGTGGAACTCGCCAGCGACAAGGAAGAGACGAACAAGCTGTTGGCTGCGCTCGGCCTTCCCGTGCCGCACCAGGAACTCGTGCAAAGCGGCGACGAGGCAGTGCGAGCGGCGCGTCGCGTGGGTTATCCCGTGGTGGTGAAGCCCTACAATGGCAACCATGGGCGCGGCATCGCGATCCACCTCATGACAGAAGACGAGGTGCGCGCCGCCTTCACCGTCGCGCAGACCATCTCGCGGTCGGTGATCGTCGAGAGCTATGTCGCGGGGGACGACCACCGACTCCTGGTGGTGGATGGTGTGCTGGTGGCCGCCACACGTCGCACACCCGGGCATGTCATCGGGAATGGCGCCGCCACCGTCGCCGAGTTGGTCGCCGAGGTGAACGCCGATCCGCGTCGAGGCATTGGTCACGCAAAGGTCCTCACTCGAATTGAGTTGGACGCGCAGGCCGAACGGATGCTCGCGGGCCGAGGCTATACCTTCGAATCCGTCGTCCCCGCCGGCGAAGTGGTGCCGCTCCGTTCGACCGCGAATCTCTCCACGGGAGGGACCGCGACGGACGTCACGGACATCATCCATCCGGACAATGTCGAAATGGCGGTGCGCGCCATCCGGGCCGTTGGGCTCGATGTCGGCGGCGTCGATTTCCTCACGACCGACATCAGCAAGTCGTACAAGACCCTCGGTGGTGGCATCTGCGAGGTCAATGCGGCGCCGGGCTTCCGCATGCACTCGGCGCCCAGCGAAGGGACGCCGCGGGACGTGGCCGGACCAGTGATCGACATGCTCTTTCCGAAAGGGACGCCGGCAGTGGTTCCCATCGCCGCGATTACCGGTACCAACGGCAAGACCACCACGTCACGGATGTTGGCCCACATTTGCCAGATGGCGGGCTTCACCCCCGGGCAAACGTCCACCGATGGCGTGTACGTCAACGGGCAGCGCACGGTCGAGGGCGACATGACCGGGCCCATGGCCACGCGGATGGTGCTGGGTGACCCCAGTGTCGATATCGCCGTGCTCGAGGTGGCGCGCGGTGGATTGTTGCGCGCCGGAATGGGCACCCGCTACGTCGATGTGGGAGCCGTCTTGAATGTCCGTGAGGATCACCTCGGACTCAAGGGCATCGATACCTTGGACCAGCTCGCGGAAGTGAAGCGCATTGTCGTTGAGGTCGCGCGGGATACGGCGGTCCTGAATGCCGACGACGAGTTGGTCCTCAAGATGGCCTCCTATACCGACTCCAAGCACCTCTGTTACGTGACGATGAATCCGGCCCACGAATTGGTGCGTGAACATATCCGCGCCGGTGGTCGCGCGTGTGCACTGGAAGCGGGCGTCAATGGCGAGATGATCACACTATATGATCGCGGCGCGCACATCCCCCTTCTCTGGACACACCTCATCCCGGCGACGCTGGAAGGGCGCGCTCTGCACAATGTGCAGAACGCGATGTTCGCGGCGGTGATGGCCTTCTCGCTTGGCATCAAGCTCGATTCGATTCGCCAGGGATTGCGGACCTTCGACACGACCTTCTTCCAGGCACCGGGTCGGATGAATGTCTACTCCGGACACCCGTTCCGGGTGATCATGGATTACGGGCACAATGCGCATGCCGTGAGTGCGGTGGTGGACGTCGCGCAGCGCCTCGATGTTCGCGGCCGTCGCCTCGTGGTCGTCTCGGCGCCAGGGGATCGGCGTGACGAAGATGTCGTGGCGATCGCCAATGCGGTGGCCGGACACTTCGATCACTACGTTTGTCGACGCGACGATTCGCTGCGCGGTCGGGATGGCGACGAAGTCCCGCGCATGCTCATGCGGGGCCTGGTCGCAGCGGGTGTCGATCCCTCGCAGATCACCGAGATCCCCGAGGAGGAAGAGGCGACTGCCCACGTGCTGCGCATGGCGCGCGACGGCGATCTGGTGCTGATCTTTGCGGATGCCTTGCAGCGATCCTGGGATCAGATCACCAACTTCCGCGCCGATGGCAGCGAGCCAATGCCACGATCCACGGGAGAGTTCGCCGTCGTCACCCCGGCGCCGGTCCGCCGGCAGGAACGCGTGCCGCTCGAAGGTGCCACGTTGGTCCGTGATGAGCGTGGCGTGCGGTTGGCGCGTGAGAGCGACGACTGACCACGGACGCGGATTCCCTTCCGATGGTGGAGTGGACGGACTCCCGTCGCCTCTTCGGTCCAACGCCATGGCTTGATGGGCCGGGCGTGGTGCTGGAGGGGCACGCCCCCGCGGAGCGCGCCGCTGAGCTGGCCGCAATCTGGCGTGCGACGGTGCAGCGCATCATGCAGGCGTTGCATTGGCCCGACCCCGTGCTGGAGGTCCGTCAGCGCGGCGGGCATCTCATCCTCGCCTTTTCGGCTCCCCGCAGCGTGCTCCTGACTGCGACAGAGCTGAATGAATGGGCGTGGCAGGCGGCGGTGCGCGCCACGGGCCTTGATGCCGACGCGCCTCCCGCGCTCTCGCCAGGGGACCTGCCACGAGATGAAACAGATGCCGTGAAACAGCTTCGGGTCCTTGCCGAGCTGGAGGCGCTGGCGCCGACGAGCGATATCGCCATGCCCGTGCCAGCGGGGAAGCGCGCCGTCATGGTCACCGGATCAAACGGCAAGACTACGACGACGCGTCTGATTGCCGCGATGGCCACCGCGGAGGGATGGCGCACGGGGTGGAACTGTACCGATGGGGTCTTCATCGCGGGCGCCGCGGTGGAACAGGGAGACTGGTCCGGCCCCGCAGGAGCACAGCGCGTCGTGAATGATGCGATGGTTGAGGCGGCGGTTCTGGAAACGGCGCGTGGCGGCATCCTCCGCCGTGGCCTTGGGGTGCATGGTGTGGATGTGGCGGTGGTCACAAACATCGAGGCCGACCACTTCGGGGAATACGGGGTGCACTCCCTCGAGGATCTTGCCGACGCCAAACTGGTCGTCGCGAAGGGCCTGCATCACGACGGTGTCCTCGTGCTGAATGCCGATGACTCAACGCTGCTCGCGGCCGAGCTTCCTCCTGGTGTGCGGACGGTGTGGTTCTCGGCGACCGGAAAGGCCGGAGCGCTCGCGTATCGGGAGGGCGAGTTGTTGATTCTGGATGATCGCGATGGCCGACATATTTTAGGCTCCGTTATCGACCTGCCGCTCACGGCCCGTGGGACCGCCCGCTACAATGTGGCGAACGTCCTGGCGGCATCGCTCGCCGCCCGGGAGCTCGGGGTCTCGGTGGCTGTGATCCGGGGGGTGCTCGCATCCTTTGGCGCACGCGCGGAAGACAATGCCGGCCGTCTGATGCGGTTCGAGTTCGACGGCGTGCGCGTGCTGGTCGACTACGCCCACAATCCGAGCGGCCTGACGGGTCTCTTGGAAGTCGCACGAGGTCTGACCTCGCAGCGCCTCCTTCTCTTGCTCGGGCAAGCTGGGAATCGGAGTGATGCCGCGTTGGCTGATCTCGCGGAGGCGGCGTGGAGTGGGAAGCCGGACCGGATCATTCTGAAGGAGCTCGAGGAATATCGCCGGGGGCGTGAGGTCGGCGAGGTGCCCGCATTGCTCGCACGGCATCTGGTGGCATTGGGGGCAAGCCCGGAGATCCTTGAGGTGGTCCTGGGCGAAGTGGCGGCGGTGGAGGCCGCATTGGCCTGGGCACGGCCCGGCGACGTGCTGGTGTTGCCAGTGCATGATCTGTCGGCTCGCGCCGAGGTCCTCGAGATCCTCCGGCGTCGGGGTGAGACGGCGGAATGATGCGTGGCGCCGTCGGTTCGGGAGAGGGGGAAGCGGATGCAACAGCGATCGGATGAGCTCGCATTGCCGGCCGATTGGCCCGCATGGCGGGTTCAGCTCAACCAGCTGATTTTCGGCCATGAGACGGCCGCAGGAAAATTGTTCGATGTGGTCCTGATCGGGTTCATCACGTTGAGTGTGGCGGCCGTCATGCTCGACTCGGTGGCAGGCATTCGTGATGCCTATGGCCCGTTCCTCCTGGCGCTGGAGTGGTTCTTCACCGTCATCTTTACGGTTGAGTATGTGCTGCGTTTGCTCTGCGCCCCGCGACCGGCGCGGTACGCACGCTCCTTTTTTGGTGTCGTGGACCTCGCGTCGATTCTGCCCACCTATCTCTCCTTGATTCTGCCCGGGACGCAGTACTTCCAGGTGATCCGTGTCCTCCGGGTGCTGCGCGTCTTCCGGGTGCTCAAGCTGGCGGAATACATCGGGGAAGCGGACATCCTGATGGTTGCAATCCGGAACAGCCGGCGCAAGCTCTCCGTGTTCATCGCGACCGTGCTCGTCTTGGCTGTCATTTTTGGCGCGGCGATGTACCTTGTGGAAGGCCGGACGCACGGCTTCACCAGCATTCCGCTATCGATTTATTGGACGATCGTCACCATCACGACGGTCGGGTACGGCGATATTGCGCCGGCTACCCCGCTGGGCCAGAGCCTTGCTTCGGTCATCATGCTGCTCGGGTACGCAATTGTCGCGGTCCCGACTGGTATTGTCACCGTCGAGCTTACTCGGAGCAGGCCCGCCAAGCGAAGCTGCCCCGGCTGTGCGGGTGATGACCACGATGTCGATGCACGATTTTGCAAACGGTGTGGTATGGCGCTCTAAGCACATCACCGCACGATCACCGATCCCCCCGACCTTCGGTGCGCTGATGCCTCCTGTCTTCCTCATGCTCGAAGCCGTGTCTCGACCCAGCCCAGTCTCGGCCGCCATGACGTACCTCAGCGGACAACTCGTCCATGGTGCGACCCAACTGCTCGTGGGTGTCGTGACCGCGATCCCGTTTGCTGTCCTGCTCTCGGTCTGCGCCTTGGCGGCACGCAAGGCGTCGGCCATGCGGGTGGCCTGCATCGGGATCGGTGGCCTGGCCGGCACGTTGCTCGTGATGATCCCAGGCAACATGGTCTCCTGGCTGTCTGCGGATTCTGCCGGACCGGTCGCGACGGCGTCGATGCTGGGTGACCTCTTCCTGCCGTTCCTGACGCTGCTTGGCTTGGGGTTTGGATTGGCGGTTGGCTGGGTTGCCTCGCTCTTGCCGCGGTTCAATCGCGGGCGCTAACATCGCAGCATCCGAACGTCCTCTGTACTCCCCGCCCCAAGGAGTTCCCGCGTGACGTCCCGCTACCTGTTTGTTCTGGCCACACCGCTACTGCTCGCTGGACCACATCGCATCATTCGTCCTGACCCGTCGCCACTCGCAACCATTGCCCCCAACAACAATCGCACTCCGGCGGGGACACTCCGTGATGGGGTGCTCACCATGGTGCTCGAACCGCGCATGGGCATGTGGTATCCGGAGGGGCCGGCAGGGAAGGGGCTTGAGGTCGCTGCCTGGGCGGAAGCCGGGAAAGGCCTCTCGACGCCTGGGCCGCTGATTCGGGTGCCGCTCGGGACCGCTCTCCGCGTGACCGTGAGCAATCCCTTCGCCGATACGCTGCATGTGTATGGACTGGGCGTTCGCGGCGCGGCAGATAGCCTGCTCCTCGCCCCGCAGGAACGTCGGACGGTCGTCTTCACCCCACCGGCGGCGGGAACGTTCTACTACTACGCACGGGGACTTCCGGGGCCGATGGATTCGCAGCTCAACGGCGCGATCGTCATCGATGATCCGCATGCGCGGCAACTCACGGATGATCGCGTCATGTTCATCTCGTGGTGGAATATCGTCGACACTACCTCGCCGACCGACATCGACATGGGGACGATGGCGATCAACGGCTTGTCATGGCCCCACACCGAGCGCATCCTGATGACGCAGGGTGATTCGGTGCGGTGGCGCATCCTCAATCTCACCGGTGCTCCCCACCCGATGCACCTCCACGGGTTCTATTTCCAAATGGAGTCGGCCGGGGATGGTGTGCGGGACACGCTCTATGCACCGGCGGCGCATCGACTCGCGGTCACCGAGGTGGTCAACCCCGGTGCGACGGCCACCTTCGTGTGGGCCCCGACCGAACCGGGCAACTGGATCTACCATTGCCACTTCATCGGACATCTCGATCACGTCAGCTCGCTCGATACCAAGATGGGTGTCTACCACGGTCCCGACACGGGCGAGCACGGTGGCATGGCCCACCAGATGTTCGGGCTGGTCCTCGGCATTCAGGTCGCGCCGAAACCAGGCTGGCTCGGGCACAGCGGGGCCGCGCGCCCGATCCGACTCGAGGTCCGCCAGAGGGCCGGGATGTACGGAGACCATCCGGGGTACAGCTTCGTCCTCGGTGGCACACCCGAGGCCGCGGATCCGTCCGCGATGCCGATGCCGGGCTCGACCCTGATTCTCCAACGGGGCGAACGTGTCGCCATCACCATCGTGAACCATGCCAAGGAACCTGCCGCGGTGCACTGGCATGGGATCGAGCTGGAGAGCCCGGCAGACGGCGTCCCGGACTGGAGCGGCATGGGCGAGCGCTACGTCCCCTCCGTGGCTCCCGGTGATTCACTGACCGTGCGCTTCACGCCACCCCGCGCTGGGACGTTCATGTATCACTCGCACTTCAATGAAAACGCCCAGATCGCCTCGGGGCTGTATGCGCCCATCGTGGTGCTCGAACCTGGCGAGCAGTTCGACCCGGCCGTTGACCACATCCTCTTCTTCTCGTCCGCCGGACCGACGCGCAAGGTGATCCTGGGACCGTTCGCGCCGACGCTCCTCAATGGCCGTCGGGAGCCGGACACCCTGCATCTGGCGGCGGGACGGGTCCACCGTTTTCGGCTGATCGCGATGACCTGGGATCTGCCGACCGAAGTAACCCTGGGTCAGGATTCCCTTCCGGCCCAATGGCGCCTCGTGGCCAAGGACGGCGCTGCCACGGTCCCCGGGCAGCAGACGCTTCGTCCCGCGACGCAAACACTCCAAGCCGGTGAAATTTACGATTTCGCGTTCACGCCGCCGCGCGCCGGGCTCTACCGCTTTGACTTCGGCCCACCCGACTTTCCGGAATCGCCGGGTCGTGCGATCATGCCCATCCGCGTCCACTAGCCATGCACCGACTGTCTTCGCTCCCCTACGCCGGACCATTGATGCGCATCCGCACGCTCGCAACACTCTGCGCCATGCTCGCGGTGCCAGGCGGCTCCCTGCTGGCCCAAACCGCCGCGACGGACTCTGCCGCGGTCGTGGCGACCATTGAGGCCTATCATGCGGCGCTCGCCAGTGGTGACTCCCTCGCAGCCCTCCGGTTGCTTGCGTCGGACGCCGTCATCCTCGAGAGCGGCGACGTCGAGACGCGCTCAGAGTATCATGCGCATCACCTTGCCGCCGACATCGCCTACAGCAAGGCGATGCCGAGCGCGCGGGGTGCCGTCATGGTGCGGATCAGTGGCGACGTGGCGTGGGCAACCTCCACCAGCACGACGCAGGGGACGTACCGCGAGCGCGCGGTGAATTCCATTGGTGCAGAGCTGATGGTCCTGTCGCGTAGCAGGTCCGGGTGGGTGATCCGGGCGATTCACTGGTCGTCGCGAAACGTTCGGTCTGGGTCGTAACCGCGTAGCTCCGTCCGGTCGTCGCTGCGCGCTTCTTCCAATGCATTCGGAGGGTGTACCATGGCTGAACCGAGAGAATGCCTCCGTTGTCGCGGTCCGATGGAGCCCGGGTTCGTGGTGGACAAGGGCCATCATGATTCGAAGGACACGCAGAAATGGGTTGAAGGCACTCCGGAGCGATCGTTCTGGAAGGGACTCAAGATCAAGGACCGTGAGACGCACGCCGTGACGTCGTTTCGTTGCACCCGATGCGGGTATCTCGAGTCGTATGCCAACTAGATGACGGTGCGGTCGGATGTCGCCTCGCCGTTCCCCCTCCTGGTGGACATCGGGTGAGCACCCACGTCGCCTTCCTCCGCGCCATCAACGTCGGGGGCCGTCAGGTGAAGATGGCCCAACTGGTCGGGCTGTTCGAAAGCCTCGGTCTCGATGCCGTCACCACCCACATCGCCAGCGGCAATGTCCGCTACCGCACACGGAGCAGTCCCGCGACCTTGGAACCGCGCATCGAGGCGCTTCTCCGCGAAGCGCTTGGGTTCGAGGTCGAGACCTTCATCCGGACGCCGACTGAACTGGTCGCCGTGATCCGTGCTGCACCCTTCACCCAGAAGGAGATCGCGGCGGCGCATGCCCAGATGTTTTGTTTCCTGAAAGAGGCGCCGACGAAGGCGGTCGGGACGGCGATCGCGGCCCTGAGTTGTGCGAGCGATCGCTTTGCGGTGGTCGGGCGGGAGTTGCACTGGTTGCGCGTCACGCGCGAGAGTGATCCAAAGATCCACCGTGCAGTGGAGAAGGCGTTGGGCGTGACGATGACGGGGCGGAACCTCAATACCGTGCGCAAGATGGCCGAAGGCGGCTGAACGCACGAACGCGTTCAGCCGCCTTCCACTCGATCATCCCTTGGTACTCAGAACTGCCAGCGCAATCCGGCGGCCAGACGGTTGTGATCGAAGAACCCGATCCCCTGGTGTTCCACGAACAGCCGCGGACCCGTGGCAGTGGGGCGTGCCAACGTCACGCCGTACGCGACGTTGAACCCGAATTCGGAACTCGTGTCGCCGCCCGCGGCAAGCAGGCCGAGGCTGACGCGGACGTGTGGCTGAATCCGGGTGCCGGCTTCGCTCATCTTGAGCGTCCGGAAGCGATACTCGCCACCCACCGCGAAGAGCACCGACGCGTCGCCACTCAGGCCGATCGCGAACTCGGGGACCAATCGAACGGCCTTGAGCCCGAAGAGCGGGCCGGCGTCGAGCTGCACACCGAGCACCAGGGCATCAAATCCGGCGATATAGGGTGACAC
>JAHECN010000176.1 GCA_024641735.1 Gemmatimonadota bacterium | reverse complement strand
CCCGCAGCAGGGCACGTGCAATCGCGATCCGTTGCCGCTGACCACCGGAGAGCCGCGTCCCGCGCTCCCCCAATACCGTCTGGTATCGGTCCGGGAGCGCGGCAATGAACTCGTGTGCGTTCGCCGCGCGTGCGGCGGCCTCCACTTCGGCGTCGGTGGCGTGGGGCTGCCCGTAGGCGATGTTGCCCCGCACCGTGTCATGCAGCAAGACGGTGTCCTGACTGACCACTGCGATCAGCGACCGAAGCGACGCCCGACTGAGTTCGGGCAGTGGGATGCCATCAAGCGTGATGACACCCTTTTGGGGGTCGTGGAAGCGCGGCACCAATTCCAGCAACGTCGTCTTCCCCGCCCCGCTTGGCCCGACGAGTGCCACCACCTCACCCTTGCCAACCCGAAAGGTCACGTCGCGGAGCACCGGCTGCGACGGGTCGTAGCCATAGGTCACATGCTCGAAGGTCAAGGCGTCGCCAAAGGTGGCCGCCTTGCCACCCGCTTCGAGGCCTTCGCTCGCAGGGAGGTCGAGAATGGCGAAGACCCGCTCCGCACTCGCCTCCGCCGTCGCGAGTTGCGCCGGGAAATTGGTGATCGCCTTGATCGGCGACATCACCTTCAATGCTGCGCCGAGAAAGATCAACGTGGCGCCCGGTTCGAGCACGACACCTGAAACCAGTGGATTGGCGGCGGCCCAGAGGATGAGGAGGATCACCGCGCCACCGAAGAGCTCGCTCACCGGAGAGGTCAGCAGGGCAAAGCGCTGCGTCCGGACCAATCCCTTGCGATAGCGATCGGCCTGCGCCGCGAAGCCGCGCGCCTCACTCTCTTCCGCGGCGAAGGCGCGAATCAACTTCATCGCGCCAAGACGTTCGTTGATGGTGGCCGTGAGTTCGCCGCGTTCATGGACAAAGGTGCGCGCATGCCGCTTCAATCGCCCGAGTAGCGATTGCACACCGAAGACCAGGATCGGTGCGAGCACCAACACCATCGCCGTCAACCGCACCGAGGTCCCCATCATGACCACGAGCATGCCGACGATCATCACGAAGTTCTGGAAGAAGCCGGCGAGTGCCGCGACCACGACCAGCTTCACCTGATCCGCGTCGTTGATCAGCCCAGTACTGAGTTGACCACCACGCGTCCGCTGGAAGACGTCCAGATCCAGTCGCAGCAAGTGCGCGAAGAGCCGCGTCCGCAGGTCGCGCACGACCCCTTCCTGCACCAGCACCGAGGAATAGGCCGCCACGTAGGTGGCGATGTTCTTGATCCCGAGGGCCACGAGGAAGAGCACCACGAGACGCGCCGCGACCGCCTCCGGCGGAACGCCAGCGACCCACGGCTGCAGCATCGCATCCACGGCGACCTGCAGTCGACTGTCGCCGGGAACCAGCGAGCCACCGCTCGGAAAGAGTGCGTTGAAGAGTGGCTGCAGGATGACCAGTGTCAGTGCGTCGAAGACGCCGCCCACCAACGCGGCGGCCATGCCGAACGCGAAACGCCCGCGCTCCGGGCGCAGCAGCCCGAAGAGGCGCCGGCGCACCGACGGCCGACTCAGTGCCGCCTCGGCAGGAGCAGGGCGACCGGCAGGACGACCTCTTCCGGCGAGACACCGCCATGCAGGAACGCGCCCCGGTAGCGCGCCTGGTACTCGCGGAGCTTGGTGGGATAGACAAAGAAGCGATCACCCGTTGCCATCACGAGACGCGAACCGGGTTGGCGTTCAGGAATGCCCCACGCGGCGAGATCATCGACGACGATCGCGGCGTTTGGGTCGTCCACTCGGATATCCTCGCCAAACTTGAAGCGCAGACTCGCCGAGGCATCGCGACGCGCGAATACCGTGGCCGGCGTGTGACAATGGATCGAGCCGTGATCCGTGGTAAGGAGCACCGGCACACCACGCCGCTCGGCTTCCTTCAGCGATTCGATCAGTGCGGAGCGCTCAAACCAGGTCTTGGTCAGGGCACGGAGGGCGGTGGTATCGCGCGCGACTTCGAAGAGTGCCTGGTTTTCGGTGCGACCATGCGTGAGCTGATCGATGAAATTGAAGACCAGCGCGGTGACTCCGTCGCGAGCGAGATGCCCTGACAGGCGGCGGAGCATCGCCTCGCCCTCTGCGGCAGAGAAGATCTTCTCGTAATGGACCGGAATGTCACGACCGGTGAGTTCACGGAGCTGCTCGACCAGCAGCTCCTGCTCGTGCGCGTTCAGCGAGGTCTCCTCGCGCTCGTCCCACCACGCAGGGTGCCGAGCGAAGAGTTCCGACGGATAGAGCCCAGAGAAGATCGCGTTCCGACTGTACGGTGTGGCCGTTGGCAGGATGGAGAAATAGTGGTCCACTTCGACATCGAAGTACTGCTCGACAATCGGTCGGATCATCGCCCATTGATCAAGCCGGAGACAATCGACCACCACGAGCATGACGCGGCCGTGGATCTCGAGCGTCGGGCGCACAAACTCGGAGACGACATCGACCGAGAGCGGTGGACGGTCGGCACCACGATGGACCAACCAGCCGGGATAGTTGGCCTCCAGGAAATGTGCGAAGTCCAGCCGCACACTCTCCTGCAGATTGCGGAGCGCTTCCTGGAGCCCTGGCTCATCCGCCTGCCCCAGCTTCACTTCCCACTCCGCCAACTCGGCGATGAACTCGACCCATTCGCGCCACGCCAAGGCCTCGCCTCGCCGACCTTCCAGTTCGCGGAATCGCGTCACGAAGTCGCGTGAAAGCCGCTGCTGGCGAATCCGGTCACCCTCAAGCAGACGCGTCACCACGGAGAGCACCTGCCGAGGTGCGACCGGCTTGGTCAGGTAATCCGCGATCTCGGCACCGATGGCGTCGCGCAGGGTCTCCGGTTCCTCTGACTTGGTCACCATCACCACCGGCATCGCGCCATCGATGGCGCGGAGCATTGGGACCAACTCGAGCCCGCTCAGCCCCGGCATCTGCTCGTCCAGCAACACCACCCCGTAGGGCTGACGCCGGAGCAGCACCAACGCATCCTCACCGTTGGCGACTCGCTCCACGGTGAAGCCCTGCTGCTCAAGGAAGAGCACCTGCGAATCGAGAGTGGCGATTTCGTCGTCCACCCAGAGAATGCTGCGCGGTCGGGACATAACGGAAGCTAAGGCGAGAGAGGAGAAAGGAGAAAAGCGAGAACGAGGGGGAGAAACAGACGGCAGCCATGCCCATTGTCCATTCTCCTCTCTCTTTTCTCCTCTCTCCGACTGTAGCTTTCCCCTATGTCGTCTCCCCCCGCCGTCCTCCTCGTCCGCTTCTCCTCGATCGGCGACCTGTTGCTGACCACTCCGCTGATCCGTGCCATTCGGACGCGTCACCCGAAGGCCCGGATCACCATGGTGGTGCGGGAGGACATGGCGGAGACGGTGCAACACAATCCGCGACTGACTGAGGTGGTGACCTGGAAGCGTGGGACTGGGCTGGGACCGCTGGCTGCCACGCTCCGGCAGACCGCATGGAGCCACCGGCTCGACCTGCACGGCTCGTTGCGGTCCCACACGTTGCGGCGGCTGGTGGGGGGGTCGTGGTCCTCCTACTCCAAGCACCGGATCCGCCGGGCGATGCTGATTCAGTCCGGCGCGCGGCGCGGTGGCGCTCTGGGGCCAGTGGCCGAGCGCTACTTCGAGGCCGCAGTGGGGCTGGACGTCACGCCGGACGGTGAGCCGGCGGAGTTCTTCGTGACGTCGGAGGCCCAGCGGGCGGCCGAGGCCTTTCTGCAGGAACATCGGCTGGGCGTCGCCCGCACCCTGATCGCCTTGGCGCCGGGTGCCGCGCACGCCACCAAACGCTGGCCGGTGGAGCATTGGTCGGCGCTGGCGCGTCGGCTCCGGACCACCTGCGACGTGGTGGTGCTCGGCGGCCCCGGGGACCGCGACATGGCCACGGCCATCGCGGAGGCCGGTGGCGACACGGCGGCGAGTGCGGCGGGGCTCTTCACCCTGTCCGGGACCGCCGCCCTGCTCAAGCGCGCCCGCGCAATGGTCGGTGGCGACACGGGCGTCACCCACCTGGCCACCGCCGTGGGCACCCCTGCCGTGGCGCTCTATGGCCCGGGAGTCGAGCAGTTCGGCTTCTTCCCGTATCAGGCCCGCGCTACAGTGCTCCAGCGCGACCTCCCCTGCCGCCCTTGTTCGCCGCATGGTGGACCGGAATGCCCGCTGGGCCATCACCGGTGCTTGGTGGAGATCCTCCCGGAGGCCGTCGCGAACGCCCTCAGCTCGCTGCCACGATGAGCGAGTGGAGCGCACCCCTGCTGGCACTCCTTGACCTGCAACAGCGCCTGCAGCGAGGACCGAAGCGCGAGGGCGCCTTTGCGCTCTGGTTGACGACCCGAGTCGCGCTCGATCTCGGTGCTCGCGACCAACCACCCGAGAAGGGCGATCGTCGGCGGGTGGCCCTGTTGGCCCAACGGCTCGCCCCGCTCACGGTTCCGCGGCCGCTGGCGCGGGGGCTCGCGGCCGCACTCAGCCACCTTGAGGACGCCACCCCAGCGGCGGCCCGGGTCGCATTGGCCCAGCTTGTCGCACCGGCCCGAGATGCGCTGGGGACGGAAGCGGCAGAGGCGGTGGCCGCCGCGGCCCGCATCATCCATGAACGACGGCAGGAGGAAACCGCCAGATGACCACCCGCATCCCGACCGGCTTCGCCGCGCTCGACCTCGTGCTCGGAGGCGGGCTTCGGCGTGAAGACCTCATCGTATTGGGCGGCGACAGCGGGAGCGGCTCGAGCGCCCTGGCCCTCGGGATCGCGGTCCGTGTCGCCACGCAGGGCCACCGGGTCGCGGTGTTGAGCACCGAAATGAGCGCAACGCGGCTCGCGGA
>JAHECN010000036.1 GCA_024641735.1 Gemmatimonadota bacterium | reverse complement strand
ACAGCCGGAGGGAAAGCCGATCTCACGGCGATCCGCGTGTGGGCGGGTGTCGTCTTGATCAATTCATACTCTGGCAGTCTAGCAGGGGCCCGGGGCGCGGTGAACCCCCGGGGGTGTGAATCGGCCGGACTTCGGCCCGAAATCCCCTATTTGGCGCTTCCGACGGGGATCACCACCTTGGTGCGTTCCCACGAAAGCGTGAATGCGGATGGGCTCGCCACGATGGTGAACATCTCGACCGGATCCGCCAACGACGTGCTGGGTGCCTTCCCGCGACCGAGTTCCTGAGCGCTCACCGCCTCGTAACTCCCCTCGTGTCCCCATTGCGTGATGGAGCGATTGATGATGATCTCCCACGCATCGCCCGCCTTCGGAATCGTGTAGAGGGAGTAACTGCCGGCCGCGAGCCGGATGCCTGCCACCATGATTGGTGCGGTCGTATGAATGATGGTCGGCTCGTTGGCCCCCGTGCGCCACAACTTCCCGTACGGCACCATGCTTGAACCAAAGATTGTCCGGCCGTTCATGAGCGGTCTGCCGTAGCAGATCGTGACCTGTGCCGCGCCGACCGTGGTGCTGGTCGAGTCGTACTTCGACGCCCGGGTCAGGACCGAGGCCATCGGGCGCTGCGGCGTACAGGTGGGGTCAGCAGCGAGCGTGAGCGAGAGCAGGGTCATCAGCAGCATCAGCAAACTCCGTGGAAGCAGAAGGTCAAGTGGTCAAGGCACGCCACGCGGCGAGCACGCGCGCGAGCGCATCGGATGCAGTCTCGGCAGTGACCGTGAGATGGCCCATCTTGCGACCGGGCCGCGCCTCACGTTTGCCGTACAGGTGGAGGCGGACCCCCGGGAGCGAGAGCGCGGCGTCCCAGCGTGGCTCACCGCCGGACCACGCGTCCCCCAAAATGTTGACCATCGCGGTCGGTCCATATGCAGACGTTTCCCCCAACGGCAACCCAGCGAGAATGCGAGCCTGCTGCTCGAATTGCGAGGTCACCGCGGCGTCGAGCGTCCAATGGCCGCTATTGTGGGGACGCGGGGCCAGCTCATTGACAAGGAGACGTCCATCCGTCGCCACGAAACACTCGACGCCCATGACGCCGACATATCCGAGGGCCGACGCGATGTGCGTCGCGATGGTGCGCGCACTGGTGGCCGTGGATTCCGAGACGGAGGCCGGGACGACCGTGGTATGCAAAATTCCATCGACGTGGACGTTCTCCCCGACTGGCCACGTCGTCGTGATGCCATCGGCGGTGCGGGCCACCATCACCGAGATCTCGGTGGCGAGCGCGATGCGTTGCTCCAGGACACAGGGGACCGCCCCGAGGTGCTGCCATGCAGAGCGGAGTGAAGCCAAGGAATCCACTCGCTCCTGTCCCTTGCCGTCGTAGCCCAACTGGCTCGTCTTCAAGATGCCCTGCGCTCCCCCGATGGCCTCCCATGCGGGTGCGCAGTCGCTGGGGTCGGTGATGGGATGCCACGCCGCGGTCTCCACCCCGGCGTCAGCAAGGAAGCTCTTTTCGCGCGCCCGATCCTGCGTGATCCAGACCGCGTCGCCCGACGGGTAGACCGGGCGGTCCTGGGCGAGGGTACGCAGGGCCTCGGCCGGGACATTTTCGAATTCCGTCGAGATGGCGTCTGCCCGCGCGGCGAGTTCCGCGAGACCGATAGGATCGTCCCAGGCACGCACGATCATGTCGTGGGCCACTTGGCCAGCGGGAGCCTCAGGATCCGGATCGAGCACGACCACGCGGTAACCCAGACGCTGCGCCTCGGCCGCAAACATGCGCCCGAGTTGCCCACCACCCAAGACCCCAAGGGTGCCGCCCGGGAGGATCACGCGGGCGGGAGGGTCAGGCCGCGGATCGTGGCGTCCTGCGACGCGCGGAACGCGTCGAGTGCGGTGGCCAGCGCGGCGTCTTCCCGTGCGAGGATGGCGATGGCGAAGAGGGCGGCATTGTGCGCGCCGGCATCACCGATCGCGAATGTGGCCACCGGAACTCCTGTCGGCATCTGCACAATCGAGAGCAGTGAGTCCATTCCCTTCAAGTGCTTCGAGGCGACAGGCACTCCCAGAATTGGTACGATCGTCTTCGCGGCGAGCATGCCGGGCAGATGTGCGGCGCCACCAGCGCCGGCGATGATGCAGCGCAACCCCCGTTCGGCCGCAGCTTCGGCGTATTCGTAGAGGAGGTCCGGGGTCCGGTGCGCCGAGACGACCCGCGCCTCGTAGGCCACGCCGAACTCGAGCAGGCGCGCTGCTGCGTGCTGCATCGTCGCCCAGTCGGAGTCGCTTCCCATCACGAGTCCTACGAGTGGTGCATTGCTCATACGGTTGCCTTGGTCCGGTCCACCGTGCCGCGTGCCGCGAGTGCTGCTTGGGCCGCGGCGAGACGCGCTACCGGAACGCGAAAGGGAGAACACGAGACGTAGTTCATTCGAACAGTCTCACAGAACGCAATCGAGGCGGGATCGCCGCCATGCTCGCCACAGATGCCCAACTTCAAGTCGGCACGGGTCGAACGGCCCAAGTCACAGGCCATCTTCACGAGCTTGCCCACGCCCGCGATATCCAGCGTTTGGAAAGGATCCTGATCGATGATCCCGGTCTCGATGTAGTGCGGCAGGAAGCGTCCTGAATCGTCACGGGACAGCCCGTATGTTGTCTGCGTCAGGTCGTTGGTGCCAAACGAGAAGAACTGTGCCTCACGCGCAATCTCGTCCGCCGTCAGGGCGGCCCGCGGAAGTTCGATCATGGTGCCCAACAGATAAGGCACCGTGAGTTGCCGCTCGCGGAAGACTTCCTCGGCGACTTGCCGGACGATCAGGGATTGGCGACGGAACTCCACGACAGACGCGACCAGCGGAATCATGACTTCCGGCATGACGCGTCCTTTGCGTGCGGCGACTGTGCAGGCCGCCTCGAAGATCGCGCGGGCCTGCATCGCAGGAATTTCGGGGTATACGATGCCGAGTCGGCACCCGCGCAGACCGAGCATCGGATTGGATTCATGCAGGGACTCGATCACTGCGCGGAGATGCTCGAGCGGACGCCCAAGATCTTCCGCAAGTTGGACGAGTTCCGTTTCGTCCTTCGGGAGAAACTCATGGAGCGGCGGGTCGAGGAGCCGGATCGTGACAGGGTATCCCTCCATCGCTCGGAAGATTGCCTCGAAGTCGCCGCGTTGCATCGGGAGGAGTTTGGCCAGCGCCTTTTCCCTGGCCGGACGATCCTCCGCGACGATCATCTCGCGCATGGCGAGCAGGCGATCCCCATCGAAGAACATGTGCTCGGTGCGGCAGAGGCCGATCCCTTCCGCGCCGTGATCGCGACCGCGATGGGCATCGGCGGGCGTGTCCGCGTTCACCCGAACCTTCATCGGACGAATCTTGTCCGCCCAGGCCATCAGGGTGTAGTAGTACTGGTCGAGTTGTGGGGCGAGCAACCTGGTCTGCCCGGCGTAGACCACACCGGTTGACCCATCGAGGGTGATCCAGTCTCCCAATTTCAGCTCGCGATCGCCGAAGCGGACCGTCTGGGTGTGTTCATCCACCGTGACGTCCTGTGCGCCAGCAACACACGGCTTTCCCATGCCGCGGGCGACCACCGCCGCGTGCGAGGTCATCCCTCCGCGTGCGGTGAGGACGGCCTTGGCCGCGACCATGCCGTGGAAGTCTTCCGGCGAGGTCTCGCGTCGCACCAAGATGACGGCCTCGCCGCGCCGGGCCCGTAGCTCAGCGTCGTCTGCCGTGAGCACGATCTGGCCGGACGCCGCGCCCGGCGACGCCGGGAGCCCCGTGGTCAATCGGTCGAGCGCCTCGCCCGGATCAATCATCGGATGCAGCAACTGCTCCAACGCGGAAGGCGGAATGCGCGCCACCGCTTCTTCTTCGCTGATCAAATCCTCGCCGACCATCTCGCAGGCAATCCGAAAGGCGGCCTGCCCCGATCGCTGGCCGCGCCGAGTCTGCAACATGTAGAGCCGACCCTCCTCGATGGTGAACTCCATGTCCTGCACATCGCGGAAGTGGCGCTCGAGCGTGCGCCCCATGCGCTCGAGTTCCTGATAGACCCCAGGCATGACATCGCGCAGCGTTTCGATCGGCTGCGGAGTGCGTGCACCGGAGACCACGTCTTCGCCCTGCGCATTGCAGAGGAATTCTCCGTACAGCGTCGCCTCGCCCGTCGACGGATTCCGCGAGAAGGCGACGCCGGTCCCCGAGGTCTCGCCCAGATTGCCGTACACCATCGCGACGATATTGACGGCGGTTCCCATGGTGTCTGGGATGTCGTGAATCCGTCGATAGTCGATCGCCCGGCGGGTGTTCCAGCTTTGGAATACGGCGGCGACGGCGCCCCAGAGCTGCTCCATCGGCGCCTCCGGAAAGGCGCGCCCCGAGTGTTCAGCAATCGTCGCCTTGAATCGCGCCACGAGGGCCTTGATGGCGGCCACGGGAAGGTCGATGTCGCGCGCCGCCCCATGGGCGACTCGTGCTTCCTCGACCAGCAAATCGAATGGCGTCCGCGGCAACTCGAACACCACGACGCCATACATCTGCACGAAGCGGCGATAACAGTCCCACGCGAAGGCGGGGTTGCCGCTCAGTGCGGCGAGGCCTTCCACGGTCTGATCGTTGAGGCCGAGGTTGAGGATGGTTTCCATCATGCCCGGCATGGACACGGCAGCCCCGCTGCGGACTGAGACGAGCAGGGGATTGGCCACGTTCCCGAATCCCCGGCCCGTCGTCGCCTCGAGGCGTTGCAAGGCGGCCTCAAGTTGTCGCGTCAGTCGGGGAGGGAAGGCGTTCAGGTCGAGATAGGTCTGACACAACGTCGAAGCGATGGTAAAGCCGGGCGGAACCGGGATGCCGAGAGTTGTCATCTCGGCGAGTCCAGCGCCCTTGCCACCCAGCAGTTCCTTCATGGCCGAGGAGCCATCGGCGCGACCTTGCCCGAAGGAATAGACCAACGGCTGCTGGGCGTAGGGATCGCTCACGGCGCGACCTCGAGGAGTTCGGGTACACTGGGGATGGCGCCCAACGTCAACTGGACCGGCGTCGGATAGTCGCCCGAGAAGCAGGCGTGGCACCACTTGGTCTCGCGCGACGTGGCGTCGATCATTTCATCCAGGCTCAGATACTCCAGCGAGTCGACGCCCAGATGTGCCCGGATCTCCTCGCGCGAATGTGTCGCCGCGATCAGTTCCTCGCGATTCGGCGTGTCGATGCCGTAGTGACAGGGCCCCGTGATCGGCGGCGAACCCAACCGAAGGTGCACCTCCCGTGCGCCGGCGGCGCGGATCATCTTGACCAGGCCCTTGCTGGTAGTCCCGCGGACGAGGGAATCGTCCACCACGACCACTGACTTCCCGGCAATCACTTCCCGCACCGCGTTGAATTTGATCTTGACCTTTTCCACTCGCAGGCGCTGGGTCGGATTGATGAAGGTGCGCCCGACATAGTGATTTCTGATCAGGCCATGCTCGAGCTTGATCTTGGCAACTTCGGAGTAGCCGAGCGCCATGACGTTGGCGGAGTCGGGGACCGAGAAGACGACGTCGGCGCCCGCTGCCGGGTGAAAGCGGGCCAACTGCCGGCCCAGTTCACGCCGCACGCGATCGACGGACTCGCCGAAAATCGTGGAATCGGGACGTGAGAAATACACCAATTCAAAGATGCACCGCGTCACGCGTCGTGGGGTGAGTGGTGCGAGTTCCGTGAGCTGGCCATCGTGCAGCCGGAAGAAATCTCCTGGTTGCAGTTCCCGCATGTTCGACGCCCCGACGAGGTCCAGCGCACAGGTTTCGGACGCGACGACCAGTCCGTCCTCCACGCGCCCGACGAAGAGCGGTCGAAAGCCCCGCGCGTCCACGGCCGCGTACAGGGTGCGTCCCACGCCGATGACGAGGGAATACGCGCCATCCGCGCGCTCGAGGGCATCGCGAATCTGCCCCTCGACCGTCGGCGCCGAGGAACGGGCGATCAAGTGGATCAGGACTTCCGTGTCGCTGTTGGAGACAAAGATGGCGCCTTCTCGGACCAACTCGTCCCGCAGCACGTCAGCATTCACCAGATTGCCGTTGTGGGCCACGGTGAGGGCGCCAGCGTGATAGTCCACCAAGAATGGCTGCGCATTCGCAAGGACGGTGCTCCCAGCCGTGGAGTAGCGGGTGTGCCCGATCGCCGCGTCTCCTGGGAGTGCCTCCAGGCCCGACTCCGAGAACGCATCCGCCACGAGCCCCATCGCCCGAGTGAGCTTGGCCGGATGGGCTGCTCCGACTGCCATGATCCCGGCGCTCTCCTGACCACGATGCTGGAGCGCATACAGGCCGAGGTACGCAAGACGCGACGCATCTGGAACCCCTGACACACCGATGACTCCGCACATCGCTACTCTCCTCCCGGCACGGACCCGAGCGCCGCCATTCGCCGAGGAATGGCCTCGAAGTAAATTTGCCGGAGCTCGGCCGTCGGCCACGACCATGCACGCCCGTCGCGATGGATGTCCAACGCGGCACCCGAGGCTGTGACGCGCCCGAGATAGTGTGCCGGGATGTCGTGGACGGCCGCGAGCGACTGAATCGCCGCCACGTGCTTCGGGTCGCAAGAAATGACGGCGCGCGCCCCGTCCTCGCCAAAGAGGTACCCTGCATCGGAGACGGTCGGTTCGTGTTGTGACAGATCAATCTCGGCGCCGAACACTGCCGTGGCCCACGGACCTCCCATGCAGCATTCGGCGAGCGCCACGGACAATCCACCATCGCTCAGATCATGGGCGGAGCGGATGAGCCGGGCTTCGGCGCCACCGATCAACGTCTCCTGCAACCCGCGTTCCGCGTCCAGATCGACTGGGGGTGGAGCGCCCGCCACCATGTCCAGGGCTTCCGCCCAGTACGCGGACCCTCCCAGGTGGCCATTGGTCCGACCCAGCAGCAGAATGGCGTCTCCCTCGCACTGGAAATGCGACGGGACCGCCGTGGTGATGTCACGCAAGAGTCCGATCATTCCGATGGTCGGCGTCGGATCGATCGCTCCCGTCGGGTTCTGGTTGTAGAGCGAAACGTTCCCACCCGTCACCGGTGTGCCGAATGCCACACAGGCCTCCCCGATCCCACGACAGGCTTCCACAAACTGGAAGAAGATTTCGGGCTTCTGCGGATTCCCGAAATTGAGGCAGTCGGTGATCCCCAGCGGACGAGCTCCGGTGCAGGCGATGTTCCGTGCGGCCTCCGCGACGGCGCCCTTGCCACCCTCAAACGGATCGAGGAAGACATGGCGTGCGTTGCAGTCCACCGTCATGGCGATCCCGAAGTCTGTGCCTTCAACGCGCAAGACACCGGCGTCACCACCGGGTTGAATTGCCGTGCCGGCACGGACTGTCGAATCGAACTGCTCGAAGACCCATCGCTTGCTCGCGATGGTCGGTGCGTCCAGCAACTGGCGCAGGGCATCGGTGATGGACGGCGCGGTGACGGTCGGCACCTGCTGACGGCGTGCGACGGCCTCCGCAGACTCAACTGCGGGTGGCTGGTAGATGGGACATCCGTCCACCAACTCCTGGCCTGGAATGGCGGCAACGGTACGGCCCTCGTGCACGATCCGGAAGATCCCATCGTCGGTCACGTGACCAACTTCGACCGCTTCCAGTTCCCACTTGGCACAGACCGCCTGAATCTCCGCGACGCGATGCGGCTCGGCGACGACCAACATCCGCTCCTGCGACTCCGAAAGCATGATCTCGTAGGGCGTCATCCCTGGCTCGCGCGTCGGCACGCGAGAGGTGTCCAGCAGGACGCCAACCCCCCCTCGCGCGGCCATCTCGGCGGAGGAGGACGTGAGACCGGCGGCCCCCATGTCTTGAATGGCGACGATATAGTCGCCGGTAATCAATTCAAGCGATGCCTCGAGCAACAGTTTTTCCGTGAACGGATCGCCGACCTGCACCTGCGGACGTCGCTTCTCGCTTTCGGCAGTCAGGTCCTCTGAGGCAAAGGATGCCCCATGGATGCCGTCGCGGCCGGTGCGAGCTCCCACGGTCAGCAGGAGGTTGCCGACCCCATGGGCACGCGCCGTCGCGAGATCCGCCTCCCGAAGCAGTCCAACGGCCATCGCGTTGACCAGCGGATTGCCACTGTAGCCCGGTGCGAAGCAGACCTCGCCTCCCAAAGTGGGGACCCCGACGCAATTGCCGTAGTCGCCGACGCCCTTCACGATCCCCGCGAAGAGCCACCGATTGCGGGCGTCTTCCAGCGGACCAAGTCGCAGCGAGTTGAGCACGGCCACGGGCCGCGCTCCCATCGTGAAGACGTCGCGGAGAATGCCCCCGACACCGGTCGCGGCGCCTTGGTACGGCTCCACCGCACTCGGGTGATTATGGGACTCGATCTTGAACGCGACCGCCCAACCCTCGGGGAGCCGCAACACGCCGGCATTCTCCCCGGGGCCCTGAACGACCTGCGGTCCCTCAACGGGAAAGCGCCGGAGGACGGGCTTGGTGTGCTTGTACGAACAGTGTTCGGACCAGAGTGCCGAGAAGATGCCGATCTCAGTCAGCGTTGGCGTCCGGCCCAACAAGGCGAGGATCGCCGTGTATTCCGTGTCGTTGATCTTGTGTTCGGCCACCACGGCCGGGGTGATCGGGCGCTCGCCGGGAAACGGTTCTGCGAGAATGGTGGTCGTCATGCGGCCGCCCCCGCGCCGACGAGGCGCCCCATCAGCGAGGTGAAGAACCGATGCCCGGCATCTGAGCCGAGCGTCTGGTCCGCAAGCCGTTCTGGATGTGGCATGAAGCCCACGACGTTGCCGGCGGCGTTGCAAATCCCGGCGATGTCGTTTGCGGAGCCATTGGGGTTGTGCGGAGCGTCCGCGCCGGCCACTGCCACATACCGGAGCACGACGCGATGCTCCGCCTCCAGCGCAGCAAGCGTCTCACGGTCCGCGACGAACCGGCCCTCGCCGTGCGCCACGGGGATTCGAATGACTTCGCCCTCGGCGTACTCTGACGTACAGATGGTCTGGCGGCGTTCGATACGAACATCGACCGGCCGTGATACGAAGCGCTGTCCGTCATTCCGCATCAGGGCGCCCGGCAGCAAGTGGGCCTCGCAGAGGACCTGAAATCCGTTGCAGATCCCGATGACTGCCCCGCCGTGCTCAGCATGGGAGCGCACGGCATCCATGATCGGGGCGAACCGTGCGATCGCCCCCGAGCGGAGGTAGTCCCCGTAGGAAAAACCGCCTGGCAGGATCACGCCGTCAGCCCCGTGCAGGGATGTCTCGCGGTAGTCGAGCAATGTCGCTTCGCCGCCTGCCCGCACGATGGCGCTCATCGTTTCGGTTTCGCAATTGCTGCCAGGGAACCGAATGACTGCAACGCAGGCCATCAGGAGGAAACCTCAATCACGAAGTCTTCGGTGACGGGATTGGCCAACAGCCGCTCGCACATCTCGCGAACCATCGCCTCCGCCGCCACCAGAGACTCAGCCTCCAACGTGAAGTCGATTGCCTTGCCCACACGAACGGCAGCGGCACCGGCAAAGCCAAGGGAGGTCAGCGCGTGTTCGACCGCTTGGCCTTGGGGGTCAAGCAATCCCGGACGGGGCATTACGCGAACATGGACATGCACGGTCATTCAGCGGTCTCCTGGTGCCGGTCTCGCCGGCGATCGCGGTGTGATGAGGAAGCGTGGGTTGGTCGATCATCGTTGGAATCGTCGCCGCGCTCTGCGATCGACAGGACCATGTGTCGAATCACCCCAAAGAGCAGATAGACGATTCCCAGCGGGAAGAGGAAGTACTCCGGCACCGTCAGGGACGCGACCAGAACGATCACGTACCAGAGCAGGCCGAGGATCTGGACCGGGCTCCGGACGCCAGCTGCGGGCCACCGCGGGTACTGGACGTTGCTGACCATGAGCAGGCCGAGGATCACGACCAGAAAAACCAGGCCTTGGTGTTGAAAATTCAGGTAGGCGAGCGAGTTGCGATACCACTCGGTCTGCGAGAACGGGAAGTACGTGGCCAGTGTCATTCCTGCAGAGGGGGAGGGGAGGCCCGTGAACCAATGGGAGGGCTTCCCACTCGATTGCCCGGAGAGCACGTTGTAGCGCGCGAGACGCACGGCGGTGCAGGCCACGTAGAAAAAGCAGATGACCCAGGCGAGTCGACCGGCGGCGGAGAACTCGAGGAAGTACATGATCATCGCCGGTGCAACGCCAAACGAGATGACGTCCACCAGCGAATCCAACTCTGCGCCAAAGCGTGACCCGGTATTCGACGCGCGCGCGATTCGGCCGTCGAGCATGTCCAGCACGGCAGCAAAGACGATGTACCACCCCGCCCACAAAAAGTTGCCGTTGGCGGCGGCGACAATCGCCCAGATCCCGAAGAAGAGATTGCCCAGCGTGAAGGCATTCGGCATGACCACCACCACGCGCCGCATGCCTGCACGGGGTGCTTGCGGGTTCATGTCCACTCCGCCAGGACCGTGATCCCGGCCTGCGTTGTTTCCCCTTCCTTGACCATGATGCGCACTCCTTCCGGGACGAAGACGTCCACGCGCGAGCCAAAGCGAATCAACCCCAGTCGCGCGCCTTGGTGCACGACGTGGCCTTTCTCGTGATCCGTGATGATGCGGCGGGCGATCAATCCGGCAATCTGCCGGACCAGCAGGACGCCTCGTGGCGTCGTGATACCGAGATCACTCTGCTCATTCTCGAGTGCCGCCTTCTCGGCAGCGGCGTTCACGAACTTGCCCGGGCGGTACCGACGGAAGGTGAGTGTGCCGTTGCTCGGGTACCGATTCACATGGACGTTGAACACGTTCATGAAGATCGAGATGCGCGTCGCCGGGCCACCGATGACGTCGGGCTCGTGGATCGGAATGATGCTGACGATCTTGCCATCGGCCGGGGCGATGATCAGGTCGTC
The DNA here is from genome assembly GCA_024641735.1 of Gemmatimonadota bacterium. Classification (GTDB taxonomy): domain Bacteria; phylum Gemmatimonadota; class Gemmatimonadetes; order Gemmatimonadales; family GWC2-71-9; genus Palsa-1233. Next base: position 7,806 of record JAHECN010000036.1, on the reverse strand, counting down.
GCCGCGTGGCCCGTCACGGACCGGGTCCCGGAAGAAGGCGATCACCCAGATGGCGATCGGGATCCAGACGATGGCCGCCACGACATATCCGCCCATGAACAACGCCGCTGCGATGATCCACGCGATGACAATGAACGGGATTCCTTCCGGTGCAACACGCATCAGCACTCCTCGGGGAGGTCGTGGCCAGTGATCCGGCGGTATGCCTCACGATAACGAAGCTGGGTCGCGGTCACGACTTCTGGGGGAAGGTGAGGTGGTGGAGCATCACCATTCCAACGTCCAGCTGTGCGTTCGGCAGCGAGCCAATCCCGCAATGGTTGTTTGTCGAAGCTCGGCGGCGTGTGGCCGGGAGCCCACCCCTCCGCCTCCCAAAACCGCGACGAGTCCGGGGTGAGCACTTCGTCGATCAAGATCGGATGACCGGACCGATCGAGTCCGAACTCGAACTTGGTGTCGGCGATGATCAGGCCACAGTCGGCGGCGGTCAGCCGACCCGCCGCGTAGAGGGCGGTCGAGAGATCCCGGAGTGCATCTGCCAGGGCGGGACCGAGGGCGGCGCGCATCGTGTCGAAATTGACATTCTCGTCGTGCCCGGATTCCGCCTTGGTTGCCGGAGAGAAGAGCGGTGGGTCGAGGCGAGACGCTTCGACCAGTCCGGGTGGCAATGGTTCCCCCGCCAGCGTCCCGTCTGTCCGGTATTCTTGCCACGCGGATCCCGTCAGGTAGCCCCGCACCACACACTCGAACGCCACCGGTGCCGTCCGACGCACCAGCATGGCACGCCCAGCAATTTCCGCGCGGTGTGGCGCCAGGGCGGGGAGTTCCGCGAGAATCGCATCCGTCGACGCCGTCAGGAAATGGGAGGGCGTGAGATGCGCCATCCGCTGGAACCAGAAAGCCGAGATCTGGGTGAGCACGCGGCCTTTGTCCGGCACTGCCTCCGCCATGACCACATCGAACGCGGAGACGCGATCGCTCGCGACCAGCAGCAGCCGATCGTCCCCAACTTCGTAGACCTCGCGCACCTTGCCACGACGCCAGAGGGGAAGCGGAAGGCGGCTCTCGACCAGTGGCGCGGTCATACGCGGAGTTCCGCCCGTTCGGCGACGGCGGCGTGCTGCCGGGCGCCGTGGGTGAGCGGATCCAGATACTCTGCCAGGAATTCAGTGACTTGCATCGCGGAACGTCCGGTATACCGAGCGGGATCGAGCTCCGCGCTCAACGCCGTTCGATCCAGCCCCGAGAACGCGGGGTCCGCAGCGAGCCGATCCATCAACGTGTTCTCGGCGCCGGCGGCGACCTCGGCGTGCACCGCCATCGCGTGCGTCCGAACCACCTCGTGGAGCGCCTGTCGATCCCCACCAGCTTGCACACCGAGCATCAGCCAACGTTCGGTTGCCATGAAGGGCATCTGCTCGGTCACATGGCGCAGGATCACCGGCTCGCGCACTTCCAGTCCCTGCGCAATGCTGCTCACGAGGAGGAGGATCGCGTCCACGGCCAGGAAGGCTTCGGGGAGCGTCAACCGCCGATTCGCCGAATCATCCAGCGTGCGCTCGAGCCACTGTGCCGCGGCCGTGTGCGCGCCGTTGGCTTGCAGCGAGATCACGTGCCGTGCAAGTGCACCGATCCGCTCGGCGCGCATCGGGTTGCGCTTGTACGCCATCGCGCTTGAGCCGATCTGCTCCGACTCGAAGGGCTCCAGCAATTCGCCCTCATGTTGCAGCAGGCGGAGGTCGGCCCCGAACTTGGCCGCCGACTGGGCGATGCCACTGAGTGCGTCGAGGATCTGGGCGTCCGCTTTTCGCGGGTAGGTCTGCCCGGTCACCGCAAAGGCGCGGGACATCCCGAGCGTCTTCGTGATACGGGACTCGAGTTCCCGGACCTTCGCGTGATCTCCCTCGAAGAGTTCGAGGAAGGACGCCTGCGTGCCGGTGGTCCCTTTGCATCCCCGTAACCGCAGCGTCTCGATCCGATACACGAGCGACTCAATGTCCAGCGCAAAGTCCTGCATCCACAGCGTGGCCCGTTTGCCTACCGTGGTGAGTTGCGCGGGCTGAAAGTGCGTGTAGGCGAGGCAGGGCAGGTTGGCGTGGCGTATCGCGAATGCGCGCAGATGCCCGACTGCGTCGAGGAGCCTGCCGAGCGTCAGTGCGAGCGCATCGCGCATGACGAGGACGTCCGCGTTGTCCGTGACAAAGGCCGAGGTGGCGCCGAGATGCAGGTATGCACGGGCTTCGGGTGCCTGTTCACCGAACGCATGGACGTGCGCCATGACGTCGTGCCGGAAACGCTTCTCGTAGGCGGCAGCAACCGCGAGATCGGCGTCATCGAGGTGCGCCCGCATCGCGGTGATGGCCGCATCCGGAATGTCGAGCCCCAGCGCCTGCTCGGATTCCGCGAGTGCCAACCACACGCGGCGCCACTGTCCGATGCGGTATTCCTCACTCCAGAGGCGGAGCATGGCGGGCGAGGCGTATCGACCGGAGAGCGGGGACTGCCAGCGGGCGTCAGTCATCAGATCCTGAGCGTCAGGGGGTAGTAGTTGCCGCGTCGTTCGATCACGAGTTGAAATGTGGTCCCCGGCGTCAGCTTTTCGAGGATGCGTGCCACGTCTTGCGCGGTCCGAATCTGTACTCGGTTGATCGCGACGATCACGTCGCGTTCACGAAGACCGGTTTCGCGGGCGAGTTCGACAGGCACCTTGGTAATGGCGGCACCGAGCTCACTCTGCACGCCGAGTTCGGCGCGAATGGCTGGGGTCAGGGTGACCAGGTCGAGTCCGCCGAAGCGCACGCGATCGGCCGTCGCGGTGGGCAAGTCGGACGACACCAGGCGCCGCTCGACGGTCCGGCCCGCGCTCTGCACCGTCACCGCGACGGAATCGCCAACATGCAGGTCCAGCTTGACGGACTCCCAATCCAGGGCATTCCGGAGGGGACGCCCGTTGGCGCGGACCAGCACATCTCCAGCGCGAAGCCCGGCGCGGGCCGCAGGGCCCGTCGGCGCGACACTCCCCACCGGTACCCCACCCATCCGCTTCCAGTCGGACATCTCACCGCCCTGCGCCACATCCAAACCGACCCACGCGCGTCGCACGGATCCGTTGCGCACAATTTCCTCGGCCACGCGCACCGCGCGTTCGATGGGAATCGCGAAGCCCAACCCGACGCTGCCACCACTGCTCGAGAAGATCGAGGAATTCACACCGATGACTTCACCGACGGAATTCACCAATGGCCCGCCGGAGTTGCCCGGATTGATGGCCGCATCCGTCTGGATCATGTCGAGGTAGAGGCCGTTCTGTTCTCCGGTCGGGAGAATGTTGCGGCCGGTCGCGCTGATCACGCCTGCCGTCACCGTCGGTTCCGCGTTACCCAGCAGGTAGGTGTAAGGATTCCCGAGCGCGATGGCCCACTCCCCGATCATCAGGTCACTGGACCGACCGATGCGCACGACCGGGAGATCGCGTCGGTCGAGCTTGACGACCGCGATGTCGGTGAGCGCATCCTCCCCGAGGAGTCGCCCCTCGACGTCGGTGCCATCCGGGAGCGTGACGGTGATCTGCTGGGCGTTCGCGACGACGTGCTGATTCGTGATAACAATGCCGTCGGCACGCAGGATGAAGCCGGTCCCGAAGCTCTGTGGTGTGCCGGGCTGTGCACCGGTGAAGAGATCCCACGCCGACTGGCGCGGGGTCGGGAGGGTGACGCGAATCGAAACGACCGCGGGCGCAACACGTGCGGATGCTTCCACGATAGACGTCCGACGCCCCGTGTTGAGTTGTTCGCTCGACAGGACCGACGGCGCAGACGCACCGGCCGACTGTTGGGCATTGGCGCGCTGCTCGCCACGGCAGGCCGCAGCCAAAAAGGCGAAGAGGACGGCAAGTGAACGACGGGTCACCACGAGACTTGCTCTCCCAGGAAGTAGGTCGAAGGAAATTCGGCGGACAGAAAGGAGAGCCCTGCGGCTGGAGCCGGCGGACTCGTTTCCGCATTGTGCGTCATGGTCAGGAGTCGGCGCATGTCCTCCTCGGGACGGCGCCCAAGCCCAATGTCGACCATCGTCCCGACCAACATCCGCACCATGTGGTGGAGGAAGCGATCGGCCGCAACCGTGAAGCGGAAGTGGTCTTGGGTCGGCGCAGACCAGACGGCCTCCTTCACGGTGCACCGATAGTGCGGCTTCGGCTCACCGACCACCATGAAGGCGACGAAGGAGTGTTCCCCTGGCAACGCCGCGGCGGCTCGGTGCAGTGCGTCGCCGTCAAGACTTCTGCCGAGGGGCCACACTGTGCGACCGCAAAACGGAGATCGCGCGGTGCTGCCGACCACCAAGTCGTACTGGTAACGGCGTGCGCGGGCCGCATGGCGCGCATCCGTCCCCGGCGCGATGGTCTGGATCGTTCGGACGGCGACGTCTCGAGGAAGGAGTGCGTTCAGCGCGCGGAGGAGGTCAGTCAGGGACCAGCGAGCCGGCATGGTGGTGGAGACCGGCATCCCGCGCGCGTGGACACCGGCGTCGGTCCGCCCGGCCGCGATCGCTGTTCGCGGGGAGCCGGCCAATCGGGCCAGCGCATCCTCGAGAACGAGTTGGACCGTTCGACGCCCGGGCTGGCGTTGCCACCCGGAAAAGTCGGTTCCGTCGAACTCCACGGTGAGAAGCAAAGCGTGCTCCATGAAGCCCTGAAATCTAGCCCGCTCCGAGGGTCGCGGCAACCGTCGTAAACCCTTGTGAATATTGACAAAAGGCCGGTCGGCCCGATACGCTTGCCCTCCAATGTCATCGCCCTCTGTCCCGACCCCAACGCCCCACCTCGATAGCGCCCTGGCCATGCTGGCGGCGGGGAACGGGTTGACCGAATCCGAGTCAGACGCCGCTTTCGGCGAGGTGATGGCCGGCAGGGCGAGCGGCGAGGCACTCCGGACGCTGCTGCTCACCTTGCGGGATCGGGGCGAGCGGCCGGAGGAGATTGCCGGGGCCGTGCAGGCGCTGCGGCGGGCCATGCGACGGGTGCCGGCCGAGTCCCCCGAGCAGCTCGTGGACACCTGTGGGACCGGCGGCGGGACAGTCACCACCATCAATCTCTCGACGGCGGCGGCCTTCGTGGCGGCGGGTGCTGGAGTCCGTATCGCCAAGCACGGCAATCGCTCGTTCACCTCGCGTTCCGGCTCGGCGGACGTACTCGAAGCGCTCGGGGTCGGAATCGACCTTACTCCAGAGCGGGCCGGCCAGGTGCTCGCCGAGGTGGGGATCGTCTTCCTTTTTGCGCCGCTCTACCACCCAGCCATGCGCCATGTCGCACCAATCCGCCGGGAACTGGGAGTGCAGACCATCATGAATCTGGTCGGACCACTCGCGAACCCTGCGCTTGTGGGGCGTCAGGTCGTCGGGGTCGCAGATCGCGGACGTGGACCACAGATGGCCGGCGCCTTGGCGCGCCTTGGAGCCAAACACGCGCTTGTGGTACACGCGGAGGTCGGGATGGACGAGATCGCTCCGATGGGGAGAACTGACGTGTGGGAGGTTCAATCCGGGAATATCACGTCGTGGACCTTCGATCCAGTCTCAGTCGGGCTGGCCACAACGTCGCTGGATGGTCTGGCAGGGGGGGAGCCGGCAGACAATGCGGGGGTGCTTCGTCGCCTGCTCGAAACGGGGAAGGGCGCGGCAGCCCTCGAGGCCGCCGTCCTCCTGAACGCGGGTGCGGCGATTTACGTCGGAGGCGCCGCCCCGACTCTGGCCGAAGGCACTGTGCTCGCCAAGGCGTCCCTCCGAGGGGGCAGGGCCGCGGACCGGCTCGCAGCCCTCGCCGTCGCCACCCGCTAGAACTTGCGGATGACTCCCACGACAATGCCTTGGATCAGGACGTCGTCCTCTTGATAGCGGAGTGGGAGCATGGTCGTGTTGGCTGGTTGCAGTCGGATCCACCCACCCGGTTCACGATAGAACCGCTTGACGGTGGCTTCGTTGCCATTCACGAGGGCGATCACCATTTCCCCATTGTCCGCCGATCCTCTTCCGTTGACGACCACGAGGTCGCCGTCAGAGATCTGCTCGTCGACCATGGAGTCGCCGCGGACGCGAAGGGCGTAATTGGGGCCCCGTCGTGGGATCATGGCGTCCGGGACTTGCACCACCTCGCCACTCATCATCGACTCGATCGGATAGCCGGCCGCAACGGTGCCAAGCAAGGGAATCTCGGTCGCCCCTGCAATGCCGCGCGGTGGCAGGACTTCGATGGCGCGACTCTCGTTGTAGTTGCGGCGGATGTACCCTTTCCGCTCAAGATTCGTCAAGTGCTCGTGGACCGTGGCCAAGGACTGATAGCCGAACCGTTCGGCGATTTCCTCGAACGAGGGGGCAAACCCCTGATCCTGGATGGCTTCAGAGAGGAAATCGAGAATTTCGCGCTGCTTTCTGGTGAGTGGCACAACGGCCTCCCGAGCGGTTTGGCGAAGAGAACCCGAAGGAAGTCTACCCGAACGTCTCCCGAAGGACAATATGCCGGTTCTTGACGACATCATCGCGACGACCACAGCCACCCTCCCCGCCCTGCGCGCACGTCGCGCCGAGTTCGAGCGCGCACTGCTGGCGGCTCGGCCACCTGCGCCCTTTGCCTCAGCGCTCCGGGGGTCGCACGTCACGCTGATCGCGGAGGTCAAGCGGCGGTCTCCCTCGGCCGGCGCCATCAACACCGGGCTTGATCCCCGTGTCTTGGCCGGCGCCTATGCAGCCGGGGGCGCCTCGGCGATTTCGGTCTTGACGGATGGCCCCTATTTCGGGGGCTCCGTCGCCGACCTTGAGGGGGTCGCTGGGCTGGTCGATCTCCCGGTGCTCCGGAAGGACTTTATTCTCGATGAGGTGCAGTTGGTTGAGGCACGGGCCGCCGGCGCCTCCGCCGCGTTGCTGATCGTGCGCGTGCTGTCGGACATGACCTTGCGGAGGCTGATCGTCACGGCAGAGCAGTTGGGGCTGGGGGTCTTGGTGGAGACACACACTGCCTTGGAAATCGCACGCGCCATCGACGCCGGAGCGCAGGTGATCGGCGTGAATGCGCGCGATCTCGATGACTTCTCGATGCACCGGGACGCTGCCTGGGCGCTTCTTGCCAAGGTTCCGAACGCTCTGATTGCCGTCGCGGAAAGTGGCATGGCAACGGTGGCGCATGTTGAGGAGGCTGCGGTCGCTGGGGCGGATGCCGTGCTCATCGGGGGCGCGCTCGCCAGCCATGGTGATCCAACGAGTGCCGCGACCGCCTTCGCCGGGGTGCTCCGTCGTGGCCGTTGACGTCAAGATCTGCGGCCTCACGCGTAAGGAGGACGTGGCGCTGGCGGTGCGGCACGGGGCCGCGCGACTCGGTGTCATTTTCGCGGGGGGGCCACGGCTCCGGACGGTCGCGGAGGCGGCAGACTTGGTGCGTGCCGCGGAGGCCGTGCCCGTGATTGGCGTCTTTGGGCACCAGAGTGCGGCAGAGATCCTGGAAATCTCAGCGCGAGCTGGGCTGTCCGGTGCCCAGCTCCATGGGCCGTCCGATGCCGCGATCGCCCGACAACTCCGGGAGTCTGGGTTGGAAGTGTGGCAGGTGCTTCGTGTGCCCGATACTCCGGGTGTTCCGCCACTTGTTGACTGGGGCGCGGGCGATGTGCTCTTGCTGGAGCCGCGCGTTCCGGGGGAGCCTTCCGCGGCGGGCGGTCGTGGGTTCCCCATCGATCTCGCCGCTGCCCGCGCAGCTCGGCTGGCGATCGGTCCCTCGGTACGGATTGGACTCGCCGGCGGGCTCACGCCAGAGCGACTCGG
>JAHECN010000035.1 GCA_024641735.1 Gemmatimonadota bacterium | reverse complement strand
CTCCACCGCCGACTCGCGGTGCCTGCCGGACAGGATGAACTCTCCCGGCTCGCCCAAAACCTGAACGCGATGCTGGACCGCGTCGAGCAGTCCTTCGTGGCGTTGCGCCGATTCACGGCGGACGCGTCGCATGAACTGAAGACTCCACTGATGGTCCTGCGTGCGGGCGTCGAACGCTCCTTGACCGACCCGAACACACCGACCGAGATCGTGGCAGCGCTCGATGAGACCCTCCGGCAAATCAACCAGATGAGTGAACTGGTCACCAACCTGCTCACCTTGGCCCGCGCCGACGAGGGGCGGGCGTCGCTGGTGCGTACCGTGGGCGACTTGCGGGGGCTCGTGGTCGATGTCGGGGAAACGGCGGAGATTCTGGGGGACGTGGGCGGGGTCACGGTGGCCGTGGAGCTGCCTGAGGATCCACTCGAAGTACCGATGGACCAGTCCCGGATTCGGCAATTGTTGCTCAACCTCGTGACCAATGCCGTGAAATACACCCCGTCGGGCGGCAGTGTGACCTTGCGCCTCTTGGCAACGCCGGAGGCCGCGGAAATCGTCGTGCAGGACAGCGGGATCGGGATTGCCCCGGGGGATCTCGAGCATGTCTTCGAGCGATTCTGGCGTGCCGATCCGGTGCGCTCTCGGACGGGAGACCGTCCCGGGACGGGATTGGGCCTCGCCATCGTCAAGTGGATTGCCGAGGCCCATGGTGGTACTGTTGTGGTCCAGAGCCGCCCAGGTCGCGGGAGTTCCTTCCGCGTCACGCTGCCGCGCCTCGACCAGGATCCACCGATTGCGTTGCCCGAAGACGATCGCTAATCTCTTTGTCATCGAATTGTCATCCAGCCTAAAGGATGACGCGAAGTCTGGTCCCCACATTCCATCCTGAGTAGCTGGTCTCGTCCCGCTTGCGGAGGTAGTCCGCGTGTTCGAACACCTGATCGAATCCCAGCCGAAGAAGGAGCGCAGCTTGGGGCAGACCATCGCCTCGGTGGTGCTCCACGTGGTGCTTGTCTTCGGCGCCGTCAAAGCCACCCAGGGGGCCGCTGAACAGGTGGCGAAGATCCTCCAGGACACCACGGCGATGTTCATCAAGCCGCCCGAGCCACCGCCGCCGCCGCCGCCTGATCGTCCGCCACCGGATGTGATTGTCTCCAATAACCCGCCGCCACAGGGGTTCCAGACGATCATGCCACCGGACAAGATCCCGACGGAGATCCCGCCGGTGAACCTGAACGAGAAGTTTGACGCCAAGGACTTTTCCGGAAAGGGCGTCGAGGGCGGTATCGCGCGCGGCATCATTGGCGGCACGGGTCCCGTCGGTGAGATCGTCAGCGGCGAAACGTTTACGCAGGATCAGGTCGACGACCCGGTGGCCTACATCTCTGGCGCCGACCCGGTCTTCCCGCCGGCGCTTCGTGCCGCCGGGCTGGGTGGTCGCGTGACCTTGCAGTTTGTGGTTGGGACCGATGGGCGCGTCGAGGCGTCGTCCGTCAAAGTGATGAGCAGTACCAACAAGCAGTTCGAGGAGCCCGCCATCGCTGCGATCCGGCGCGCTCGGTTCAAGCCTGCCAAGATGCGCGGCCAGCCCGTGCGTCAGCTGGTCCAGCAGGCCATCGCGTTCGAGATCACCTGACGGCACTCACGCCGCAAGACCCACGGGCCGCGCTCGCGCGGCCAGAGCCATCCAACACAAAGAGGTTGACCGATGGATATGATGCATCTCTGGGCCCAGGCGGGCCTGTTCGCCAAGGGTATCGTGATCACCCTGGCGATCATGTCGGTGTACTCGACGACGATCACCATCCAGAAGCTGATCAAGATCAAGAAGAGCGAAGCCGCAACCCGGAAGTTTGCTCCCCAGTTCTCCCGCGCCATCCAGGAAGAGAACATCGAGCAGGCGATCACGATGGCCGAGAAGAACAAGGTGAGCCACGTGGCCCGCGTCCTCGGCGGCGCCCTGTCCGAAGTGAAGCCGTTGCTCCGTGACCGCGCCACCATCACCGCTGCCGACATCAACTCGGCCGAGCGGGCAGTGGAGCGTCAGATGATGATCACGCTCTCCGAGTTCAAGCGTGGCTCGGGCGTGCTCGGCACGGTCGGTTCCACGGCACCGTTCGTCGGACTGCTCGGCACCACGATGGGTATCGTCAACGCCTTCCAGGCCATGGCGACGGGTGGCGGGGCGGGTGGTTTGGCCGGCATCGGCGCCGGTATCGCCGAGGCGCTGATCACGACGGCCTTCGGCCTCATGGTCGCCATCCCGGCCGTCTGGGCGTACAACTACTTCAGCACCAAGGTCGACAATCTCGCGGTTGAAATGACCTATACCTCGAAGGAGTTGATCGACTACCTGATCAAGAGCGTGGGGAGCGAGTTCGGACGCTCGATCTTCACGAAGGAGTTCCAGGCCCAGAAGGCGGTGAGCGGCAGTGGCCATATCCACGGGTAGTGGTCAGGGGTCGGTGAATGCGGAGATCAACGTCACGCCGATGATTGACGTGATGTTGGTCCTCCTCATCATCTTCATGATCGTGACGCCCGTCCTCGAGTCCGGCTTTCAGGCCCAGATGCCAGCGGGCCTGAACGTCGAACAGCGGCCCGAGGGCGACGACGAAGTCACGTTGGGTCTCGACGTCAACGGGGGGTACTTCCTCGATGGCAAGCCGTTCCCCAAGGAGCAGCTCGAGGCCCGACTGACTGAGATCTACGCGGCGCGTGAGGAAGACAAGATTCTCTTCTTCAAGGCGGACGCTGGCCTGAAGTACTCCGTGGTGCAGGAGGCGGTCGAGATGGCCCGTCGTGCCGGTGCCCGCGTCCTCGTCGCCATCACGGACCGCAAGGGCGGCGGTGGCCTCATGGGAGAGGAGAAGTAGCCATGGCGATGTCAACTGGAGGAAGCGGGGGCGTCAACTCCGAAATCAACGTGACGCCGATGATCGACGTGTTGCTCGTGCTCCTGATCATCTTCATGATCGTCCAGGCGCTCAAGCGCGCGGCCGTCGATATTCAGATTCCACCCGTTGCGACTGGTGCCCTTTCGTCGGGGCCGAGCACGCAGATCGTGCTGGAACTCCGGGATGACGGCACGTACGTGATCAACGGGCAGGCGCCGACCCCATTGGCGGCGTTGGATGCGCAGCTGCATGAGATTTTCGACCAGCGCCCGGCCAAGCTGTTGTTTGTCAAGCCGGGACAGAACCGGGTGTATGGCGAGATCATCGAAGCAATCGATATCGCGCGTGGCGCAGGGATCGAAGTAATCGGATTCACGCCAGCCGAATCGAACTGAGTCGGGGTTGAGCACCACCCCGTTGGCGGATGACGCGGGCGCTCCTTCCGGGAACGTCCGCGTTCGCTTTCTCCTTCCCACACCACCGCGCAAGTCGGCCCTGGCAACCCTCGTGTCGGTGGGGCTGCACGTCGGGTTGATTCTCCTGGCGCTCCGGCTGGCGCGTGTGGTGGTGGAGCCCAAGGGTGGAGATTTTTCGGATACCTTCGAACAATTCTTTGGGGGCGGGGGTGGCGGCGGCGGGCAAGGTGGGACGGCGGTCACGCTGGCCGCCCCGGTCGCTCCAGCGCCTTCGCCCACGACAGTCGCGGTGGTCGAGACGCCTCCAGAGGTGATCGTTCCCGCGATCGAACCCGTGGTGGCCCCAGCGGCCCCAGCAACCGTCGCCGTCGGCGCGCCGACGGCCGTCTCGGCCGGGAGCGGCACAGGGAGTGGTGGCGGATCGGGCAGCGGCACGGGGACCGGGACCGGGAGTGGTGTTGGCCCCGGCAGTGGGGGTGGAACAGGCGGCGGCGTGGGGACTGGACGGGCCGGAATAGAACCGGTGCCTCGGTCCCTGATGATTCCGCCTATTGACTCGCCCAAATCGTTGCGCGGAAAGGAAGTCGATGTGACCTTCACGGTGTCTACGGAGGGCAGGGTGCTCGACATTGTCGTGGACCCACCGATCGCCGACCGTAATTTCGCCAAGAAATTTGATGAAGTGATGCGCTCGTACGGATTCAGGCCAGCCCGCGATGGTGATGGCAAGGCCGTCCAGGGGACCTTCAAGATCACCTTCACTTTCTCCTAGGAGCCCCATGTCCGGACTCTTTGCACGCAAGCCGATTGAGCTCGAAAGCGAGCGCGGCCTCCTGCGCACGCTCGGTGCCGGTGACCTGATCATGCTGGCGATTGGGGCCGTCATTGGGGCCGGTATTTTTTCGTCGCTCGGCACCGCCGCCGCCGGAGAGATCGCCCGTGACGGTACCGTCATCCGCGCCGGCGCCGGTCCCGCCCTGATCCTGTCGTTCCTCCTGCTCGGCGCCGTCTGTGGTCTCGCCGCGCTCTGTTACGCCGAACTGGCATCGATGATCCCGCAGGCAGGCTCCGCCTACGCCTACACATACGCCACGTTGGGCGAAATGTTGGCGTGGATCATCGGCTGGGATCTGATTCTGGAATACGCGGTCGGCAACATCGCGGTGGCCGTGGCGTGGAGCGGCTATTTCGTCTCCTTGTTGAGCGGCTTCGGGATCTTCCTGCCGGGGTGGCTGACCCATGGCTACCTGCAGGCCACCACCTCGAGCGATCCGGCGGTGCATGGTCTTCTGGAATCGGCACCCCATCTGTTCGGTGTTCCGATCATTCTGAATGTTCCGGCGTTTGCGATTGTGGCGTTCATCACCTGGTTGCTGCTTCGGGGCGTACGGGAGAGTGCCCGCGCCAACAACATCATGGTCGCGATCAAGCTGCTGGTGCTCGGGCTCTTCGTCGTGGTGGGGGTCCAGCACATCAATCCCGAGAACTACGTGCCGTTCGCACCGAACGGGTTCCGCGGCATTCACCAGGGTGCGGCAATCGTCTTCTTCGCCTATATCGGCTTTGACGCGGTCTCGACTGCGGCCGAGGAAACGAAGAACCCGCAGCGAAATCTTCCGATCGGTATTCTCGGTGGGCTGGCGATCTGCACCTTGATCTACGTCATCGTCGGCGCCGTCGCAACCGGCATCGTGCCGTATCAGCAGCTCGCCTCATCGGATCCACTCGCCCACGCGCTCGAGCTCGCCGGACTGCAGACGACCAGCTGGATCGTCGCCGCTGGCGCCGTGGTCTCGCTCTCCGCTGTCTTGTTGGTGTTCCAATACGGCCAGCCCCGGATCTTCTTCGGCATGGCAAAGGATGGCTTGATGCCTGCGTGGGCGGCCAAGGTCCATCCCAAGACGCGCGTCCCGCACGTCACGACGATGGTCACGGGACTCGTTGTCGGTCTCGGGGCATTGGCCGCTGAAGAAAACATGATCTATGACTTGACCAACATCGGGACCTTGGCCGCCTTCATGTTGGTGTGCGTCGGCGTGCTGGTGTTGCGCATCCGGGAGCCGGATCGTCCCCGGGGCTTTCGCGTCCCCTTCATCTGGCTGGTTGCACCGCTCGGTGCCGCGGCCTGCCTCTTCGTGATGATGGGGCTCCCCAAGACCGCCTGGGAGCGCTTCGCCATCTGGATGGCACTCGGCGTGGCAGCCTACTTCGCCTACGGGTACCGCCACTCGGTGCTGCGGACCGGGAAGCAGGTGGTGACGGAAGAGCTGGACTAGAAGAGAGAAGAGAGAGGAGAAAAGAGAGGGGAGTCAGCCAAGTAATGTGGCGCGACTCCCCTCTCTTCTCTTGTCCGTTCTCCTCTCTCTTCTCTCCTTTCTCGTTCCTCCTATCCGGCTTTCGCCAGCAACTCCTTCTGCGTCTGGACCGCCTTCAATCGCGTCAGCGCTTCTTGCATCGGCAAATCGGTCGCGATGCCGCGGCGGAAGGCTTCACCATCGCCGAGCGCGAGGCCCGCGATCTGATTCTCGAGCAAACGGTCCACGACATCCTGGGCGGCGTCAAACTGCGCTCGAGTCACTGGCATCTTGGCGCGCTCCGTCAAGACAAATAGCGAATCCCGCCACTGCTGGGTCACGGCGAACTGCGCGGCGGTCGTGGGCTTGGCCATGCGTGCCACTTCCCACGCCGCGTTCTGGAACTCACCGAGCCGATTCCCGAGGGCGCGTGCCAATTCCTGCTCTGGAGTCGTGGAGGTGTCGCGCTGAATCACGACTTCTGGGGTGACGCCACCCCCACCCAGCACCAGACGCCCGGCGTCCGATCGGAAAGTCGGCCGGCCACCGGCGGTGTCCGTCTCGACGAAGCGCTCATCCCCCATGCCCCCATGATCTGCCTGAATCGAGCGGCCACTCGGCGTGTACCACTTTCCCGTCGTGAGGCGGACCGCCCAGCCGGAGGGCAGGATCCGCTGTGTCTGAACTAGGCCTTTCCCGAAGGTCCGGTTCCCGATCACCAGCGCCCGGTCATGATCCTGCAACGAGCCGGCGACGATTTCTGATGCGGAGGCCGAGGCACCATCCACCAGAATGACGATCGGCGCATCGTTGCCAATCGGCAGGGTCGCCTCGGCGTGATAGATCATTGGTTCCTGACCGCGGTGCTGGACTCGTGCCACTTCCTGCGCGGGCTTCAGGAAGAGCCCAGCCATCACGGTGGCGGCGTCGAGGTCGCCACCAGGATTGCCACGCACATCGAGGACGTACTTGGTGGCGCCGTTCCGGGCCAACTCGCGCACCGCGGCGTCAACATCTTCCGCTGCGGTCTGGTTGAAGCGCTGAATCGGCACGTAGCCGATGCCGCCATCAAGCATCAGGGTGAATGGCACCGCAGCGGTCCGAATGACGCCGCGTGTCACCACCGTCGTGATCGGGCGGAGCGCAGGATACCGCTCGTAGGTGACGCGCACCGGGGTGGCGGGGACACCGAGCAGCATGCCGGTGACCGAATCGACGATCATGTTGGAGACGTCGCGCCCGTCGACTTGCAGGATGCGGTCACCATCGGTCAAGCCGGCCTTGGATGCTGGCGATCCGGGGAACACGCGAAACAGGGTGACATGACCGCCCTGACTGCGAATCAGTGCCCCGATCCCGGCGTAGCGATTTCCAATTGATTGCCGCTGGAAGCGCGCCTGCTCGTCCGGCGACAGAATCGCGGCGTACGGATCATTCAGGGAGGCAATCAGTCCGCGGGCAGCTCGCTCGTAGAGCGAGTCGACCGGGATGGAATCCACCGCCGTATTGGCGATGATGTTGAAGACTTGCCCGAGGAGTTCCTGGCCGGCTGGAGGACTCCGCCGAGCGACACCCTGAGCGGGGAGCGAGATCACGAGTCCAGTCAGCAGGAATGCAAGCGCGGCGGGGCGGTGAAGGGTCACGACACAAGCCTCAATCGAAATGAGAAACAGGGCAGACGATGCATCATACTACGCACAGGTCGGGTCAGATGTGCTTGCCGTCTCTCAGGAGACGCTTTCTGCGAGCACGATCGCACCGCGACAGGCGTCGATGAGCGAAGGATGCACAGGGATGCCTGCTGCGTCGCAGGCGCTGCTCACGGCGGCGCGGAGCGCACCACCCGGCGCGATCAGACTCCCGGTGAGGGCCACTGGTGCCGGTCCGGCACCAGCAGCGGCAGCGAGGCGCATCAGCTCGCTGACGGCTGCTTGGCGAATCTGGCCCGCCACGAGGTCTCCCCGCTCGGCGGTTGCCAAGACGGCAGGAGCGAGCGCCGCGACCGCTGCCGTGGTCGCCGTGGTGGACCACCGCACGAGCCCCGCGATACCAGGTGCCCCCGCCGCCGCACAGAGCGCCTCGGTCAGGAGGGTGGCGGGTCCCAGCCCGTCCTGCATGGCTCCGACCGCTTCCAACGCCCGCTGTCCAATCCAGTGCCCGGAGCCCTGATCCCCCATCCGCCAGCCGAGGCCGCCCACACGCCCTTGCACGCCAGCGGCGTTCCGACCCAGCGCGATGCTCCCGGTGCCAGCAATCAGCAGGACGCCGGCGGAATCGCCAAAGGCAGCCGCCCGGGCCAATTCTGCATCGGTCGTTACCACCGTGCGCCAAGCGAGGTGGCGCACTTCCAGAGCCACCTGCAACTCATGGCGCTCGGCCTCGCGCCCGGCCCCCGCCGCGCCGACGACGAGGACATCGGCGCGTCGTATCCCGATCCGGCGCAGGAGCGGTTTCGCCAACGACTCGAGCCGTTCGGCGACCTCCGCCCCAAGACCCGCGCGCATGGAGCCCCCTGGTCCTTCTCCCCGATGGAGTTCATTGGCACCGTCGAAAAGTGCCACCCGGCAGGAGGTGCCTCCAACGTCGGCGCCAAGGACCAGCATCAGGTCGCGCTCCGGGTGCGCCACACACTGCTCAGGAGTGCGGTCCCGACCATGATCGCAGTGCCGAGCGGAACGTACCAAGGCCACGAAAGCGTCCCCAGCGGGGCCAGCAGGGTGAGTCCCATAGTGGCGAGTTTGGCGGCGAAGACGGTGGTTACCATGAGGATCATCGTAAGGATTGCGGCGGTGATCACATCACGACCAGCAATGCGAACACTCATTCCGGCCAAGAGATATGCGCCGAGCAACGCACCGTAGGTGACCGACGCAATCGACAGCGCCAAGACCACGGCGGGAGTATCCGACCCAGTGGTGAAGGCGTGGAACCCCAACGCGCCAAAGATCAGCGCCGTCCCCCACACGAGTGACACCGCGCGTCCCACGCGGAAGAGCTTCACGGGATCGCGCTCGCCGGTGATCGAGGCGTAGATGTCGTGCGTCAACGAGGAGGCGAGTGCGTTGATCGACGAGGAGATGGTGCTCATCGCCGCCGCCAGAATACCAGCGATCACGAGTCCGCGGAATCCCGAGGGAAGGTAGCCGAGCACGAACCGCCCGAAGATCTCATTCGACGGGGTCTCCGCCGGCGCAAGTTGCGCCGCCCAGATCGCCGTGCCGACCAACAGGAAGAGGAGAAACTGGGCGATCACCAAGACGCCGGAGCCCACCAAGGCGATGCGTGCGTCCCGCAGCGAGCGCGTCGCAAGCAGTCGTTGCACAATGAGGTGATCGGTGCCGTGTGAGGCCGCCGAGAGCAGCGCGCCGCCGAGGAGGCCGCCGAGCAGCGTGTACGGGGCGGTCAAGGAGAGCGTCGGGTTGAAGACGCGCAACTTCCCCGCGTTGGACGCCAACTCGAACGTCGCGCCGAACCCACCGGCCAGCTCCGCGGCGATCCAGAGCGCGGCGATTCCACCGGAGAGATAGACGAAGAGTTGGATCACGTCGGCCCAGATCACCGCCTTCAATCCACCGAACCAGGTGTAGCCGATGGTGACGACGCCCATCACGACGATCGAGGCCGGAATGCTCCAATTGGCGAGGAGGGCCAGCGGGATCGCCCCCGCGAAGATGCGGACGCCGTCGCCGAGGAATCGCGTAATGAGGAAGACGAGTGAGAGCGCGCGGCGGGTCGCCGGCCCGAAGCGGGTTTCCAGTCTGGTGTAGGCCGTCTCTTGCTCGCCCGTGAAGTATCCCGGAAGGAGCCAGAGGGCGACGCCGATCCGTCCGATGAGATAGCCAATCGGCAGCTGCAGGAAGGTGAGGTCGCCGCGGGCACCGAGCGCGGGAGTTGAAATGACCGTGACCGCCGAAGTCTCCGTCGCGACGATGGAGAGGAGAATCGCCCACGAAGGAAGCGAGCGCGCCCCGAGGAAGTAATCGCTGCTCGATTGCGGCCCGCGCGAGAGCCAGAGCCCGAGACCGAGCGTGGCAGCGAAATAGGCAGCGAGAACAGCGACGTCGAGTGGGGACAAGGGGGAAACCTATAGAGCGAGTCGTGAGAGGCGAGTCGTGAGTCGTGTAGTGGGGTCACGTCGCGGATTGGATAAACAAACACGGCGGGGGCCCCGATCCGGAACCCCCGCCAGCTACTGGCCTCTCGCGACCCATGACTCGCGACTCGCGCCTAGGCCGTAAAGCTGCTCCCACATCCACACCCACCCGTCGCGTTCGGGTTGTTGAATGTGAAGCCGCTCCCCTGCATCGACGTGACGTAGTCAATCGTGATCCCGGAGAGGTACTGGGCCGAGAAGGCGTCGACAATCACACGGACGCCGTTGAGCTCCGAGGTCATGTCGTCGTCCGCGGGCTTGTCTTCGATATTCAGCGAGTACTTGAATCCCGAACAGCCGCCCGGCAACACCGAGATGCGGAGACCGGCGGTCTCCTTCTGGACATCCTCGGCCGCAAGGAACTTGTGTACTTCCGTGGCAGCAGCGTCGGTCAAGGTCAAGACAAAGCCCTCTGGCAGGGCCTGCGTCATCGTATCCATACGGTCCCTCTCAAGTAGAAGCAGTACTCCGAGCAAGTTCGTCGGGTTCGGGGCAGAGGTCAATTCCTCGGGGCGGCTCCCGGAAAGGCGGCCCGCATCACGACATCGGTCACCACCGCGCGAATCAGTCCAAAGGCGGGGGTGTTTCTGGTGGGGTGCACGCGATTGGTGAGCAGGACCACGACGGTCTCCCGGGTCGGGTCCACCCAGATCGAGGTGCCAGTGAAGCCCGTGTGCCCAAAGGAGTTGGCACTCATGATCGTCCCGGCCGAGGAGACGCCGGACGGTGTGTCCCAGCCAAGTCCCCGTGAAGATCCTGCCGGTTGTCCCTGCACCTTGGTCCAGGTCGCAAACCCAGCTGGGGGCCGGATCGACTCGGCTCCCGCCCTGCCGAGCGCGCCCGCCAACGCCCATTCGCCGAAGCGGAGCAGGTCCTCCGCGCTGGCGAAGAGTCCGGCGTGTCCAGAGACCCCGCCGAGCCGCGCGGTGTTCTCGTCGTGGACCTCGCCCCGGAGCATCCGCCCACGCCAGGGGTCCCGTTCCGTCGGGGCGATCTCTGGCCACCAACTTTTGGGAGGGAGATAGCGCATCCGCTTCAGGTGCAGTGGGTCTGTGACGCGTGCCGCGAAGAGGGCATCGATACGTTGGTGGTAGAGTGACTCGAGAATGGCGGTCAGCGTGATCGCGCCGAGATCGGAATATGCCATCCGCGTTCCTGGCGGAGCCGAAAGGTCCGTCGTCACGGTGCGGAGCACAGCGCCCTTCCGGACGATCGTCTCGAGCCAAAGCGGGCGTCCCGGCGGGAGGCCACTATCGTGCAGCAAGAGGTCGCGCACGCGGACGCGCTCCTTCCCGCCGCTGCCACGCGCGAAATCCGGCAGGTACTGCACGACCGGTGCGTCCAGATCGAGCCGCCCTTCATCGACGGCCATCATCGCCAAGGTCGTGAGCGCGATCACCTTGGTGAGCGACGCCATGTCGTACAGCGTGGTGGCACTCGGTCGGGTCGGGTCATCCATGCCGAGCCGACCCGAGGCGTAGAAGAACCGTTCACCGCGAATCGAGACCGCCAAGACCGCGCCGGGCGCTGCCCCGGCGGTGATGGCGGAGTCAAGGACTGGAATGACGGCGGCGAGCCGCGCTGCCAGTACCGGGCTGGTTGGTGTCGGGATGGTGTGCGGCGGTCCGCCGTGGCAGGCCGTTGTCACCATCAGCAGTGCGAGTGCTCCTCGGCTCATCGGTTGGCGGCGCGCTGCAGCCCCGCACCCAATGGCCAGGACGGTGGTACCGGGATCGGGGCGTGGCCAGAGATGGCGCGCTGCCCTGCGAGGGCCAGTCCCACCGCGCGCTCCGCCATGGTGGTATTGCTCCATGCGATCAAGTAACTCGCCGCGGTCGGGACCTGCGCAATGATGTACGGTGAGCCGAACGACACGAGCACCGCAGGCTTCTGCTGTGCCAGCGTATTGAGCAGCTGCGCAGTGGCTGGTGCCAATCCGATCGTCCCGCTGTACGATCCCCATCGTGCCGACGTCGCGAGCACGACACTTTGCGCAGCGCGGATGGCGGCCTGCGCGGCGGCGAGTTCCTTCGGGGTCGGATCGGTCGAGATGCGGAGGGCGTTGACCATATGTCCCGCCGCGCGGAGGTCGGTGGCGAGGGTGGTGCCGAGAGTGCTCCCCGCATCGGCGATCGTAAGGAGCGCGATGCGGCGCGGGCCACGTCGGATCGCCTCCAGTGTGGCGAGCGAATCGCTCAGCAGGACGAGTGAGCGCGAGGTGATGTCCGCTGCGACGGCAAGCGACGCAGCAGTCCCGACGCGATCTGGAACGGCATCCATATCAACGCGGCGCGACGCGAACAGCCCGACGCTCGCCTTCATCTCGAGCACCTTCCGCACCGAATGATCAAGTCGGGCGAGCGAGATCCGTCCGCTCTCGACGGCGGCGGTCATCGCCGTGATGGCCGCGGCGGGATCGGTCGGCATCAGCAGCAGATCACTCCCGGCCTCGAAGGCACGGATCACTGCCTCGTCGGGGCCGATCTCCTTGGCGATTGCGCCCATGTCAAGCGCGTCCGTCGTGATGACCCCGGTAAAGTGGAGGGAGTCCTGAAGGATGCCGGTCAGAATGGCGGGCGAGAGCGTGCCGGCGCGCTGTGCGCCGCCATCGAGTGTCGGCAACGCGATATGGGCCGACATCATCGCATCCACCCCCGCGTCGATCGCGGCGCGGAAGGGGACCAGTTCCAACGTGTCGAAGCGTGCCCATCCCGCTGTAAGCGTCGGGAGGGAAAGGTGCGAGTCGGTGTCGGTGTCCCCATGCCCCGGGAAGTGCTTCGCGGTGGAGAGGACCCCGCCTTCCCGCATCCCGCGCACGGTGGCGGCGACGAGCGCGCCGACCGCGCGGGGATCACTGCCAAATGAGCGGGTGTTGATGATCGGGTTGTTGGGGTTGCTGTTCACGTCCGCAACGGGCGCAAAGGCGAGGTGGACGCCCATCGCACGCGCCTCGATGCCAGTGATGCGTCCCATCGCATAGGCGTCTTCGATGCGTCCCGTGGCGGCAATTCCCATCTGGGTTGGGAAGGGTGTGCCGGCGGCGACCCGCATGGTCGTCCCCGCCTCAAAGTCCGCCGCGATGAGCAAGGGGAGTGGCGCATGACGTTGCAATGCGTTCAACTTGCCTGCAATGTCGAGCGGCGTGCCGGTGGAAATGATGATCCCCCCAACGCCGAGCGAGTCCACCCACATCCGTGCCCGTTGCATGGTCGGTGCATCAGTGGCGGCGTAGTCGCCAAGCAACCACGGCATCACCAGCTGACCAACCTTTTGCCGAACACTCAGGCGCGCGAGCAGCACAGTGACCGTGTCGGAGGACTCGCGTGGTGCGAGCACAGGACTCGGACTGCTGGGCGCCGATGCGCTCCGCAGGGGAGTGCAGGCAATCAACGCAAGCACGAACCAGAGACGAGAGGTGCGATGGTGCAAAGTCACGGGCATTCCAAGGTGAATGGGACAGTGGTGCTGAGCTTGCTGCTGCTGTCGGCGTGTTCGCCACCCGCCGCGCGCCGACCGGTGGAAGCGCGCACCGCCGGCGATGGTGCGGAACGGATAACCCTCGAGAGCACGATCGTCCGCCCGGGCATCGAGGTCCTGCTCGAGGATTCGATGGCACTCATTCGCGGTCGACGCGTCGGGCTGGTCACCAACCTTGCCGCCGTGGATCGCGAGGGCGTCAGCACAATCACACGGCTTCGCAGTGCGGGCGTCAATCTCGTCGCCCTCTTCGGCCCAGAACATGGCCTTCTCGGCACGGCGGCCCCGGGTGAAAAGGTGGCCTCGACGGTTGACAGCGCCTTGAACATCCCAATCTACTCCCTCTATGGGAAGGCCATGGGGCCGACGCCGGAAATGCTCGCGGGCGTGGACATCCTCCTGGTGGATCTCCCCGATGTGGGGGCGCGGTACTTCACCTACATCACCACCACGATCGAAGTCATGAAGGCCGCGGGGCCGCTCGGGGTACCCGTGGTCATCCTCGATCGCCCCAATCCGCTGGGGGGGACGATGCAGGGGAACATTCTCGACACGGCGTACGCCTCCCCGGTCGGTCCGATCGCCATTCCGATGCGCTTTGGCTTGACGCTCGGGGAAGAGGCCGCCTTGGCTCGCTCCGACCTGAACATCCAGGCTGAGCTCCGTGTGGTCCCCGCGGCTGGGTGGCGCCGCGAGGTAACCTTCGAAGCGACGGGTCTCCTCTTTCGTCCGCCCTCGCCCAACCTGAAGGATGTGGATGCGCTCTTCCATTATCCCGGGACCTGTCTCTTTGAAGGGACGGCGCTCTCGGTGGGGCGGGGAACCGACATCCCGTTTCACGTGGTCGGCGCGCCGTGGCTGGACACCACCGCGGTCCTGCGGCGCATCCGCAACGCAGACCTCCCCGGTGTCGCCTTTGAGGGGACCCGGTTCACGCCCCTGAATCCTGGCGACGGCAAGTTCCCCAAGACGTCTGTGCTGGGGATCCGCCTCCGGATTGTCGATCGGGGCACCTACAATCCGACGGTGACGGCAGTCCACCTGCTCGCAGTGATCCGTGCCGTCCACCCAGAGCTGATCCGGATCGGCGGGTCGTTCGACCGACTGGCCGGTGGTCCGACCCTCCGCGAGGCGCTCCTGCGCGGTGAGTCCCCCCGGAAGATCGTGGCGGCGTGGCAGCCGGGGCTTGCTGCCTACCGCGAGCGCGTGGCCCCCTTTCTCATCTACCCCTGAGGGGCGGCCTCGTTGCCGGGACCCCCACCCGCCCGTTACGTTCTGTGACCATTCTGCCGTGGGATTTCCACTGGCGGGAGTAGGAAAACTTCCCGGATCGGGGGCGTGTGGCGGAATTGGTCTCAGCTGCCGGTAAAGAGATGTACCACAACGGCATGGCCCCTTTGGTGCGGGCACTGCTGCGTGCTGGTGTCACGCCCAACGCCTTGACGACGGTTGGGGCGTTGCTGATCCTCATCTCCGCCGTGGCCTTCGGCTTCGGCGAAATTCGGTGGGGTGGCCTGCTCCTCTTGTTGAGTGGGATGGTGGATACGCTCGATGGCCAGGTGGCCCGGCTCGGGGCGCAGGAGAGCCGATTCGGTGCCTTCTATGACTCGACGCTGGACCGGGTCGGCGATGGCGCGTCGTTCATCGGGATCGCCGCGTACCTGATGCGAGCCCCCGAAGTGCGCTGGCGGGATACCGCCGTGGTGGTCTGCATGGTGGGGATCGTCGCCGCCCTGCTGGTGTCGTACATGCGCGCCCGCGCGGAAGGTCTCGGCCTGGAATGCAAGGTCGGGATTGCGCAGCGGGCAGAGCGCATTCTGTTGCTGGGGCTTCCGGCGCTGCTCTTCGGGGCGGGGTCTGGTGCCATTGTGCTCACGGTCATTGTGGTCGTGCTCACGCTGTTGTCGCTCATCACCGTCGGTCAGCGGTTTGTCCATGTTCACCGGGCAACTGTCAACGACGTCTAGTCAAGGGGAAAAACGCGTGGCTGATAACTCCGCCCGGACGGTCGCACCGGCCGATGGCAAACTTGGTGTTCTCTGTGTCGGCCTCGGGGCCGTCGCGTCGACATTCATCGCGGGCGTCGAGCTTGCGCGCCGCGGGCTGGCACAGCCGTACGGCTCGCTGAGCCAGCTGGCGACGATTCGCCTCGGCAAGCGCACGGAGGGACGGACGCCGCTGATCAAGGACTTCGTCCCGATCACGCCGTTGCAGGACATCGTGTTTGGGGCCTGGGACCCGGTGCCGGACAACGCCTATGAGTCCTGCCTGCACTGCGGTGTCTTTGACAAGCATGAGCATGTCTTCCCAATCAAGGACTTCTTGGAGACGATCAAGCCGATGCCGGCCGTCTTCGAGCAACACTACGTGAAGCGGTTGACCGGTACGAACGTGAAGAGCGGCAAGACGAAGCGTGAGTTGGCCGAGGCGCTGCGTCAGGACATCCGCGACTTCAAGGCGAAGTCGGGTGTCGCGCGCTGCGTGATCGTCTGGTGCGCCTCCACGGAGATCTTCATCGTTCCGGGTGCGCAGCACGCGACCCTCGAGAGCTTCGAGGCCGCGATGGAAGCGAACGATCCCGAGATCGCACCGTCGATGCTCTATGCCTATGCCGCCATCATGGAGGGTGTGCCGTTCGCGAATGGCGCCCCAAACCTGAGCTGCGACATTCCCGCGCTCGAGAAGCTGGCCCTCGACAAGGGCGTCGCGATTGGCGGCAAGGACTTCAAGACTGGGCAGACCATGCTCAAGACCGTGCTGGCGCCAATGTTCAAGGCGCGCATGCTCGGTGTGGCCGGGTGGTACAGCACCAACATTCTCGGGAACCGCGATGGCGAGATTCTCGACGATCCGGAGTCGTTCAAGACGAAGGAAGAGTCCAAGCTGGGCGTGCTGGAGTACATCTTGCAGCCGCAGCTCTATCCCGACCTCTACGCCAAGATGTATCACAAGGTGCGGATCAACTATTACCCGCCGCGTGGGGACAACAAGGAAGGGTGGGACAACATCGACATCTTCGGGTGGGCCGGCTACCCGATGCAGATCAAGGTCGACTTCCTCTGCCGCGATTCGATTCTCGCGGCGCCGCTGGTCCTGGACCTCGCGCTCTTCTTCGACTTGGCACAGCGTGCCGGGATGAGCGGGATTCAGGAGTGGCTGTCGTTCTACTTCAAGAGCCCGCAGGTCACCAAGGGTCTCTACCCCGAGCATGACCTCTTCATCCAGCACACCAAGCTGAAGAACACGCTGCGGTGGATGATGGGGGAAGAAATGATCACGCACCTGGGCCAGGACTACGCCACGGACTCGTGATTGGCGACTGCAGCACTCGGAATACACAGCGGGACCCCCAGGTGGGGTCCCGTTGGCGTTGTGGCCCCCGGGAACGATTGCCGGATCGCACGTGGGCCAGTAGCTTCACGGCTCCTATGCAATACTTCCATCGCACCTCCGTGTCGCCCGACGCCGTGATCCACGCCGCGGCCACCTATTTCGGTGCGCGCCTCGCGCCGACCGATGAATCACCACGCCGTCGCTCCTTTTCGGGTGCGTTGGGGTCGCTGCGCGTGTCGGCGCACCCCGAGGGCGGTCACTACACCTTGGTCACGGTGCACACCGATCAGCCCGGCGAGAGTGAACTCGACAAGCTCGCCAAACGGTTTCTTGGCGAGATCCACGTGCTGGCCGAGCCAGAACACCAACTCCGCGGTTCCTACTAGTTTCGCCTCAGCTTCGGCAGGTCCACGATGGCGCTGCGATTGCTCCCCCGCGACGAACGCTTCTTCGAACTCTTTGTCATCATTGCCACCAAGACCGTTGAGGCCTCCCGGCAACTGATTGCCCTCTTCACCAAGCAGGACGAAGACCGTTGGGCCGCGGTTGAACTCATCAAGTCGCTGGAGCATGAGGCCGACGAGACGACCCACGCGATCGTCACCCGTCTGGATCGCTCCTTCATCACCCCGTTCGATCGCGAAGACATTCACATGCTGGCCTCCCGGCTCGACGATGTCATCGACCGCATCGACTCCGTGGCACGCCGTTCGCGGATCTTCCGCATCGACGACGTGCCGGAAGGGGCCCTGTTGATGAGCGAAGTGGTGCACCGGGCCGCCGTCGAGTTGCTCCGGGCCGTGGAGTCTCTGGAGAAGGGGCCGCCGTCCGTCGTGCTGGCCGCCTGCCGCGACATCAAGCGCCTCGAGGAGGAGGGTGATGCGCTCTACCATGTCTGGCTGGGACGGCTCTTCGAGCCGGGGGCCGATCCGTTGATGGTGATCAAGTGGAAGGAGCTCTACGACACGCTGGAGAAGACCCTCGACAGCGCGGAAGACGCCGCGAATGTGTTGGAGTCGGTCACCATCAAACACGGCTGACCGATGGACCAGTCGATCGTCTTTGTTTTGATCGTGATCGTCATCGCACTGATCTTCGATTTCATCAACGGCTTTCATGACAGCGCGAACTCGATCGCGACGGTGGTCGCAACCCGTGTCCTGACGCCGGGTGTTGCCGTCTTCTGGGCGGCCTCGTTCAACTTCCTCGCCGCGTTCATCGTCGGGACCGCGGTGGCCAAGACGATTTCCAAGGGACTGATCGACCCGTCTGTGGTCACACCAACACTGATGTGCGCGGCACTTCTGGGCGCCATCGTCTGGAACCTGGTGACGTGGTGGTCGGGGCTGCCCAGCTCGTCTTCGCACGCACTCCTCGGCGGCTTCGCGGGGGCAGCGATCGCCAAAGCGGGCTTTGGTGCCATCATAATGTCCGGGTGGGTCAAGCCGATCCTTGCCATCGTTCTCTCGCCGCTGCTGGGCATGGTCCTCGGCATGCTCCTCTCGGTGATCTTCTCGTGGTCGCTCTGGAAACAGGACGCACGCACGCTTGAACGTTTCTTCCGCCGCGCCCAGCTCGTCTCGGCCGGACTCTACTCGCTCGGCCACGGCGCCAACGATGCGCAAAAGACGATGGGCATCATCGTCGGATTGCTGGTGGCGACTCAGGCCCTCTTCGTCAATCAGACCGGCCTGTTGCATGCCCTCTACTTGCCGACAGCGGACCACATCCCGCTTTGGGTCGAGATGAGCGCCTACTCCGCAATCGCCGCCGGGACCGCCATGGGCGGCTGGCGGATCGTGAAGACCATGGGCACCGGAATCACCAAGCTGAAGCCGTTCGGGGGCTTTTGCGCGGAAACTGGCGGTGCCATCACCCTCTTTCTGGCGTCCTCGCTTGGCGTGCCGGTGAGCACCACACACACCATCACGGGCGCCATTGTGGGCGTGGGGGCCTCGCGCAGGATGGCAGCAGTGCGCTGGGGAGTCGCCGGGCGCATCGTCTGGGCCTGGGTGCTGACCATTCCCGCGAGTGGACTCATCGCCGCCATCGTGTTCTGGTTGATGCCAGGCTGACGTGTCCGGCCTGCGTCGCGACTTGTGGTCGTGACGCTTGACCCATCCGGGGTGGTGGTCGAAGTTTCCGCCGCGCGACGACCCCCCCGACTGAGGCGACCCCGAACGGTATGGCATCACGAAGTCCGACATCCCCGCAGCCATTCC
>JAHECN010000175.1 GCA_024641735.1 Gemmatimonadota bacterium | reverse complement strand
CCCGACTCCTTCACCACGACCGTCTGATACACCAAGAAGACCGGCACCCGGCGGGTCAGCCTCACCTGCCGAGTGGAATCACTTGCCATCGCGGAATCGACACGTGCCGCCGGCCAGGCGGCCTGATCGCGCAGCAGGAAGGTCGCGAGCGCGGTCGGATCGGAGACCCGAATACATCCATGGGAAAAGTCGCGACGCATGCGAGAGAAGAGCGTGCGCGCCGGCGTGTCGTGCAGGTAGATCGCCTGCGGGTTCGGCATCACGAACTTCACGTGACCCAGGGAGTTGGCGGGGCCGGGTCGCTGACGCACAAAGACATCGTCGCCGATCCGACGGATATTGCTGTCGGTCGGGGGAATCACCCGCCCTCCGATCAACAGTTCGTAGGCATCCTTGGCAAGGAAACCCGGATCCGCGATCGCCTTGGGTCGGATCTCGTCGAGCGCGATGGAGGTCGGCACGTTCCAGAAGGGCTGGAAGTTGACCGCGACCATGTCGACCGCCAGGAGCGGCGTGTCGTGCTTCACGGCGTTGCCCACCACGACGTCCATCGTCAACATCTCCGACTCGCGATCGGTGGTGCCCTTCAGCGCATAGAGGCGAAAACCGGGGATGTTCACGAGGATCGGCGGCGCGGAGAATGTGCGTGGCAACCAGCGCCACCGCTCGAGGGTCAACTCGATCTGGCGGATGTGCTGATCGAAGGTCCGCGTCAAGCGAAGTCGCGTGGAGTCGCCGATGATCCCGTCGGGACCGAATCCCTGTCGGGCCTGAAAGCGGCGGATCGCCTGTGCGAGTCCGTCGTCATAAATGCTGTCGCCTTCAACCGGACGGCGCACTGCCTCACCGTCAGTGAGATCGCCGAGGAGGGTCAGGAGGCGGCGGAGCTTGGGTGCACCAGGATAGACATCGCCGGATCGGAGGCCGCGAGGAATATCTGGGATCTGTGCGAGCGAGGAATCCGCGGCGAGGAAGCGATAGGTCTGCAGAATTGCGACGAGGCGGCGATAGTGATAGAACGGCGGCTCGAGCGCACGCAGCAGCGGCGAGGGATTCGACGCGGTGGCCAGTGCGGCAAGCGTACTCGTGATCTCGAACGAATCACGCACCACCGAGAGCGCCTTGTGCAGTGCGCGAGGATCGACGCGACCGCGGTCGAGTGCCTTCGCAAATCGGATGGTGGCCGTGGAGAGGACGAGGTCAAATACCGCGCGCCCGGAGTCACTGCGTGCGGGGTTTGCCCCGAGCTCGCGAGAGAGCCAGACGGCGTCGTAGTCGGTGGAATCGAGACCGTACTCGCCGGCTTGGAGCAGCTCGCGCACCATGACACGCGCGGCGTTGGTGGAGGCACCACGATCCGTCCAGAGCGGCTTCCACCCCCGGCGATCGTAGGTGCTCCGAATTCCTTCCCGCACGTCGGCCAGATCACCCCAGCGCATCCCGGCGACCCGCGGTGCATCGAGGGAGGCGCGCAGCACGAGTTCGAATCGCGAGGTATCGGGGGTGGCCGTGAGCAGGGTCGCAATGAGGGGGAGGAGCATGAGGGAAAGATACTAGGCGGGGTGAGGGGTGAGGGGGAACAGTGAACGAGAAATAGCGGCTACCCGGCAATTAACTTTCCAGCGCGACGCGCGTCCTCTCAATACCAACGCGGCAGAGCCGCCTGAACCGGAGTCGATGATGACCACGCGTCCGATGTTCGCCCTGATGGCGATTGCGCTCACTGCCCCCCTCGGGGCACAAGTCCAACCCCCCGCTGCGCCCGCTCGTGCAGCAGTCCGGGCGCAGGTTCCCGAGCTCACGGCCGAGCAGCGGACCAAGTTGCAGGCCATTCAGGACCGCCACCGCGATGCGATGCGTGCCATCGCCGACCAGCGCACCGCCGCCGAACGGAAGCAGGAGAATGAGCTTCGCGCGATCCTCACGCCGGAGCAGTTCAAGGCGATGCGCGGACGGATGGCGCAGCGCCGTCAGGCAGGCCAGCGCGGTGCAGTTGGTGGACGTGGGGGGCGTGCCGGCGGTCAACCGCAGGCCATGCGGGGGGGGCAGCGTCCTGGGGCTATGCGGGGCGGCCAGCAGCCGGGCGCTGGCATGGGAATGCAGCAGCCACAGGCAGGAGTCCGGCAGCAGCGTCGTGGGCCACCGGTCCCGCCACAGGGGCCGCCGAACGGCGGATGAGGCAATAGGGAACGGGGAACGGGAAAACACGTAGGGGCGACGCATGCGTCGCCCCTACTGTTGCACTCCCGCGACTCGCGACCAGCGACTCACGACTCAGGTCGAGGCATGCCTCGCCCCTACGACTTACGACCTACAACCTACTTCCCCACCGCACTCCACGTGTTGTTGCTCCGATCGAAGTCGACCAATCGGCCATCCGGATCGATCTCGACCTTGGTGGGTGTCTTCCCGACAAACGAATAGCGCCGCAGGTATCGGACACTATTGGTGCTCCAGACTTCGGCGGGATAGTTGAACTCCTGCGTGCTGCCGTCGCTGAAGGTGAAGCGGGCGCGGATGGGGAGCACGCCGCGCGCCTTGTTGCCATAAATGGCGGTCACCTGCGTGGTGTCGCCATTCATCCGCGTTTGCACCGCGTCAATCGACTGGTCATAGCGCGCGTTCTCGACAAACCAGCCGCGCCAGAACCAATCGAGGCGACGTCCCGCGGCATCTTCCATGGTGCGATAGAAATCCGCGGCCGTCGGATGCTTGTACGCCCAACGCCGGATGTACTCGCGGAACGCTTCGTCGAACGTCTCGGGGCCGAGGATTTCCTGCCGCAGCTGCTGCAATCCGACGCTCGGCTTGAGGTACGCGGAGATGCCGAGGAGCTGCGGATTGATGCGATCCGGGCCGATGTCGATCGGCTTGTCTGCACCGGCCTTCATGACCTGTTCGATGATGTCGCGCTCACCCTTGGCGCGGGCCATCTGGTCGCCCTTCTCGGGATAGCGGAGTGCTTCCGAGAACGTGTTGATAAAGGTATTGAAGCCCTCATCCTGCCACATCCGCACCCGTTCATTCGAGGCGACAATCATCGGGAACCACATGTGCCCGATCTCGTGGGTCACCACGTTGTAGAGATCGTAGACATCCTCGCCCTGAGCTTCCATCGCGATCATGGGGTATTCCATTCCCGAGATCGGGCCCTCGATGGCGGAGATGTGGGGCCACGGGTACTGGAACCAGCGCTCTGAGTACTCCTTGATGGACATGCGCGACTGATCGGCCGCATCGGACCAGTTCGCGGCGGCCTTGGGGCGGTAGTAAGCATACGCCATGATCCCCTTCCAGCTGCTGGCGTCCCACTGGTACTCCGGGGAGGCCGCCCAAACCGCGTCGCGCACGTTCTTCGAGGCGAACTTCCACGTCATGGTGCCGCTGGTGCGCGGCCGCGCGGCGCCACTCGCCAATTCTTCGGCGGTGACGATACGAATGACCGTGTCACTCTTGGCGGCCTTCGCCAAGCGTGCGACCTGCGTTGGCGTCAGCACCTGGGCGCCGTTGGTCAGTGCGCCGGTGGCGGCGACGATGTACCCGGCCGGAACGGTGATGGCGAGGTTGTAGTTGCCGAAGTCGAGATAGAACTCACCCTGTCCGAGGTAGGGCTCGGTGTTCCAGCCGCGCACGTCGTCATAGACGGCGATGCGGGGATACCACTGCGCGATCTCGAAGAGCGGCCCGTCGTGGCCCATCCGATCGGCGCCATGCTCCGGCACCGCGAAGTGATAGGCGATCTCCAGCGACGTGCTCTTTCCCGGCGCCAGCGGCTCGGCGAGGATCACCTTGGTGACGGTCTCGTGATCGCGCACCGTCACCTTCAGCTTCCGGCTCGGTGCGTTCGCCCGGGCGCCGGGCGCCACCTGTTCGACGCGGTCGAAGACGTAGCCACCCTCGAAGCCACGCGCCCCGAAGCGGGAATCCTGCGGGAAGATCAGCGAGTTGAGCGAATTGGCCTTGAAGGCGTTTTGCTCGGTCTGCAACCAGAGATAGGTGAGGGTGTCGGGCGAGTTGTTGGTGTAACGCATGGTCATCGTCGCCGAGACGGACTTGGTGGCCGTGTCGAGGGTGGCGGCGATGTCGTAGTCGGCCCGGTTCTGCCAATAATTGACACCGGGGCGGCCGGAGCCGGTCCGGTAGACGTTGGCGGTCGGGAGGACGAGTGGGGCGAAGATCGAGGTATCGGCCACCGGGAGGGTGGCCACGGTCTGTTGGGCCGCCGCTGACTGCGTCAGGGCGGCGAGGAGGACGAGGACGGCGTAGCGGGTCATGACGCGTTCACGGAAAGAGGAGGGTGAACGGTACACGG
This sequence comes from Gemmatimonadota bacterium, assembly GCA_024641735.1. Lineage (GTDB taxonomy): Bacteria > Gemmatimonadota > Gemmatimonadetes > Gemmatimonadales > GWC2-71-9 > Palsa-1233. The sequence continues at coordinate 608 of JAHECN010000175.1, read as the reverse complement.
GGAGAGGGAGGGGGAACAGGTGAGGGGGGAGGGGGGATCCAGGACGGGGAACGGGAAAGGGCGACGCATGCGTCGCCCCCTCCACGAACTTTTTCTCACGACCCACGACCAGCGACTCACGACTCAGGCGACCCTCGGTCGCGGCAATATCGTAGACACCGTCGCGGTCAAATCGTAGACGGATCATCCCAGTCATAGCGTAGACATCAGGACGCCCGCGTTTCCACTGGTCGATCGGCGCCAGGGGGAACTGGTTGTCACTTGACAACCTTCTGCTCAGCCCAGTATTCTACCACGAAAGCAGGCCCCCCATGGCTCGTCGGAGGCACCCCACCAAGGAGATCGAAGATGTGCTTCGGTACGCCGAGGAACAGGGATGGCGAGTCGAGGTTGGCGGGGCCCACTCGTGGGGACGCATGAAGTGCCCCTGCAATGATGGGCGTTGTGGCACTCGTGAACACTGCATCACGAGTATTTGGAGTACACCAAGGACACCTGAAAACCACGCTCGTCACCTGCGACGGATCGTGAGGCGATGTGCCGAGGAGAATCGCCCAGGGACACTCGAGGAGGGGTCGGATGCGTGAGTATGATTTTGCGTTGAGGTT
>JAHECN010000034.1 GCA_024641735.1 Gemmatimonadota bacterium | reverse complement strand
GCGGGATGGGCGAGTGGCGTCACCACCATCTGCGACACCGGAAGCACCGGCCAGGTGATCGCGGCGCTGGAACACCTCGGCGCGAGCGGCGTGGCGCATCACGAAGTCTTCGGGGCTCACCCAGATGAGTGTGACGGCGCGATGCGCGCGTTCTCCAAGGAGCTCGACCGTCTTGCCACGCATGCCGTCGGTCGTGTGCAGCTCGGCGTCTCCCCCCACGCGCCTTACACCGTGAGCGGTCCGCTCTATCGTGCCTCGTGTGAGCTGGCGCGTGCGCACGGCGTCCCGATCGCCGTGCACACCGCGGAGCCTCCCGCCGAGAGCACCTTGCTGGGGGACTTCACCGGGATCTTCGCGGAGGCATTCCAGAAGCGTGACGTGCCGCGGCCCACGCTGGAGCAGACGTCTCCGGTCGAGTGGATGGCGTCGCACGGCGTCCTCGGCGACCGGACCCTCTGCATCCATGCCATCGACGTCTCGGACTCCGACGCCGACCTCATGCAACGGTCTGGGACGGCAGTGGCCACGTGCCCCAGATCCAACCAGCGACACCACGGAGTGGACGCCCCGTTGGAGCGCTACGTGCGTCGCAAACTGCGCATGGGAATCGGAACCGATTCGGAAGTGAGTGTGGCGCCGCTTGACCTGATCGCCGAGGCGCGTGCCGCGCGGGTGCTGGCGGGGTGGAACGCCCGCGAGACCCTGCGGGCACTGACCTTGGGCGGGGCGGAGGCGATCGGTGTCGCGGCGGACACGGGATCGCTGACCGTCGGGAAGTTTGCCGATCTCGTGGCGCTCCGGGTGGACCCGGACGGACCGATCGAGGAGGCGCTGCTCACCCGTGGACCGGGCGATGTCGTCGCGACCTGGTTGGGCGGGAAGGAAGTCTTCGGGAGGATTGGCGAAACCCCTTGAATCCCGCCGTCCGACCGGGTATCCGTATGTACCGCCCTCGGGAGTTGCTGTGGTGCGTTGCCTGGCCCTGAATGCCTCGTTCGAACCGCTGACGATGGTTCCCACCCGTCGGGCGCTTCGGCTTGTCATCGAAGGGAAGGCGGAAATCGTTGAGGCGGATGGCGACGAGCTGATACGAAGTATGCGGCTCGAAATGCCTCGCCCTGCCATCATCCGCCTTGTTCGCTTCGTGCATGTTCCTCGCCGCTTCCGGCGTCAGGTCACCAACACTTTCCTCTTCGCTCGCGACCACTACACCTGCCAGTATTGCGCGCGCCACCAGCACGCCCTGCGGACGCGTGAGTGCCTCACGCGCGATCACGTCATTCCGCAGTCACGCGGTGGGACGAATGCATGGGATAACGTGGTGACAGCGTGCAGTAGCTGTAACACGCGGAAGGGAAGTCACCTGCCGGAAGAAATTGGGATGCTGTTGCAGCACGCGCCGACCGAGCCCCACTTCGTGCATCTCTCCTGGGCCATCCGTCGGCTCACCGAAAACCAACTCAAGTACATTCGCCTCTTCTATGGCGACGCGGCACTCGCCGCGATTGTACCGCGCTAGGGCCGTCCCCCCACCACAAATCGCGGTGTCTCGGCTGCCACTGTTTGCTTGGGCAGCGCCCAACGCAGCAGCAGCGCCGCGATGCCGCCCCCGCCGCCTTCTCCCTGGACATAGCGTTGCAGATCGTCGAACTCGTCGGCACTCAGGGTAGTGATGCCGAGTTTGACACTGTACCAGAATGTCCCGCTGCGATTCGGTGCGACACCCGAAATGGGCACGGGCTGTTCGACACGCATGCGCAACATCTCCAAGGACGTGAAGTTTTCCTTGCGCGGCTCCTGTCCGGCGACGATGGTGGTCAACGTGTAGACGTCCAGCACCGCCTGACGTGAAATCACGAAGGCCCACTTCCGGGTGTTCAGATTGTCGGGGAACCAGCCGGACCGTGCACGCCAGAGGTCGAGGTCATAGTTGAGGCGAATCGGGTAGGAGGCCGCGATCGCATCGCGCCACTGCGGGTCATCGAAGAGATTGACGACCCGGACCCGAGGACGGTTGCTCGGCGATTCGAGGGTGGCTTCCACGCGCACGCTCTGCCCGGAGCCCATAGCGGGGGCTCCCAGCAAGAGGACGGTGAGACCCAGGAGTCGACGCACGTGCGGGATCAGAATCGGCGGGTGAACCGAAGGCCAAGCCGCACGGGATCGGGATCAGCGAGCGCCTTGGCGAGGTACACCCCGAACGAGCCCGCGTCGAGCCCGACGCCAAGGTCGGAACGCCATTCGGCGATGGATTGGATGCGATTGCTCGGGACGCGTCCTGCACCAGCGCCAGCCAGCCATGCGGAGCCCACGTCACCGAAGATGACGAGATCGGGTCGCTGGAAGCCCAACGAGGTGCTGCCGATGCGCGTGGCAAGGTTGAGGTTGAGTGTGCGTCGGTACTCCACCTGGACCGCCATCACGCGATCGCAGAGCGCGGGAATCGCAGGATCGGACCGGCGGCGACGATCGCAGTTCAGGGCACGGAAGCCGTACCCCGACATCGGGTCGCCACCGTTCAATGCACGACGCCGCTGGATCGTGAGTCGATTTCCCGCCAGCCATCCCGCCCCAGCAAGTCGAACGTGCAGGCTCTGCTCCGGCCCCAGGCGCTGATAGCGCCGCACGTCGAACTCCGTCTCGAGTGCGTCGTAGCCAGTCGTTGCCAAGACCGATCGGATCTCGGTCGGCAGCGAGACCGGTGTGAGTTCCCCGCTGGTCACATAGCGGAGGTCGCCGCGCAGGAACCAGCCGGTACTTGGTCTCCGTGGATCGTCGCGGGTGTCGAGGACCGCCCCGCCGCCAAAGGTGAGATACTTGCCATCGTCGACCAGCGGATTCGGGCGCCATGGCTCATCGCCGCGGAGCAGGGAGAAGGCATCGACGGCGTTGACCGATCGTTCCCGACTCTGGCGCACCAGTGCGGTGACGCGCAGTGACGGACGGAGGGTCCAATCCGCGGTGATGCCGACGAACTTGTCCGCGTACCAATCCCGGTAGTCTCGGCGGAGGAAGAAGGCACCGAGGCCGGATTCCATCTGCTGATAAGGCTGGTCGGCCGTTGAGGAAATGATCGATCCCGCACGGACGCCAATGGTCAGCGGATGGGTGCCGCGCCGCGTCGCGGCAAGACTGCCACGCCAGCCGAGGGTGCCACGACTGTCGGTGGCGTCCGTCGCCGTCCGGACGATCCCAGTCAAGTCCAGCGTGAGGCGGGTGCGGTCGTCACGATTCCACACGATCGACGGCCCGAACTCAATCGGAAATCCTTCGACGCGATTGTAGATACCGGGCTCGGCACGAAGCGTCGTCTCGAACGGGCCCATCGCGAACGTGGCTGAGGCCGAGGTGTAGTCGGTGAGTGCGCGGCGAATCGCTTGGCGGACCAACCGGCCGTCGGGGCCGAGTGCCAACGGAGCGGGGCCAGGGTACTCGATCCGGTTACCGGTCACGGTTCCACCCGCATCGATGAGCAATTGTCCGCCGAGCACGGTGACCGTGCCTCGAATTTCACCACTCGAGGTCACTCGCACATCGCCATTCACGACCAGGACATCACCATCGACGCGCCCGTCAATTCGGAGTTGGCCTCGGTAGAGCGCCTGCGTGCCGAAGGAAACATTTCCCGCCGCAAGGTCGAAGTTGCCACTGATCCGGGTCGTCGCGACAGCATTGAATTGCGCGATGGCGCGGGTGAGGAGCGAGTCGGGGATGCCGCGTGTGCGTGTCGTGTCGCGCGCGGGCGGGGAGAAGTCGATCCCGATCGGATCTTGTGCGGCGATCGGCGGCGCAAGCAGCAGCGCGATCAATGGCGCCAGACAGAAGCGTCTCATCCTTCACTCCCTCCACGAATGCCGAGTCGGCGCATCCGACGATACAGGTTGCCACGGTCCGTCTGCAGCAGACGGGCGGCTTCAGCGATGTTGCCTCCGCCCGTCGCGAGCGCTGCGGTGATCAGGTCGCGTTCGAAATCATCCAGTCGGTCAGTGAGACTGCGGTCGTCTTCCGCAAAGCGCTCCGCGGGATCCGTTGGCGCCTGTGACGATGGAACCGGTGCCGTGACTCGGAGGACGCGTGGCACCATCTCCGAGGAGACTTCGTCGCCAGCAATGATGGTGAGGCGTTCGACGATGTTGGCGAGTTCACGCACATTGCCAGGCCACGCATGGTTCGCCAGCGCCGTGATCGTTTCGGGCGAAAAATGGGGTGGTCGCCGTGGCCGCAAGCGCGCGGCGAGGTGCTCCACCAGTGCCGTGAGGTCGCCGAGGCGATCGCGGAGCGGCGGCAATTCAATCGGGAAGACGTTCAACCGGAAGTAGAGATCTTCGCGGAAGTTGCCGGCGGCGACCGCGTCTTCCAGACGACGATTGGTCGCTGCGACGACTCGGATGTCGACCTGTTGACTCCGTTCTGCGCCAATGCGTTGGAACTCGCCACTCTCGAGGACTCGGAGGAGTTTGGCCTGAGCGTCGAGTTGCAGGTCGCCGACTTCGTCGAGGAAGAGCGTGCCACCGTCTGCCAGTTCGAATCGCCCGATGCGTCGCACCACCGCGCCAGTGAAGGCGCCTCGCTCATGCCCGAACATCTCACTCTCGACCAGGTCGCGCGGGATCGCGGCGCAGTTCACCGAAATGAACGGTCCACGAGCACGCGGCGAGTGGCGGTGAATCGCATTCGCCACCAGTTCCTTGCCGGTCCCCGATTCGCCGAGAATCATCACGCGTGCTTCCGTCGGGGCGACCTGCAGGATCAGTTCGCGGATGTGCGCGATCTGCGGCGACTCGCCCACGAGCGTCGGCTGTGGCCCGAGCGCCGCACGCAGCGCACGATTCTCGGCTTGCGTTCGGACCAGCGTCTCGGCGGAACGGACCGCGACGAGAAGCGACTCCGGGGCGAGCGGTTTCTCCAGGAATTGGAACGCCCCCATCTGCACGGCACGCACCGCGTCGGCAAGCTGTGCCTTGCCGCTCATCATGATCACCGGGATGTCCGCGTCGGTCGTCCGGATCTGTTCAAGCGTGGCGAGTCCGTCCGGTCCCGGCGGCATCATCAGGTCCAACAGGATGAGGTCGGGCTTCACTTCCGGGAGGGCGAGGAGGCCGGCATTGCCGTTTGGCGCGTCCGACACCTCGAAGCCTTCCGACTTCAGCAGCGCGCCGACCATCTTCCGGATGTTGGTCTCGTCGTCGATGATCAGGATGCGTGTTGTCATGGGGCAAACCGGATAAAGAAAGTGGCGCCGGGGCCATCGGTGTCCTGTACTGTGATGGTCCCTCCGTGTTGCTCGATCGTCTGTCGCACGATGGCTAACCCGAGACCCGTGCCATCGCCTTTGTCGGTGAAGTACGGCTGGAAAATCAGTTCGCGCATCTCCGGCGCGACACCGTGGCCGGTGTCGCGGAGTTGTACTTCCAGGGCACCCTCAACGGTGCGCCGAAGGGTGACGGTGAGCGTACCAACTCCGCCACACGCCTCGACGGCGTTCCGCACCAGATTGGCGAAGGCGCGGCGGAGCGGGTCGTAGTAGCCGTCGATCTCACCGATCGTCCCAGTCACTTCGATCTGGTAGGTCATCTCGGCTGGCACGGTGCTGCGCAGGAGGTCGTCGAGCAGTTCGTGCAGGTCGACCGGCGCAGAGATCCCTTCGGGGAGTCGACCGAGTTGTGAGAACTCGCGTGCCATCGCTTCGAGGCGAGCCGATTCGGCGGCGATGATCTCCAGCGTTTCGTGCATCTCGGGCGGCGCTGTGCGCCTGAGCTGCGAGACGGCGAGTCGAATGGGGGTGAGGGGGTTCTTCATCTCGTGGGCAACGCGCCGGGCCACCTCGCCAAAGGCGCGGAGGCGCTCGGCTTCGAGTTCGGCAATGCGTGCCTGTTCCAGGCCTTGGGCCAAATCACGAAGTGCTCCGCGGAGCACCGCGAATTCGGGGATCCCGCCGTCACTCTGATCCTCCGGCAATGCTTCCCGGCGTCGAATGCGACCGGTCCACTCGACGATCTCATCGAGCGGCCCAGCGAGCTGTCGGGAGAGGATCCGCACGAAGAACGCGGCGAGGGCCAGCAGCCCCACGGCGACGAGCGTCAGCGTGCCACCGAGCCAAGCCGGGAAGAGGCGGCCGAGGCCACCGACCTGTCGGGTTTTGGTGACTAGGGCGTCGACCGCGGTGATGTGTTGGTTGATCCCGACCCAGCTCTCACCCGGCAGGCCGATGCCGTTGAGTCCGTTCAGCATCATCTTGGCGGTGGTCCCCACGACCTCGACGGCCTCGAGTCCGATCGAGCTCGAGACGGCGCGCAACGCGATCAGCACCCCGGCGGTCATGACCGCCACCGGGAGGGCACTCACCACGAGAAGGGCGAGGAAGAGGCGGGCACGAAAGGAGAGGCGGGACACGGTGTGTCGAAATGTACACAAGGAGATGCTGGATGATGGATGGGGGATGGGGATAGGGGATTGTGGCCGCGCAGGCTCCCGGGCGCAGATCCTACCCGGCGCCATCATCCATCATCCATAATCCTAAAGATCCCGCCGCACGCCACCTCCGATCCCGACAATTCTTGGCTCGGAAAGTGCGATACTGTCTGCGTGAAGCGCTGATGTCCCCGTAGATCAACTACTTACGCGCGCATGATGTGGCGGAAACCACACAAGATGTAGCACAGACGCAACGTCCCGGGGATAGGTCTAGAAATAACGGGTTCTGCCCTCACTCACTACTGAGAAACATGGACATGAAGAAAGCGATGTTCGGGGTCCTCGGCGCCGCAGTACTCGCGGCCCCGGCAGCGGCTCCAGCCCAGATCTCGGGGAACACCAATCGTTATTGTACGCTTTTTGACTTCGTGACGACCGTCTCTATCGCGAATTGTCAGGGATTCAACTCCGGCAATCTGCTCAACATCGGCGCGGGCACTCTGCCGGATGCGGATGAGGCGGCAGGATTGGTCGCCCTTGGGTATCCTGCAAATGGAGTAGTCCTCGAGAAGATCGGTTCGTTGGGGGGAGCGTCGTCATTCTCATTCGCCACCCCGCTCTACGGATGGAGTGTCGTGGCCATCCACTGGGGTGGGGGAGCAGATTTGTTCAAGACCACCCACAATGGCAGGAATCCAGACACCTACTACCCGCCCTACACCTCGGCCTACAACGGCAGCGGCGGCGGGACGTCCTTCTACGCGTTCAACGCAGGAACAGGTATCACGAACAACACCATCTGGTTTGCCAGCTACCTCGCTTCTGCGAGCTCTGGTGCCACGCTCTACCTGACCGGCACCCCGCCGGATGACGGGGGCGGGGGTCAGGAAGTCGTCCCCGAGCCGGCCACAATGACGCTTCTCGCCACTGGCCTCGCCGGGCTGGCTGCAGCGCACCGTCGCCGCAAGACGGCCTGAGCCTCCCGCTCCCGCCGAGTCCAAAGGGCCGACCTCTCAGGAGGTCGGCCCTTTGTCATTTTTTCCCCCTTTCGAGCAGTGTGGCATCCCTTCTGCACTCCTTCTCGGGGTCGGCGGGTCGACTACTTCCCGCCTCCTTTGCCCCCATTCGCCGGGACGGCTATGCCGCGAATTCCGACTCTTGCCACGCAATCCCTTGCGGCATGCATCCTCTGGGTCGCCCTCACAGTGGCCCTGCCCGCCACGGTGCATGCACAATCGCTCACGAGTGGCTCCCTGAAGGCAGTGGTTCTGGATGAGAGTGGCACCCCCGTGAGGGGCGCACTGGTCACGCTGGAACGCGCGGGTGTCGCGTTCCGCACCGTCGAGGCGGATCGTGCGGGAAGGGCCACCTTTGACCCACTCCCCCCGGGAAGTTACGACCTCTTGGCGGAACAACTCGGCTTTCGGCCGGTCAGGGTATCGGCGGTCCAGGTGCTCCCAGGGAGCGCGACGGAGCTCACCATCCGGATCAGCAGGCAGCCGCCGCCTATCTCGACGGTTGAGGTGCAAGTTCCCCAAGTCACTTACCGTGGCGCAGGCTCTGGTAGGGTCCTCGCTGGCGACGCACTGACCCGGTTCGGTCGGGAGCTCGCCATCTCCGACGCCAGCCGACACTTGACCATCGTTGATGTGCCCCGGGATGGGCGCAGCGGGATGGTCGCCTCGGCCAACGGACTCGGTGCCAGGTATTCGACCCTCTTTGTGGATGGCACGGAGCAAACCCTCCTCCGCCACCCTGGTCGACCCGGCGATCCTGCCAGCACGCCGCTCTTCGCGCGTGAGGGCATCACCGCGCTTTCGGCGTCCGCGTTTGGGCGGGATGGCGAGTGGCGCGGGACGCCCGGTGCCGTGATCGCGGCGCAGTCCGCGCGCGGGGGGAGTCAGTTCGCATTCTCGCCGTGGGCGACCTACAGCGGCGCGACGCTTGGTGGCAGGGCAGCGGACAACCCCGCCGACTCCAGCGCTTCGTCCATGCAGGTGGGAGCGACGGTGAGCGGACCGCTCAAGGGTGACACCGCCGGCTACTTCCTCACATTCAATTATCAGAAGCTCGCCACGCCGAGCGCCTCGCCCTTTGCGCATGGCGTCGATGGGTCGGCGTTTAGTGCAGCAGCTGGGGCGCGAGCCAATGAAATCGCCCGATGGCTCTCCCCCACGGTGCGGACCTGGGACGGCTTCAGCGGGCAGGGGCGGATCGATTACCAATTGGGGCGACGGACGGAAGTGGCGCTTCGGGGTGGACTCGCGAACTGGTCCGAGGACAACCCGATTCCTGGTATCGAAGCAACCAACGGCGCCGGCGATCGGCTCGACGCCAGGGATTTCTCGCTCTCGGCCGCCATGACCACGTACGGGAATGATTGGATGAGCGAGAGCCGGGTCGGGCTTCGGAATAGTTCGCGCGACTGGACGGGAACGGGGATGCCGCTCTCGACTGCGTTGTTGACTGGAAGCACTATCGGCTCGCCATTCACCGGTGCCGGGAAATTCGACGAGTCTGCCTTTGAGTTGGTGCAGTCGGTCACCTACCGCAGCGGTAACCACACGATCAAGGGCGGCTTCTCGGCGCAGCGCCGCACTGCCACGTATGGATGGGTCCCAGGCACTTTCGGTCGCTACCTCTTCGGTACGCTGAGCGCGACGGGTGGTGGTACGGGTAGCTATCAGCAGGCGGTGGGCGGCGGATCGCCACGGGACATCGGGGTCACGGAGGCGGGTGGATTTATTCAGGACAGTTGGCAACTCTCGGCTGCGCTCGAGCTCTTCGCCGGAGTTCGACTCGAATCACAACGACTGCCCCGTAATCTCCTCACCGCGAATACCGCCTGGGGTCTGGCGTCGGGTTTCGCCTCGAACCTGGTCCCCTTGGAAGCGAAAGGCGATCGGTTTGCCCCTCGTGGCGGCTTCACCTGGGATGTGGGCACGGCGGGGAAGACGACCGTGCGTGGCTCTGTGGGTCTGATCCCAGGGCGTTACGATCTCTCCGCCTTGGCTGAAGCGGCGCAGTACGATGGGAGTGTCGTGGTCCACCGTGCGGAAGGCGTGTTGGGGTGGCCTGCGCCGGGGACGCTCAACGGGGCAACGGTCGTTGGTCCCTCGCTGACGTTTTTCGGAGCCGAGGTACGGAAGCCACGAAGCTTCGAGGGCGAGTTCACGTTGACTCAGCGGTTGGGTGTCGGCACGCGACTCACGGTGGCTGCTGGCTATCGTCACGGCGACTACCTGCTCCGGCGGGATGATCTCAATCGTCCGGCGGCACCACTTTCGACCGCACCCGATGGTCGGCCCGTCTGGGGCGCCTTGGCACAATATGGATCGCTCGTGGTCCCGACGATCGGTAGCAACCGACGTTTTGCGGGGATCGATGCCGCCTACGCTCTGACCTCGTCCGGATACAGCGACTCGTACGATGCCACGATCGCGGTGGACCGGCAGGTCACTTCCGGACTGGGGTTGGCGGTGGCGTACACGTGGTCGCAGACCGAGGACAACTTGGTGGGGCAGTTGAGTGGTGATCCTGCAGATCGGGTGTCACCCTTCGCTCCAGGGAGCGGCTGGGACGTCGCAACGTCCGATTTGGATATCCCACACCGCCTCGCGGCCACCATGACGTTGCGTCCGGCGCCTGAAAGCCCGCTAACGCTTGCGGCGCGGTTCCGGTTCCGCTCCGGCCTGCCGTTCACGCCTGGCTATCGGTATGGCGTCGATATCAACGGCGACGGATCTGGAGGCAACGACCCGGTTGCCATCACGGGCGCGCCATCCGGACTCGCCGCACTACTGGCGCGCGCGGGGTGTGCCACGGGAAGTGGTGGGACCGCGGCGCGGAACAGTTGTCGTGAGGACGCGGTGTCTTCGCTCGACCTCTCTGCTGCGATTGCGATCGGTGGGGGTCGGCGGCTTGCGATCACTCTCGATGCCTTCAATGTGGTTGCCACGGCAACCGGAATCGTTGACCGCGCTGCGTTGCTGGTTGACCCTGCCGGTGCCCTCTCGACCAATGCGGCGGGGCGGACCGTGATTCCCGTCATGCTGAATGACAATTTCGGCACCTTGCTCAGCCGCCGCGGCGAACCGCGTACGCTGCGAATCGGCCTTCGGGTGGAGAACTGATGATGCGCCCATATCTGCTCGGATTCTTCTCGGCGGCCCTGCTCATTGCTGGCTGTGGTAACGCGGGCGAAGATCTCGTCTTCCCTGCATTCCCGGAAGGTGGGATTGCCGTCGGTCTCTATCTGGATCGCGACGGAACCGGGACGTTCACTTCGCTGGACACCACCTTTGCCGGTGTTCGGGTGGCGCTCTTCGCCGCCGGGGGAGTGGATACCGTCCGGACGAGTCTCACCAACGCGAGTGGAGTGGCCACATTCGCCCCGTTGCCCGTCGGGACCTACCGAATCGTGGTTGTGCGAGCGTCGCTTGGCGATACGATCCCCGTCGTTGTCGGTGACACCGGAACGATTCGGATTCTCGCGCGCCCGGATTCGGCAGGCGCGTCACGCATTGTTCGGCTTGGCTATCAGGAGGCTACGGTCGCGGAGGCACGCGCCATGGCGCCAGGGCGTCGGGTGATGGTGCGCGGCGTCGTGACATCCCCGATGCAGGCGCTGCGCGATTCCACGATGTTCCTGAAGGACGGGACGGGGTTCCTTCGGGTTACCCAAGCGCGCCATCGCCCCGGCCGGACCGGCAACAATTTCGGCGACTCCGTCGCCGTGCTGGGAACCACCGGCTCTTCATTGGGGCAGGGAGTTCTGCTTGGCGGGTTGGTGAGCTCGTTGGGTCAGGGACCCGCGCCTACGGCGGAAGTGATCACCGTCGAGGAGGCGCGGACGGCGCGCGGCGGGGCACTCGATGCCGCGTTGGTACAGGTCGTGGGGACCAAGGTCGTCGACACCGCCTCCGTGACACCCGATTTCCGTGTCACCTTCGCGAGTGCGTCCGATTCCATGATTCGCGCAACCGCGCTCTTCGATTCGTTGTTGCAGGCCCCGGCGGTGATCTTTGTCTTTGGGCGGACGATGACAGTACGGGGCGTGTTGCAGCCACGCGGCGACGGGACGTGGATGATCCGCCCTCGGGCGGGATCAGACCTGACGCTGACGAACTAGTTCCCCGTGGTGCGATGAACAGCAAACGCCGCCGTCAGGCGGCGTCTGTGTGTCTGGGATTGTCGCGCTGCCGATATCGCGCTGCCAAGATGCCAATGCCCACGAATGCGGCGACGAGCAGGAACTCCGCCGGGCGCAACGGGAGCGCAGTGCCCAGGGATGCTACGGTGAAGAGTGCAAGGGAGAGCGCCACCCCTGTGCATTGAAGTGCCGTGCGGAGCCAACCCAGGAACCAACCCAGCGGCATCATCCAGAGCGCAAGCCACATCGCCGTCCACCAGAGGGCGTGTGCGTCGATGAAGGCACCGAAGGGATGCACGAACACCCAGCCCAGACCAATCGACAGCGGGATTTCAGCGTACGTGGTTGGTGTTTCGGTACCCGCGGGTGTCGTGGTCAACGCCATCGCTTTCCCCGCCCAACGCCATTTCATCTGGTGACTGACCTGCACCGGAATGTCAAAGGCATTCCGGAATCGATAAGTCGGCGAGCGCACCCGGAACGCGTCGGCTCGCACTCGGCTTCCCACAATCATGTCCTTCCCGCGCTCCCCTGCACTGAGCTGCAGTTTCCCGTCGCCATCCACGATTCGGAGCACCGAGACGGGTCGGAGGGGGAGCTTGGTGTCGGTGAGTTCGACCTGGAGTGCGAGCACCAGCGAATCGTTGAAGCGTGGTGTCACCTCGAGTGGATCATTCGGAATCGCGACGCCGTTGATCGTCGCGGCTGTGAGGGTACCGGAAAATGGGTCATACCCTGCCCACTGTCGCGTCGGTTGCCCAAACCACGGCACGATGCGAGAGCCCTCCGGCCGAAGACCCCACCCTGTCCCCACCCACACAAGCGTGCTGAGACCAAGGAGTCCGATGGCGAAATTTCTTGCCAGGGCTCTGCTGGGGTTGAGGAGCGAAGGAAGCTGTGCCAAGAGCCACCACCCGAACGTGCCGCCGAGCGTGTTGGCGATTAGGTCGCTGAGTGAGGCGTCGCGTCCTTGCAGGAGCGTAGCCTGCGTAACCTCGACCATGATCGTGAGCGCTGCCACGACCGCCACCGTGGGGCGCAGTCTCCAACCGAGGAGCCGCAGACTTAGGCCGAGCGGAACGAAGAGGAGCAGGTTGAGGAGGACGTCGGTGGTGCCCGCCTCACCGCAGACCACGCAGGTCCATGTCGTCCCCGCTGCCTGTGCCGCCTGGCTTGGGTCAGAGCGGAGGGTCGTCACGGCGATCACGAGCAGCGCGGTCGCGCAGGCAGCCATCCCGAGTACGCGGGGGCTCGTCTTGTGGGAGGGGCCGATCGAGGTCACACCAACCGCGGGAACCACGTCGCGAGTCGGCGAAGCTGCCCGCCCAAGCCGATGGGTCCTCGCAGGGACGCTTCCCCGAGGAAGTCTCGTGCCCCCGGCAAGTCACGGGCGTGGAAGAGCTCGAACCCGTACTCCTTGAAGATGTTGAACTCCTTTTGTCGCAACATCGATGGGGGGAGCGAAAGCGAGTAGGCGATGAGGCGGGCATTGACGATTTCCGCGGCCGCGAACCGTCGGGTCTGGGCGGTCAGCGACGCTGGACCCGGCAGATAGTCCACCAGAATGTCGTTCACGCGGGTGAATTCCCATCCAGCGTGCGCGATCCGCAACCAGAAGTGATAATCCTCGACGCCAATCAGGTCTCGCGATTCGTTGAAGCCACCAATCTCCTCCCATGCCGATCGTCGGAGCACCACGGTCGACGTCGGAATGCAGTTCTTCTTCCATAGCATGTCAAAGCCGATGGGGCCTGACGGCTTTGAGCGTGGCTTGCCCTCAGTATGCGCCCCCGCAAAGATCACCGCGACCTGCTCAGCGCCCATCTCCGCCAGTTGCGACTCAAGACGGGATGCCCGCGCGATGTCATCGGCGTCCAGAAGCGCGATCCATGGTGTATTGGCGGCACGGATGCCCGTGTTTCTGGCAGCCCCTGGCCCAGCGTTCTCCTGCTGAATCACACGGGCCCCGGCGCGCCGGGCGACCTCGGCGGTGTCATCGACGGATCCATCGTCCACCACGATAATCTCGGCGGGCGGTACCGTCTGCGCCTTGAGCGAGGCGACCGCGGCCGCCACGGAATTCGTGGCATTGAAGGCCGGAATGACCGCCGTCACGGCGTCACCCGTCATGCAGCCACCAGCACGAACTCAGGCATGTTTCGCCGGTCAGAGCAAGTTAGTGTCAAATAAAATGACATCTAGTCACCGTGGTAGGATGGATGATTGGTGGCAAGAAAACTGGTAAAACGTTGTATAGTAATGATTTATGTCATGTTGAGCGAGCGTAGTTCTAATGGTCCATCAATTGCTAGGTAATTCAACAGTACGAAAGTCGTGCCGATACTGATTTCCGCTGCTCAGAGCACACCCGGGGAAACTCGGGGTCGCAGAGCCAGGGAGCTACCGCCGCCGGGAAACCGGCTGCCATGCCAGCCCAGCCGCCAGCGAAGCCAATGGACCCCGGTCGCGTGACCGGACAGACACCACAGGGCTCTCGCAATGACGTACACCTTCAAGCTCGCTCGTCGGATGGCCAAGAACCACCCCGGTCGTCGGACCTTCGCCATGCTCGCGGCATGCTTCCTCGTCGCGTGTGGCGGCAGCACCCCGACGGGTGCCGCACCGATCGTCCCTTCGAGTTCGGCGATCGCCGGCTTTCTGACCTTGGAACTCACGACCCCCAACACGAATGATGGGGCAATCCAGTTCGCCGTGAGCGGTCCCTCCATCGATTCCATCCGAACGATTGGCCTGGACGGCGCGACCGCGCTCCTGAATGGGCAGGCGCAGACTATTGTCACGGGCGCTATTGTGCCGGGAGCCTTGGCGCGGGTTTATGTCCCGGATGTCCATCGCGCGAGTGAATATCGTGCCTGGGTCGTCGCCGCCGCTGTTCGAACGACCTATCAACTGCAAGACGTCTCGGCCTACCGCGCCGCGCTGGTCCGCTGACGAGTGGGGAGGGAAAGCTCCGCCACCAAGGGCGTATGGTCTGATCCGATCGCCCGGCCGAGGTAGGATTGGTCCGTGACGACATCGCCAGTGGTCAGGACGTGGTCGATGCGCATCCCCCACCGCCGTGTCTGCTTGGTGTTGCCGATCCCGATGCCTGCGCGCGAGAAGGCATTGCGAAGATCGCCCCAGTATTGGCGGTAGATGGCGCTCTCGACCGGAAGATTGAAGTCCCCACCCACAATGGTGGTCATCTCCTTCTCCCCACGGAAGATCCAGTCGCGGGCGACCGCGGACTCTCGGTCACGTTGGCGCATATTGTGTCTGGTGACTTCCCCGAGCGTGGGGATGCTTGAGAGATCGAAGTAGTTCTCCAGTGCGTCACGCGGCGTCTCCAGGTGGACCAACCCGACGCGGATGACGCCGGCAGATGTGGCGATCGTCGCGCGTGCGATGGCCCCGGCGCCACCTTCCTTCCAGAAGTCAGTCGGATCGCGAACTTCCCAGTCCAGAATCGGAAGCCGTGACCCAAGGCAGAGCGAGGTCATGCTGCGGCGGACGCTCCACCGGCCAAGGCCGGTAAGTGCCTCGGCCACGGCCTCGCTGCATTCGGCGATGATCACGACGTCAGGGTTGAGCCGGGTGACTTCTCCGCGGACCCCTTTGCTCGTGAGCGTGATCTGGCTGCTCCCTCCAGCGTTCATCTCCACGATGGTCAATCGCACGCTCTGGGAGGGTTGCAGGCGCCCCAGCCCAAAGGACATCCCCAGAAGTCCGATCACGTACGCACCGATGGTGACGAGCCCTGCGCGAAGCGCCGTGACGCGGTCGAGCAGCAGTGCCGGCACGAGCCCGAGCAGGAACACGCCCGCACACCAGCGAGGGCCATAGAGGAAGGGAAGCGCCCACCATACGCGATCTCCAAGCAACGAGACCGTCGCCCAAGCGAGCATCATTCCGCCCGTCGCGAGCCATGCGATACGGCGCGCCAGCCGAACGCTGGGTCGTTCAGTCACCTCGACGCCACGGCCAGACGACACAGCCCGCCAGGAAGCCGCTGCCCCACGCGAGGTGCACGGTGGCAAACACGACCGGGAGTCCCGGCAGGAGCTTCCAGTCATTGTTGGCAGCGACCGTGACGCTCGCCGCCAGATTGGCGACTAGGTACGCCAGGAGGTGCCCCCAGCCCCAGACACCGAATCGTCCGACCAAGAACGGCGTACAGGCGATCGAGAGGACGAATGCCGGCGCGACGAGCTGCCGCCAGCGGAGAGAACTCGGGTGCATCAAGAGCGTTCTCACCTTCCAGAATCCGTACCGCGTGTACTGCTTGGCGAGCTTGGCGAGCGAGGGCCGGACGAAATAGGTCGAGCGAATCGAGGGAGCGAGGTAGATCTTTCCTCCGGTGCTTCGCAGGCGGACGTTCATTTCATAGTCCTCGTTGACCGCCCAGCCCTCGCGCATCCCGCCTAACGCCACTAGTGTCTCCTTGCGCCACGCCCCGAGGTAGACGGTGTCGGTCCAGGACGGAGAGGTGGCGTTCCGATACGCCGCGTCGCCGGCCGCAAACTTGGAGGAGACTGCTGCTGCGATGGTCCTCCCCAGCCAAGTCCGACCAACCGCTCGCTGGACTCCGCCCACGTTCGATGCGCCCGTCGTCTCGAGGAGGCGCACCGATTCGGCCAAGTAGTCCTCGGCGTAGAGTGAGTGGGCGTCCATGCGGACAATGAACCTGCCCCGAGCCTCAGAGAGGCCAAGGTTGAAGGCGCTGGCTTGGATTCTGGCGGGGTTGAGGAGGCGGCGCACGCGTGGATCGTGCGCCGCGATCGCATCCACAATTGCCCCAGAACGATCCTCGCTTTCCCCGTCGAGCACCAGAACCTCGAACGAGTGTCCCGACACGGTGTTGGCGAGGACCGAGGCGAGGCATGCCTCGATGACGCTCTCCTCGTTCCGCATTGGAATAAGGACGGAGATGGTCGGGAAGTCTGTCACGGGCTCGGGGTGCGCGGAAGGAGTTGCAGCTGGCCCAGGCCTCGGCCTCGGGGCAGAATTGACAAGAATACCTCCCGCCTGCGTGAAGCACCAACTCCACGCTTCTTCCGCCACCGCCGCCCCAGAACGGATCGCCACCCGCGGCCCGTCCGCAGGGGAAATTCTCCTAGGTGAGGCCCGACAGAAACTGTCTAAATATACGACAGTAAAAACGGCTCTAATGTGGGTATTTTCTGGTATTTACAAGGATTTAAGTTGGCAGGATACTTGCTCGATAATTGGACAACATACGGAGGACTGTGCTGCTCAGAGCAAACCGATCGAAAGGCCGGGACGCAGAGTACCGGGGCTACGGCGAGGATCGCCATGCCAGCCGGGCCACCAGTACGGATCCAAGTCTCCGCCCGACGCGGGTCGCCATGCTGGCGTACCTGGGGGAACAGTGACCGGATCTAGGTAGGAGCTGAGCGGACCATGAAGCGATTGCTCGTTGCAACTCGGAATGTGACCATTCTTCTGGCGGTACTCGCGGCCTCGCTTCCGGCCCAGTCCGTCCGCCGAGTGATTATCACGTTGCGCTCCACCTCCGCAGATGCTTCCCTGCGAGCACCGGGAGCACCCCCGGTGACAGGTTCGGAACTGCAAGGCATTTCGAGTCGACTCGACCGTGATCTTCCCTCGCTCCAGGAAATCGGCCGCGCCCCGTTTGCCGGAATGCTCTTCGCTGAAGTCGCAGGATCCGATCTCGCTCGGTTGGCGTCCGACCCGAACGTCGCATCCGTTGAGGATGACCGGCTCTGGGCACCCGCTGACCTCGAGGTTCCGCGTCTGGGAGCGACTCGCTTTGCGGCACTCCGCCCAGATGGTGTCCGCGTGGAGTCCATCCCGTGGGGTGTGACGCAGGTTACCGCGCCGACTGTCTGGGCGGCGGGGAATCGTGGCGCCGGCGTCAAGGTCGCGGTCATGGATTCCGGTATTGATGGGGCCCATCCCGACTTGCTCGTCGTCGGTGGATACAACGCGGTCACCCAGACAGCCGGGGACTACAATGATGACATTGGTGTGTGCAACGGCCACGGGACTCACGTCGCCGGTACCATCGCCGCCCGCGAAAACGGTGTCGGAGTCGTCGGGGTTGCACCGGAAGCAAGCCTCTATGCGATCAAAGTCTTCGAGAACATTAGCGGCTCCTGCCTTGCCTATACGTCGCGGCAGATTGCTGGCTTGAACTGGGCGGTGACGCAGGGTGTTCGCCTAGTCAATGTTTCGATCGGCAGCACGAGCCTCTCCAGTAGCTACGAAGCAGCGATTCAATCCGCCGCATCGCAGGGCACCTTTGTCGTGGCGTCAGCGGGGAACAGCGGTGGCGCGATGCTGTACCCTGGCTTTTCTGCCTACGCCATTGGCGTGGGTGCGACCGACGCCAACAATGTTGTTGCCTCCTGGTCCAGTCGCGGCTCAGCGATGGGATTCGCTGCACCAGGTGTAGGAATCAACAGCACGCTGCCGGGCGGTAGCTACGGGAGCAAGAGTGGAACCTCCATGGCCGCGCCGCACGTTGTGGGTGTGGCGGCCTTGATCCTGGCTGCGGACCCCACGCTGACCTTCGATGGACTCCGCCAGAGGCTCCGCAACGGCGCGCTCGATGTGGACGCCCCGGGATTCGACGACAATACTGGGTGGGGGTTGGTCAGGGCGGCGAACTCGCTGGGAGGCGGCAGTCCCCCGCCACCAGTCCCGCTGACTCTCGCGGTGAGCCCCGGCTCTCGGTTTCTCTCCGTCACCGTTGGCACGGTCGCTGGAGGGAGCAATGCGGCGGTGACGCTGGCGGGGGACAACAGCACGACGACGGCGTGGACGGCAGCAAAGCGGAAGAGCTGGACCACATTGACGACGGGGAGCGGGACCGGCAGCGGGACGGTGGCCTGGAGCCGGAACACGGCCGGCCTGGCGGTGGGGACCTATGTCGACACGATCACGGTGAGCGCGAGTGGCGTGGCAAGCCGGACGGTGCTGGACACGCTGCAGATCACGGCGGCGCCGGTGCCTCTCACGCTGAGCGTGAGCCCGGGGAACCGGAGCGCGACGGCCCAGATCGGCACCAGTGCGCCGAGCGACAACGCGGTGGTGACGCTGGCGGGGGGCAATGCGGCGTCGACCAATTGGTGGGCGACCAAGAAGAAGAGCTGGACGACGCTGACGACGGGGAGCGGGACCGGCAGCGGGACGGTGACGTGGAGCCGGAATACAACGGGTCTCGCGGTGGGGACCTATGTCGACACGATCACGGTGAGCGCGGGTGGCGTGGCGTCCCAGCGGGTGATTGACACGCTGCAGATCACGGCGGCGCCGGTCGCACCGGTGCCCCTCACGCTGGGTGTCAGCCCCGGGAGCCGGAGTGCCGCGGCCCAGATCAGCACCAGTGCGCCCAGTGACAACGCGACCGTGACGCTGGCCGGCGACAACAGCACGACGACGGCGTGGACCGCAACGAAGCGGAAGAGCTGGACGACGCTGACCACGGGGAGCGGGACCGGCAGCGGGACCGTGGCTTGGAGCCGGAACACGGCGGGGCTGGCGGTGGGGACCTATGTCGACACGATCACGGTGAGCGCGGGTGGCGTGGCGAGCCAGCGGGTGATTGACACGCTGCAGATCACGGCGGCGCCGGTG
>JAHECN010000033.1 GCA_024641735.1 Gemmatimonadota bacterium | reverse complement strand
GCGCCGACGACCTCGAGCCCTGCGACCGCAGAGGTGCTGCGGAGAATCGCTTCGGACGGGATGCAGCTCCCCGGGAAGATGTGGCGCTTGATGAAGTCCACCTCACGCCGGGCACCCTCGTAGCGGTCATCCGCAATCGTGATCGCCTGAATGACCGCGCGACCGTTTGGCTCGAGCAGGCTGGAACATTTGGCGAAAAATGTCTCATAGTGCTCGTGTCCCACCGCCTCGATCATCTCGATGGAGGCGAGCTTCGTGTATTGCCCTTCCAGCATCCGATAGTCCTGCTGCAAGAGTGTGATCCGGTCACCCATTCCGGCGGCCTGAATCCGTGCGGCCGCAAAGGCGTGCTGTCGTTCCGAGATCGTGGTCGTCGTGACGCGGCAGCCATAGTGCGTGGCGGCATGGAGGGCGAAGCCACCCCAGCCCGTGCCGATTTCGATGACATGATCCTCCGGTCGGAGCTCCAGCAGCTTGGCGATCCGATCATACTTCGCCACCGAGGCATCGCGCAGCGAGGCACCAGGCGTGGAGAAGATGCCGCATGAGTAGGTCAACGTGTCGTCCAGGAAGAGCTCGAAGAAATCATTGCCCAGGTCGTAGTGGGCGCTGATGTTCCGACGGCTTCCGTCGATCGTATTCTTGCGGAGTGCATGCCACAGGCGACGGAGCGGCTGGACCAGACGCGCGGGGCCGGTTTCCAAGCTCTCCAGGATGTCGCGATTCCGAATCAGCAGGCGGACGACCGCCGTCAGATCGGGGCTGCTCCACCACCCATCGGCGAAGGATTCCCCCGCACCGACCGCCCCACCGAACACCACGGCACGGTAGAACCGTGGGTCGTGCACGGTGAGTTCCGCCTGCGGCACGCTCCCGCCGCCAAAGTGCTCTGTCGCACCGCGGTCATGAATCGTGAGGGCGCCATGATGGAGCTGGCGGAGGCGATGGTGCAGCAGGCGCCTAGCCGTGGTGGAGAGTGGGTCCATCGGAACTCCGCTTGGTCGGGTGAATATGGAAGGGGATGCGCTTGGCCCAGAGACGAAAGGCTTGCCAGTAGATACCGAAAACAACTTGCGCGGTCATCCATGGGAAGCGCGCCAGCGCACGCGCCATGGACGTGGCCGTCAACGGTTCGCGGTGCAAGTCGAGGGTTGCATCGAAGCAGACCGTCCCAGCCTGGAGACTGGACATGCGGATGCGCAATCGCTCGTCCGGCGGCGAGAACCACCAGTCGTAGTCCATGTCCATCGGCATGAACGGGGAGACATGGAATTCCTTCAGCAGTTGCATGGCTGCCGGCCCGGCGTCGCCGGGGGTCATCGGCAGGACGTAGGAGTGACGCTCGCCCCACGGTGTGTTGGTGACTTCCGCCACGATGGTCTCAACCGCACCGTCGTCTGCGTCGAAACAGTAGTAGAAGGAGACGGGGTTCTGGACATACCCGAAGTAGCGCAGATGCGTCAACAGCCGAATCGGTCCGACCGGGCGTATCCCCGTGGCGGCGGCGACACGATCACGGACCGCCGTGTCGAGCGGCGTGTCGGCCGGCCCGAGATAATCGGCGCGGCGAAAGGAGGCCAGATTCCGTCGTTCCATCGACCAGAGCCACCGATCGTCGAAGAGCGTGTCCAGTTCCGCGAGATCCAGATACATCATGAACATCTCGTACTGGAACCGGTGCCGACGCGGTGCATAGCGGGCATGCCGCACCGTGCCGCGGTAGAGGGCGCTCTTCATGACGGCCGTCCCGGGGTGGCCAGGACCTCGCGGGCGGCTGCCAATCCGCTCGCCACGCCATCCTCATGAAATCCGTTTCCCCAGTATGCGCCGCAGTAGTGGGTCCGATTCGGACCACTGATGCGACCGCGGTCAGCGCGTGCCGCAATTCCCTCCGGAGTAAACACCGGGTGCGTGTAACGTGTCTGGCCCAGGATGCGCTCTTCGGCGATCGTATCAGGATCATTCAACGTGACGCAGAACGTCTCCGGGGCGTCCAGCGACTGCAGGATGTTCATGTTGTAGGTGACGATGGCCGCCGCCGAGGGATCGGCTCCGACGCGGTAGTTCCACGCCCCCCATGCCTTGCGGTGCGCAGGGAGGACCGTGGTGTCCGTGTGTATGGTGGCGTCGTTGACCTGGTAGGGAATCGCCCCGAGCAGTCGGCGCTCGTCGTCGGTTGGGTCCGCGAGCAGTGCGAGCGCTTGGTCGCTGTGGCAGGCGAGGATGACTCGATCAAACTGCTCACCATCGACCGTGACATGGTCTGCCGACCGCCGAATCTCGCGCACCGGCGTGCTGTGGCGGATGCGACCGTGAAACGGTGCCGTGAGCGCCTCCACGTACCGCTGGGACCCGCCTTGGACCACGCGCCACGCCGGTCGATCATCGATCGTCAGCATGCCATGATTCTGAAAGAACGCCACGAAGAATGCGGCGGGCATGTCACAGACGACCGGGAAGGGGATCGACCAGATCGCCGAGCCCATCGGCAACAGGTACCACTCGCGAAACTCGGCAGAATATCCACCGTCGTCGAGAACGTCACCGAGCGTGGTATCCCCCAGTCCTTCCTCGAGCAAACGCGGCGCGCTGCGATTGAATCGCATGACATCCCACAGCATCCGGAGATAGGCGGGACGCACCAGATTCCGCCGCTGCGTAAACAGTTGGTTGATCGAGGATCCGTTGTATTCGACGCCCGCACCATCATGGCGCACCGAAAAACTCATCTCGCTGGGCTGCGTGGGCACGGCGAGCTCATGGAGCAGCCGAGTGAAGTTGGGGTAGTTGCGTTCGTTGTAGACGATGAATCCGGAATCCACCGCCCACGTGCGATCGCCGCTCGGCAAGGCCCAGGTGTGGACATGTCCGCCGATGCGCGGCGCGGCTTCCAGAACCGCAATGTCATGTGCCTTGTGGAGTTCGCGGGCAGCCACCAGTCCGGAAACGCCGGCACCCACAATGGCGATCTTCACGATGTGCTGCGCAGGACGCGCGCCGGCACGGGACGCAGATCGCGGATGATGCCGAGGGCCTGCAGGAATTTGAGGCCGTAGTAGGTGATGTCCACTTCCCACCAGAAGAAGCCTTGGCGCGCGGAACCCGGAAAGCGATGGTGATTGTTGTGCCACCCCTCGCCGAGCGTGATGAGGGCGAGCACGAAGGAGTTGCGGCTGTCGTCATCGGTGTCGTAGCGGCGCGAGCCCATCTGGTGCGCCAGCGAATTGATCAGACAGGTGCCATGAAAGAGCACCACCGTGCTGACGAAGAATCCCCAGATCAGGAACGGCCATCCGCCCAGCACAAACAGCGACAGTGCCAGCAACACGGGCACCACGATATCGAAGCGATTCAGCCACCGGAGTTCCGGATACTTTGCCAGGTCACGGACTTCGCGCATGTCCGTCGGAAAATTGACCGCCGAGGTAATCCAGCCCATATGACTCCACCAGAACCCATGTTCGGAGGGGGAATGGACGTCGAGCGGCGTGTCGGCATGACGGTGATGCTTGCGGTGGTGGGCGGCCCACCAGAGTGGCCCCCGTTGGGCCGCGCTTGCGCCAACCAGTGCGAAGAGGAACTGGACGGGACGACTCGCCCGGAAGGAGCGGTGCGAGAAATAGCGGTGGTAGAAGCCCGTGATGGCAAACATCCGGATCAGGTAGAGCGCAATCGCCACCAGGACCGCCGTGCCGTGCCAGCCGACCACAAAGACGCCCAGACAGGCCACGTGCATGAGGATGAACGGCACGACACGCGTCCATTCGACCCGCTTGGGGGAGGTGGCCACGGCAGCCGTGGCGCCCGGCTCCTGTGCCTCGGCGTCGAACCAGTGCAGGAGCGCCGCGAAACGTGAGGTGCGATCTGGTCTGGACAACGGCAGCTCCCAGGGGGAATCGGGTGAGTGGTGAGTCGCAGTCGAAGCGGCCACGAGCAGAGAATATGCTATCGTCTATGCTCTGTCAAGCTAAAAGCTCGACAAGAGCTTGACAGCCAGTCCTTTCGTCCCTATCTTCCTCGCCAAGTGGTCCGTGCACGTGGTTCGGATCACTCGTCAACTTCTCAATGGGGTACGCGATGACGGGCATGATGGGACGTGGTTTGGCAATGGCCGCAATGATCGCCCTTGCGGCACCGGGAGCGGCGGACGCGCAGGTTGCACTGGAGCTCCGGGGCGGGTTCAATGTGCCGACCTTCGGGATCCGGGACGCTGCCAAGGCGGGGCCGAGCTTCGGCGCCGGGTTGAGCACCAAGATCGCCGACAAGGTCTGGCTGATGGCAGAGGCCGACATTGGCATGCATGACGGCGCTGACCTCACGGGCGGCGGGTCGGGGCCGGACATCACGGTGTCGCACTACATGGCAAAGCTCGGGTACCAGGTGTCCGGGAGCGGGTATGGCGGGATGCAGGTGATCCTCAACGCCGGTGCTGGTTTGATGCGCTTCGCCATCGACAACGGTCCGTCGTTCACGTATCCCGCGATCAACGTCGGGGCCAAGGTGATCTATCCGCTGAGCGACCAGGTTGGATTCGTGCTCAGCCCGCAGGGCGACATCGCCTTCAGCAAGAAGGCCGAAGTCGGCACCAAGATGTCGTGGGTCTGGCCGTTTGCCGCGGGGTTCCGCGTCACGTTCTGATGGCCGGCGCCACGTGAAGGTATATGGGCTCGCCGCACGGCACCTCTCCTGGGGTCGTGCGGTGCGCCGCGTTGTCGGAGGGCGTGCGAATGCGATGGATCGTCGTGAATGACCGAATGCAGCAGGGCTACGGCTACGTGATGACGGCGCCGGTCGGCAAGGAGTTCGATCCCGAATTCCAGCCGATGTTGACGCCGGCGGAGATGCTCGCCCTCGGCGTCTTCGGCGGGAAGTACATGACCGACTGCACCGAGGAATTTCCCAAGCGATGGTTTCGCGGGGCGAAACTGGCGAGTGGGGCGGCGGACATCTCCCTCAATTATTTCCAGGTCGATGCCTCACAGCCCCTCAGCGTCTGGCGCAAGAAGGGGTGGATCTACCACGAGGATCCCCGCGGCTGGTTCCAGTGGTACTGCCGCTACTACCAGGGACGCCGTTGCGCCGATGACACGCGTCAGATTCGTCGGTGGAAGGCGATGCGACGTCACATCGCTCAATTGCAGACCGCGTGCTTCCCGGGAGAGGTCAACTGTCGCCCCCGGCAACGTCAGGCGCTGCTCCATTGGGCCTACGACACGCGGATCTTGTAAGATCCGCGCGCCCGTGATCACTCCACTTCGATCTTCCGCACCGCGGCATACACGCCAACCGCCACCAGCAGCAGCCCGCACGCGCAGACGATCGCCGCGCCTGTCGGCAGATCGAGCGTAAAGGACGCATAGAGCCCGATCAGGCTCGCTGCACCAGCAACCAACCACCCGACCACGAGCCGCCCCATCCAGGAGCGCCGCAGCGTCGCGGCACAGACCGCAGGGACGATCAGGTACGCGAAGGTGAGCAACACGCCCGCCACCCGCACAAAACTGACCACCACCAGCGCGAAAGCCGCGTAGAACAAGAAGTCCCACAAGCGGACGCGCATCCCTTCGGCAAAGGCCCGATCAGGATCCTCGGAAATCAAGGCGAAGCGCCGGTGGAACGCTCCATACAATGCTGCCAGGGCACCGAACAACAGGATGCGTTGGCCGACATCGGCGGCGGTGACATTGAGGATGTCCCCGGTGAGCAAGTGCTCGAGTTCTTCCTTGCCTCCTGCCACGCGACTCAGCACAAGGATGACAGCCGCTGCGGCCACGACGAAGGTGATCCCGATGATCGCTTCCTGCGGAACGGCACGGCGCCGGCTGCTTCGCAACCAGCTGAACAATGCTGCTCCCAGAAAGGTCACGCCGAGGGAGATCCAGAAGGTGGCGCGATCGTCGAAGTGGTATCCGATCAGGAGGGCCACCGAGGTGCCGAGTGCCGCGAGTTGGGCCAGCGCCAAGTCCACGAAGATCACTTCGCGTTTGACCACGTGGATGCCCAAGTACACGAGCAGCGGAGGCAGTGCCAAGCTGGCGGCAAGGGGCCATTTCATCACAGCCCAGATGACAGCGAAATCCATGTTCATCTCCTCACGTGGAGGGCGTCGGCCAAGGTCGTGACCATGTAGTCCATGAGTTGGAAATAGCCGTCCGTCCCCTTGATCGCGCCGGGTTGCTGGGAGATGTCCAATACCACCGCGTTGGTTTGACGCGCCACCGTCTCGGCGGTGCGGCGGTTCTGGAAGGGTTGGACAACAATCACTCCCGTATTCTGTGCCCGCATCGTGGTGATCACTTGTGCCAAGTGGGCCGGGGACGGTGCAATGCCGGGCTTTGGCTCCAGTGTCTCGACCACCACCAGGTGGAACCGCTCGGCGAGATAGCCGAAGTCCTTGTGGTACGTCACGATCGTCGCGCCCTTGTACGGAGCGAGCGCCTGCTGCCACTGGGCATACTTGGCGTCGAGCTTGCTATTGAACGCCGCGAGGTTCGCCGCGAAGAGGGGCGCCGATGCGGGCGCGACCTGAGAGAATTGCTCGGCAATCCTGGCAACCACGCGCTTGACATTGAGGGGATCCACCAGGAAGTGGGGGTTTCCCATCGAGTGTACGTCGCCGCGCGACCGATCAAAGGCCCTTGGCACCTCGATCATGGTGATGCCGACGGACGCGGAGATGCGCCCCGGTGCGCCGGGCGCGAGTTTGCTGTTGCGGGCGCTCTCGAGCAGGGCGGGGAGCCACCCTTGCTCCAGTTCCGCGCCGCCGTCAATCAAGACGTCAGCGCGGTTGAGGGTCACGATGTGACTCGGTTTGGCATCGACGAAGTGCGGGTCCTCCGTCGGCTTGGCGAGCGAGACGACGTCGACGGCATCGCCACCGATCTCCTTGGCGAGCGCCGCGAGGTCAGGGGTCGTGGCCACCACGTTCAGTTTCGCCGTCGACGGCACGGGATGCGGCGCGCCGATCGGCGCCGCGGCGAACAGGGACAGCGCAAGCAATGCTCTCATATGGATCACGTCTCCGAAGACTAGAACTTGTGGGCGGCGTGGGCGCCGAGCAGAAACTCGAATTGCAGCAACACGGAATGATCGTTGCCGATGCCGGGGCGACGATCATGGTTGTACTGCACGCGGAGTTTGGAAAACTCCGTCGGGTAGAGCGTCAGATTGGTCGACCACCGCGAGCGATCGCCACGCAGCGGCGTCACGATGGTGCCATCATCCCCGTGGACGGCTTCCCCACGCAGCCCCAACACCAGCATTGGCCGGATGCCATAGAGTGCCTGCACATAGATCCCGCGATCGTGCAAGGTTTCCTTCGGCAAGGTGAGGGCAAGATTCTCGGCAGACGTCCTGGTGTCGGCGCCATAGCGTCGCGTCATCGCCTCCGCCTGCACGGAGACAAACGGGAAGCCCTGATGGGCTCTCGCGGATTTCCATTTCCAGTACACGTCACCACCGGCGATGGACGTCCGTGCCTCGCTCCCCGAGTTGTTCGGGCCGAACGCTCCGGAGGCACCGAGCACCACCGTTTGCGTGTTCGTCAACTCGAAGGAGGTCGCGAGGCGCGGGACGATGAGCAGGTCCTTGGGACGCGCGACATCGCGTGCCAAGGCCTCCCCGCCATGGATGTCGGCGGATTCGTCTGATCGGAAACTTGCCGTGGTGCCGCCGGCGCTGTTCGCGACCGTCACCATTGCCTCCGTGTACCATCGGGTCGGCGCCAACCAGGAGAGCCGTGCGCCCTGACTGCGCAGCCCCTCACCGCCGAACATCCGTGCGTTCACCAGGGTCTGATCGCCAAAGCCCCAGGAGTGCGGATGCTGCGCATTCTGACGACCGAATTCCATGAAGAACTGCCCGCCCTTGAGTTGCAGGTTGTGTGGCAGTGAGGAGGTCAGGAAGTACATCTCCTCGAGCTCGACGCCCGTCTCGCCATTCTGGTCGAGCTTGTAGACGATATTGGCGACGCCCTTGAAGTACGGGTCGACCGCACCATCGAGGACGAGCTCTCCATTCGGAATCGAGAAACCACGAACCCGCGGGTCGTGATCGCCGAGAAAGAGACCTGACAGATCACGCTCGGTGGACCAGGCAAAGTCCGTCAGCCCGACAAAGCTGGCGTTCATGTAGGCGCCAGTGGCCGGGCGGGATGGCGCTGGCGGCGTGGGGGCGGCGCTCGACAACGAGTCGAGTCGTGCCCCCATGGCATCCAAGGCTCGCGTCAGCGAGTCCAGTGTGCGCTGCTGGCGCCGCACGATCGAGTCGACTGGTGTCTGCGCGGAGAGCGAACCGACTCCAGTCAGCACGAGCAAGGTCAAAAGGGTTTTCATGACGACTCCGGTGCACGCCACCTGGGACCAGTGGCCCAAGGCGAGGGACGCGACGCTTCCGAGGGAAGCGCGCGGCAAGTAGAACGCGTGGGCGCGGAGTGAGACAGCGGTAATACCGCCGCTCACGCCGCGTCAGGAGACGGCGGGAGGGGCTCTCGAACGATGCGAGGAGGGGGGGCCGCTACTGCATAGGACGTTCGGGGCGCGCCCGGAGACGACGGACGCACCGACGGGCTCGGTTGGCAGGCGCGTCGCGGTCGCGACCTGTGCCGTGACAGACTGTGCCGCGCATGTGGGGCAGGTGTCGGGGTCGTGTTCCGGCAGGTCGCGCTGATCGTGCCCCGAGACGATGATCCCGGTACCGGTCACGCTCGCGAGCGTCGTACGCGCCGCCCCGAACGAGGCGTCCTGAGTGTGGACGTGGCCCGCGAGCAGGATCAGGAGGGCACAGAGGGCCCCGGCGCCAAGTGCCGCTGAGAGCACACGGTGCAACGCCAACTGTCGGATCCGGGCAGGGAGCAGCATGGCAGGAACGCTAGCGCGGTGCGCGTCCGGGCGCCAGCACGTGCCAAAGGGAGTATTTTGCAGTCCTGCTCCTTTTTCTCCTCGACCGAGTGTGCCCGATGCGTCGTCTGCTCTCGTTCTTCGCGGTCGCCACCTTGGCCGCCTGCGCCCCAACATCCAAGGACGTCCCGGCTGCGTGGGATGCCTTTGTGGACGGGTACCTCGAAGCCCATTTCGCCGCGAATCCGGATTTTTCGGTCTATCAAGGCCGCCACGATTTCGATGGCAAGCTCCCGGACTGGAGCAAGGCGGGACTCGATGCCGAGCTCGCCCGCCTGCATGCGGCACGCGACAGTGCGATGGCCTTTGACACCACCGCCTTGGATGAGCCGCGCCGTCGGCAACGCGAGTATCTCCTCGCCGTCGTCGAGGGGGCGCGCTTCTGGAATGAGGATGCCCGCTGGCCCTACCGGAATCCGACATTCTACAATTTGGATCCCAATACCTACATCGCTCGGCTGTACGCGCCCGTGGATGTGCGGGCTCGTGCGCTGACAGCATGGGCGAAGGCGGTGCCGACCGCCGTCCAACAGATTCGGCAAAACCTCCAGACTCCCCTCCCCAAAACCTACGTCCAGATCGGGCGCATTCGGTTCGGCGGACTGGTGAACTTCCTGGTCGAGGATGCGCCCACCGCGTTTGTGGACGCACCGGATTCCGTGCAGTCTGCGCTCCGTGAGGCGCTCACCACGGCGTCAGAATCCCTCGCCGGGCTCGACGCCTGGTTGGCCTCGCAGGAAGCCACCGCGACCGATGACTTCGCGATGGGACCGGAACTCTTCTCCAAGATGCTGCTCGCGACCGAACGTGTGGATATTCCGCTCGATCGGTTGGAGGCCCTTGGCGAGGCGGATCTGAATCGGAATCTCGAGGCGATGCAGGCCGCCTGTGCCGAGTTCGCGCCGGGCAAGAACTTGATGGCGTGCGGCGCGCAGGCGGGCGCAATCAAGCCGGAGGGTGGACCGGTTGAGGCCGCCCGGCTTCAGCTGGACACGCTGGAGCAGTTCGTCCGGACTCACGACCTCGTGTCGGTGCCAGGAACAGAAAAGGCCGAGGTGCGCGAATCACCGCCGTACCAGCGATCGAATAGTGCGTACATCGATCCGCCGGGCACCTACGATGTCGGCCTGCCGAGCGTCTACTATATCAGCCCGCCGGATCCGAGTTGGACGCCGGCAGTGCAGCATGATTACCTGCCCAGCCGTGGAAATTTGCTCTTCACCAGCGTCCACGAAGTCTGGCCGGGGCACTTCCTGCAGTTTCTCCACTCCAACCGCTCGCCCGACACGTTCGGCAGGGTCTTCGTCGGCTATGCCTTCGCCGAGGGGTGGGCGCATTACACCGAGGAGATGATGTGGGAGGCCGGACTTGGGGATGGCAGCCCGGAAGTGCATATCGGTCAATTGAGCGAAGCATTGCTGCGCAACGCGCGATTCCTGTCCGCGATTCGGTTGCATGCGCGTGGGATGACGGTGGAACAATCGGAACAGATGTTCCGCGAAAAGGGGCTGCAGGATCTCGGAACGGCAAGGCAGCAGGCTGCACGGGGCACCTACGACCCCGCGTACCTCAACTACACCCTCGGCAAGCTGATGATTCGCCAGTTGCGAGACGACTGGACGGCAACGCATGGTGGCCGTGAGGGGTGGAAAGCATTCCACGATCAGTTCCTCTCGTACGGTGGGCCACCCATCCCCATCGTGCGTGCCGCGATGCTCGGCGCGGACGCCGGGCCGGTGCTCCGGTGACCAGGGAACCGATGCTGGCGGCGGTCTCGACTCGCGCCGGCCGCCGCGTACTCGGTGCAATCGTCGCCTGTGTGGCCCTGGCGGCCTGTGCAGCATCGCCGCGCCTTCAGGCCGCACCAGACTCGAGCTTCGTCGCACTGCAGCAGCGCGGAGCAGTGGCGATGGGCGTCGACCAGTACACGTCCACACACGTCTTCGAATCGCTGCCCGATGGCGGCCGCATTGTGTTGCAGCGTGATTCCCTCGACGCGGCAGGGACCGCCACGATCCGCGCCCACATGACCGATATTGCGACCCGGTTTGCTGCCGGGGACTTCACCATACCCGGCATGGTGCACGCGATGGCGGTCGTACCCGGAACCGAGGTGATGGCCGCGCGACGTGCCCAGATTCGGTACCTGATGGATACCCTCCCACGGGGCGCCCAGGTGCGCATTCTGACCACTGACAGTCTGGCGGTCGCTGCGGTGCACGAGTTTCTGGCCTTTCAGCGAATGGACCATCGCGCGGCGGGGCACCTCCATTGACTCGCGGGTTGTTCTCCTTGCCCCGCTACTTCGCCTTCGGCAGGAACGCGCCCGTGTCGTGCCACCACTGTTCCAACGACCCACGCATGCTCAACAACTGTGCGGGCATGGCCGCGGCAAGATCTCGTGTCTCTCCGATGTCGTCGCGCAGGTTATAGAGTTCCCACCGATCCCCCTCGAATGTGTGGACGATCTTGTAGTCGCCTCGCCGCATCGCACTGACCGGCGTTGTCCGCCACGGCCCGGTGACTGAGCGATCCGCCTCGAGGTACGCCGGGAAGTGCCAGAAGAGGTCACGCACGATGGTCGTGTGCGCGCCCGTCCACAGCGGCACGAGACTCCTGCCATCGAGTCCCTCGGTGGCCGAGCTGCCAGCCAACTCGAGCAAGGTCGGATAGAAGTCCGTGCCGATCACGGCGGCCCCGGACACGGATCCCGCGGTGATGTGCCCGGGCCACCGGACGATTAGGGGGACGCGGATTCCGCCTTCGTAGAGAGAGCCCTTCGAACCCCGCAACGGCACCATCGAGGTGACAGGCCCGAACCCGCCGTTGTCGGAATAGAAGATCAACACCGTATTGTCGGCGAGCGCCAGCCGATCGAGTGCCGCCATCAATCTGCCGACGCCATCATCCACGGCCGAGATCATCGCACCGTATTCAGGGTTGTCCTGCCCGCCTGCGGTCGGCTTTTCCCGGTAGCGTGCCACCAACGCCGGCGGGCCCTGAATTGGTGTGTGCACGCCGTAGTGGGAGAGGTAGAGGAAGAACGGGCCACCGCGCTCCCGTTCCAGAAACCCGATGGCTTCTTCGGTGAGCCGATCCGCGAGGTATTCGCCTGGCATTCCCTTCTCCAATCCGGGAAGGGAACGGCCGGCGCGGGCGTAGGGATGGACATGACTCGGCGGCGCGCCGAGCGCATTCCCCCCGATGGACCACGCAAAGCCCTGATCCGTGGGCAAGAACCCCTCTCCCCCGAGATGCCACTTCCCGATGTGTCCGGTCGCGTAGCCTGCCCGTTGCAGCGCTTCCGCCACGGTGACGACGTCGAGGGCCAGCGTTTCGTTGTTCTCGACCGGTATGAGCTGCCGGTCCGCCTCTCGACCGCGCGCCGCCGAGCCGACGGTGTAGATCCCGGTACGCGGCCCGTACTGTCCGGACATCAACGCGGCGCGACTTGGCGCGCAGTTCGGCGCGTTGGAATACGCGTCCGTGAATCGCATGCCCTGAGACGCGAGGCGATCGACGTTCGGCGTGTCGTAGTACTCGCTCCCTTGAATTGCCAGATCCCGCCACCCCAGATCATCGACGTAGATGAGCACAATGTTCGGACGATTCGCCCCGGCGTGGTCTGGCACTGCACCGAGTGCGCCGGTCCGGCCCGCGCAGGCGGCGATCGCCGTAGCCACGCCAATCGCAACAATCCAGGTGATGACGACTGGGCGAAACGACGGTGTGGTCGGCAGCATGACACCTCGCGGGGACGGTTGCTCATTGTGGAGTGGGGGAGGCAGATTCAGGGAAAGCTCCGCTTCGTCTTTGCCGATGGCAACCCCTTCATCCGCCTCACGACGACTTCCCTCCGGGAGATTGCCATGCTCTGGTCGACTGGTGTGATGCTCGCCGCCTCGTTCGTGCAGCCCGCCGCTCCACCCGCCGCTCAAGTCCTCCAGGTTGCAAACCAGTTTGCGGAAGTCGATCGCGTTTGGCTCGGTCCGAACTACTATGCCAACCGATTGCAGGACTGGCGGATTCACGACGGGAGGCTCGAAGCGACAACCGGCTCGGCGGCCAAGCCGATGCGAGTTGTGCAATTGCTCACCACCACCCTCGCCGAAGTGCCTGGCACGCTCACCATGTCGGTTCGGACGGGTCCACGCGAGCCCGAATCCGGCCAGGTGCCGGCAGACTCGCAACGCACCGGGACGGCCCTTCAGCATACATGGAGTGGCTTTCTTGTGGGCGCGGGCGGTGACAGCGTGGACTACCGGATCAGCGCGCTGGTCCACCATTGGCCTGCCCCCGATGGTGGGCTGATCATCGGGGTGGATGGCACAGGCGCAATCATCGTCCGTGACAATGCCAGTGGCGAGAGTTCGCGACGTCCGGCGGCCAACATTCCGCTGACGGCGTGGCCGCTGATTGCTCCGACGGAAAGTGAACAGCATGGCGTGTCGTCAGATATGGTGCTGGACATCACGGCGGAGCCCAATGGCACTGGCGGCTACCGCCTCACCGTCCGTGCGACTGACTACGCAACGCACCGTGTGATCGCCCGGGCCGTGTATCCGGATCTGGAGTCGGCCCATTTCAGTGGCAACGTGGCGCTGGTGTCGCATCATGCGCGGAGCCTGCAGGGGCGGGGCTACTGGTTCAGCGATTGGGTCATGAGTGGAACCAAACTCCGGAACCACCCCGAACGGAGTTTCGGCCCGATCATGGGAACGCTCTATTCATTGTCGCGTGGTGTCCTCCGCATGACGGCGCAGTTCGGCCCGCTTGGGCCGGAGGATGCCCCCGAGGCACGCCTCGAGACCCTGCAGCATGGGACGTGGGTGGAAGTGGCAAGAGCCACCATCGTGGAGGACAGCTGGACGGCACATTTTCGGGTGCCGGATTGGGATGCGACGCGTGATGTGCCCTACCGAGTGGTGTACGCGCTCCGTCAGACGCCGGCCGCTGCCGAGGAACACCGCTACGCGGGGACGATTCGCCGCGAACCTCTGGGCCAGCGCAAGATCGTGCTCGGCGTCATCAACTGCGTGCATCCGAACGCCGCGGGTTCCGGGGCGTGGAACGGGACAGGATTCTGGCATCCCCACGCGGACATCACACAGGCGATGTCGTACCACAATCCCGACCTGCTTTTCTTTTCCGGGGATCAGATTTACGAAGGAGCTCCCTTCGGGGTTGTACGTGCCCCTGAGGCCGAGGCCATGCTCGATTACTTGAATGCATGGTACCTGTGGGTCTGGTCCTTCCGTGATCTCACGCGCGACCGGCCTGCGCTGGTCACTCCGGATGACCATGACGTCTTCCACGGTAACATCTGGGGAGCTGGCGGGATTCTGGCAGAGGGGCCGCTACGACCGGTCGCAGACAACGGTGGCTACCTGATGAGCGCACGGTGGGTGAACGCGGTGCATCGCACGCAGACATGGAGCCTGCCGGATCCGGTCGATCCCGCGCCGATTGCTCGCGGCATTTCGGTCTACCACACGAGCATGGAGTACGCTGGCCTCAGCCTCGCGGTCGTCGCGGATCGGATGTTCAAGTCCCCCCCGAGCGTCCTGCTCCCAGAGGCGAACATCGTCAATGGGTGGTCCCAGAATCCCGACTTCGATCCGGAGCGTTCGGCGGACGTCCCGGGGGCGGAACTCCTCGGAGCGCGCCAGATGGCGTTTCTGGATCGCTGGGCGGCGGATTGGCGGCAGGGAACATGGATGAAGGTGCTTCTCTCCCAAACCCTCTTCGCCAATTTGGCCACCCTGCCAGCGGAGGCATCAAGCGGCGCTGCGATCCCCTCCCTGCGTTACGCCGAGCCGGGCGAATACATCGAGGGAGACCGCAAGGCGGCCGACTTTGATTCCAATGGGTGGCCACAGAGTGGGCGCAATGCGGTGCTGCGCACCATCCGTCGGGCATTTGCCATGCACATTGGTGGCGATCAGCACCTTGGCAGTGTGCTGCGTCATGGGATCGATGCATTCGACGACGCCGGCTACTCCTTCATCGTTCCTGCGGCAGGAAACCTCTGGCCCCGGCGGTGGTTTCCCCCGGACAGCGGCTCCGGACGTTCGCCCGGCGCTCCACGCTACACCGGCCAATTCCTCGATGGCTTTGGCAATCACATGACGGTCCTGGCCGCCTCGAATCCGGTGAAGTCTGGACACGAACCCACGGCACTCTACGACCGCGTGCCGGGGTATGGCATCGTCCGCTTTGACCGGGTCACGCGCGACATCACGATGGAGGCATGGCCGCGGTGGGTGGATCCCGCCGCCCCCCAACCGCACCTCTATGCTGGCTGGCCCATTACCATCAATCAGTTGGACAACGACGGCCGAGCGGCGGTCGCGCAACTCCCCGAATTGCAGTTCTCGGGGATGGAGGATCCCGTCGTGCAATTGGTCGACGAGGCGAATGGTGAAGTCGTCTACACGTTGCGGATTGCGGGAACGCGCTTCACGCCGAAGGTCTTCACACCGACAGGGTCGTACACGCTCATCGTGGGCGAGCCGGGTACGGCCAGGACACGGACTCTGCGTGGCATTCAGCCCGCAGCACCCGGGACGATGCTTCCCGTGATATTCTGAACGACAGTGATCACGCTGCCGATGTGACAAACCCTCTGCCACGATCCTACTTTCTCATGATGACATTGTCCCGACTCGCCCCGCTCCTCTGCCTCGCCTGCGCCCCCTATCGGGTGGCGCCGGCCGCCCCACTCCCCCCGAACATCGTGATCTTCTTTGCCGACGACCTCGGCATCGGCGAGGTCGGTGCCTGGGGACAGCAGGAAATTGCGACGCCCAATATTGATCGGCTGGCGCGCGAAGGCCTGAAGTTCACCGAGTTCCGGTCGAGCGCGGCGGTCTGTGGTCCGGCGCGGTGTTCCCTGATGACGGGGTTCCACAACGGGAGCTGCCGACTCGACGACAACGACAACGACTATCTGCGCACCGCCGACGTCACGCTGGCCGAGCGGCTCCGCGATGCCGGATACGCGACGGGGATCTTCGGCAAGTGGGGTCTCAGCTGGGAGAGCCAGCGCGAGAGTTGGCCCAACGAACAGGGCTTCGACACCTTCGTTGGCTATCGCGATCAGGTGCACGCGCACAACTTTTATCCGGAATGGCTCATGGTGAACGGCGACTCGCTGCGCACGCGCAACGTGGTGCCGAATCCCGGGCGGACCGGTGGTGGCCGCGCGACCACACGCCTCGACTACGCACCGACCTTGATCCGGGACCGCGCCTTCGAGTTCGTGAAGGCGAATCGTTCGCGACCCTTCTTCCTCTACTGGGCCACGAACCTCCCGCATATCAACAACGAGGCGAGCCGCGATCCGATCACCGACGGGTACGAAGTGCCCGACCTCGGCCCCTACGCCAACAAGCCCTGGCCCAGCGGGAAGAAGCATTACGCCGCACAGGTCCACCTGCTCGATCAGGACCTCGGCGACCTCCGGCATGTGCTGGACTCGCTGGGGATTGGCGAGCGCACGTTGATCGTCTTTCTGTCCGACAATGGCGCCACCTTCCTCAAACGCTCCAATGATGGCGTGACCGATGTGGTCGGTCGGTGGTTCAATGGGACGCAAGACTATCGTGGATTCAAGGGCGACCTCTACGACGGCGGCCTCCGGGTGCCGGGGATTGCGCACTGGCCGGGGCACGTGAAGCCTGGCGGCGAGAGCGCCATCCGGGTGGACTTCACCGATCTGCATGCCACGCTGGTCGAGGCATCCGGGCAGCGCCCGCCCGTCGGGATCGATGGGCGCTCCTTTCTCCCGGCCCTGACAGGAAGCGGGACATTGCAGTTGCGACCCTACCAAGTCTGGTATTCGCCGGATCGCAATCAGTCTGCGGTGCTCGAGGGGCGGTGGAAAGGGGTCTGGATGCGGGACACCTTGAGCCTGTTCGATCTGCAGAGTGACCCGGGGGAACGCCTTGATCTGCGGTCCCGACAGCCCGCGATCGCGGCCCGCCTCGACTCCATCCGGCGGCTCGAGGACAAGCGCATTTCGCATCCGAAGGAGGAGCGGTAGGTGAACCTGTCTCGACCCACCGAGCGGAGAGTGCGATGAAATATTCCATTGCGATCGATCTGGACCTGCCGCGCGAGCGCGTCATCGCGCTCTTCGATGACCCCGCGAATCTGGTCAAGTGGCAGAAGGGGCTGCAGTCCTTCGAGCATGTGTCCGGCACTCCGGGGGAGGTCGGTGCCACCTCGCGCCTGGTTTTTCAACATGGCAAGCGTCGCATGGAGATGATCGAAACGATCACCCGACGCGAGCTGCCGGACGCCTTCGATGGCACGTACGACATGCCGAACGTGCACAACGTGATGCACAACCGCTTCATCGAACTGAGCCCGGCACGGACGCGCTGGGAGAGTGACATCGAGTTCCAGTTCTCCGGGTTCATGAAAGTGATCGGATTCCTCTTTGGGAGCGGCTTTCCAAAACAGAGCCGGAAGTTCATGACGGCCTTCAAGGCGTTTGCGGAACAGGGCGTGGACGTTCGGGATGGTTGAGGTTCGTCCGCTCGTGCCACGCCTCGCGCTGGCAATCACACTCAGTCTGGACGTCCTGGGCATGCCCTCACCGCTCGCCGCACAAGGCGCATCGCTCAGCAGCGTGGAACGCGCAATCGTCGTTTCTGCCCAGCAACGCAACGCTGACGCGCTCACATTCCTCGAGACACTCGTCAACATCAACAGCGGCACCCACAACCACGACGGCGTGCGCCAGGTCGGCGCGCTCCTGCGTCGGCGACTCGATGCGCTGGGATTCACCACCGCCTGGGTGGACGCGACGGCCGTAAATCGTGCGGGGCACCTCGTGGCGACACACGCCGGCCGTGGACCCAAAATCCTGCTGATCGGTCATCTCGATACGGTCTTCGAGCCGTCGTCACCGTTTCAACGGTTCGAGCGACTGAATGATTCCACCGCGCGTGGTCCGGGCATCATCGACATGAAGGGCGGCGACGTCATCATCCTGCAGTCGTTGGAGGCGCTCCGCGACGCCGGCGTGCTGGCTGACATGCATCTGGTGGTGGTCTTCACCGGAGATGAGGAGGATGCGGGCCGTCCGCTGACCGAGGCGAGGCGCGCCTTGCGTGACGCAGCCCAGGGCGCCGTGGCCGCGATTGGACTCGAGAACGGGGCGGGAGATCCTGCCACGGCCGTGGTGGCGCGCCGAGGGGCCACCTCCTGGAAACTCGAGACCACCGGGACCGCCGGGCATGCGTCGCAGATCTTCCGTGAAGATATCGGGGCGGGTGCGGCCTTTGAGGCGGCCCGCATTCTCTCCGCCATGTACACCACTCTCGCGGGAGAGCGGTATCTCGCCTTCAATCCGGGTCTTGTCCTGGCTGGGTCCGAGCTGACGCTGAATGGCCCGGGCACCGAAGGCAGTGCGGCCGGCAAGCACAACGTCATCGCGCAGTCGGCAGTGGTGACCGGGGACATTCGGACCATCTCCGGCGAGCAGCTGGAGCGAACCAAGGCGTCCATGCGGCGAATAGCGGCAGCAAATCTTCCGCACACCACGGCCACGCTCACCTTCGACGACGGCTATCCTCCGTTGCCACCGAGTGCCGGGAACGAGCGCCTCCTCGCGCTCTATGATCAGGTGTCGCGCGATCTTGGGACCGGCGCGGTAGAGGGCGTCGATCCCTCCCGGGCAGGTGCGGCGGACGTCGCCTTTGTCGCCGACCTGGTCCCGATGATCATCGATGGGATCGGCCTGTCCGGGGCGAATGATCACAGTGACCAGGAGACCGCCGACTTGCGCATGCTCCCGGTGAAGGTGAAACGTCTGGCGGTCCTGCTGCATCGCCTGACCCGGGACGCCTTGCGTTGAACACGGGGTCGACTGCAACGCGGAGAGCCCTGTCGGCGTAGCATAGAGATGTCGCGGACATTATCTGGTGAACGTGCTGCCCGGCGCCTCGGCTCCGGGCCGCATTTGTAAGGAGATGACCTGTTGCGCCTTCGAATCGTTGCTGTCATGATCGCCCTGCCCCTGACGATGGGGGCCGCCGTCCATCCTGCCACCGCTGCCTACTCGTTTCGGCGCGATGGCGTGCTCGGCACCTCCCTCGACCTGACATTTGTTGCGTCCTCCCCCCAAGAGGCGGAGCAGGCAGAAGGCGTGGTGCTCGCCGAGATCGAGCGGGTTCGCCAGCGGATCAGTACCTGGGACCCCGCGTCCGAAGCCTCACAACTGGTATCATCTGGCCACCTGGCCTCAGCCTCTCCCGAGTTGCGCGACGTGCTGACGCAGTACGCGCTCTGGCATGCACGCAGCGG
>JAHECN010000174.1 GCA_024641735.1 Gemmatimonadota bacterium | reverse complement strand
CCGGACGGAGTGCCGTGGACGAATCGATGCTGACCGGCGAGAGCCTCCCGGTTGAGAAGTCACCCGGCGACAGCGTGATCGGCGGCACCATCAATCGCACCGGTGCCTTCCGCTATCACGCGACCAATCTCGGTGGCGACAGTGCACTCGCCCAGATCATCAAGTTGATGCGCGACGCACAGGGGTCGCGTGCACCCATCCAGCGACTCGCCGATCAAGTCAGCGGCGTCTTCGTTCCCGTGGTGCTCTCGCTGGCCGTCGTCACCTTCATGATCTGGTACGTCCTCTCCCCGGAAGCACCGATGGTGCGCGCCTTCGCCGCGGCCGTCGCGGTGCTGATCATCGCCTGCCCGTGCGCCATGGGGCTGGCCGTTCCCACGGCGGTCATGGTGGCGACCGGTCGGGGTGCGCAGGCCGGTGTCCTCATCAAGGGTGGCGAGGCACTGCAACGCGCCGGGGACATCCGAACCGTGGTACTCGACAAGACGGGCACCGTGACGGAAGGGCGCCCCACCGTGACCGACGTGGTACGCCCGGCCGACGCCGCGCTCGATACCACGCGATTGCTGACGTTGATCGGATCGTTGGAGTCCTCGTCGGAACACCCACTGGCAGATGCGATCGTCCAGTACGCAAAGGCGGAAGGCGTTTCTCTGGTGGAGCCCGAGCAATTCGAGTCCGTCACCGGACGCGGAGCGGTGGGAATTGTTGACGGTTCGTCCATTGCGATCGGCAACGCGCAGCTCATGTCGGACTACGCGATCAGCGTGGAGGCCTTCGAGGCACAGTCGACCGAACTCGCGGAACGCGGACGGACGCCGATGTACGTCACGGTTGACGGGAAACTCGAGGCGCTCCTCGCGGTGGCAGATCCGATCAAGGCGTCGTCCCGCGCCGCGATTCAGCAACTGCGCGCTCTCGGCCTCGACGTGGTCATGCTCACGGGGGACAACCGCCGCACCGCCGAGGCGATTGCACGCGACGCCGGAATTGATACGGTCGTGGCCGAGGTGCTGCCTGAAGGGAAGGTGCGCGAGATCTCCCGCCTGCAGGCGGCGGGAACGGTCGTGGCGATGGTGGGCGATGGCATCAACGATGCGCCCGCACTCGCGCAGGCGGACGTGGGGATCGCGATCGGAACCGGGACCGACATCGCCGCGGAAGCGGCCGATGTCGTCCTGATGCGGGGAGAACTCACCGGCGTCGTGGCGGCCATCATGCTCTCGCGCCGGACGATGCGCACCATGAAGCAGAATCTCTTCTGGGCCTTCGTCTACAATGTGATCGGCATCCCGATCGCGGCCGGCGCGCTCTATCCCGCCTTCGGCATCCTCTTGAGTCCGATCCTGGCGAGTGCGGCGATGGCCTTCAGTTCGGTGAGCGTGGTCACCAATTCTCTGCGACTGCGGCGCGCGCGATTGCACGCCGCCTAGTACGGCTCAGCGGCGGAACGGGTCCGTGAAGCGCGGGTCCACCGCCAACTGCGTATCCGTCAACGTCCGAAGGAATGCCACCAGCGCCGCACGATCGCCGGGCCCGAGGTTGAGCCGAAGCGGTTGACCATTGGGACCCCGAAGCCGCTGATCGAGCGCCGGACCGTTCTGAATCCCGTTGTCGTAATGTTGCACCACCTCTTCCAGCGTTGCGAAGCGCCCGTCATGCATGAACGGCCCCGGCACACCGGAGTTCTTGAGCGACGGAGACTTGAAGATCCGTGTCTCCCCGGCGTCGAGTCCGTTGCTCAGTGAGTTCGCCACCAACGCGAAGGTCGGCGCCACATGGCACGCACTGCACCCTGCCCCACCCTGCGGTGGCGGGGTGAAGTAGAGCTCGCGTCCACGATTCTCCTGTGCCGTGAAGGAAGCGATCGCCTGATTGACGCCACGGTCGGGGAGCCCCGGATTGAAGACCGCGGCATACCCGGTGTCCCACCGACTCCCCGTGGAGATGATGCTCCGGACGTACTGCGCCACCGCCCGCTGCAGGCGATCCGTTGTGATGGTGGAATCGCCATAGGCGAGCTGAAAGAGTTCGGGGTAATAGGCCAATGACCGCATCCGGCGGAGCAGCGAATCGAGCCCGCCATGTGCTGCGTCAAATCCCATTTCGACCGCGTTGATGATCGGCTCCGTGGCCTGCGCTTCCACGGTGGCGGCGCGACGATCCCAGAACATCGTGCCCGGCTCATAGAAGCGCGTGTTCGCGAGTCGCATCGAATGCGCCGTCGTCACCCCGACGCCATCGAAGCCGACGCTGAAGCGCGCCGGATCACTGAAGCCACTCGCCTGAGCGTGGCAGGAGGCACAGGACTTCGTCCCATTGATGCTCAACTGACGGTCGTAGAAGAGCACCCGACCGAGCGTCGCGCCGGCGTTGGTGACCGGTGCCGTCCGACCATTGTCGGTCAAGCTCCCGATCAACCCGGCGTAGTGCGCCGGTAACGTGGGTGTGGCGTAGTTGAGGAGCTGGGTCGGATCGAGCGTCAGCGCCGCCGTGATTCCCGGAAACGGAGTCGCGGCAGGAGGGGGTGGCGGAGTGACCACGATCGGCGTGTCGGTCACGCTGGTCGGTCCGGTGTCGCTGCAGCCGACGATGGCCACGAGAAATACGGCGAGCGACAAGCCGCGGGTCATAGAGGTCATAGAGGTCATAACCGAGGGACGTCGTTGAGCGCGTTTTATTAAGTGCCCCGGGGGAGTGGCAGAATTCTATTTTCGGTGTATATTCGGGTATGCGCGTCGTAGGCCGCGTGGCACGGATCGAACGCCTTCCCTGAGGTGCCGTGCCATGCGCCCTATGACCGCCCAGCTCCTCGCCGGACACCCTTCGACCCATTACACCTAGGACTTACGACCCTACGACTTTACGACTTTACGACCATACTCTCGCGACTCCCCACTCACGACCCACGACTCGCCCCATGTCCTACTGCACCATCGCCCCGGGCCACCCGATCCACGGCTCCTATCACGACACCGAATACGGCTTCCCGCTTCGCGACGACGCCGGGCTCTTTGAGCGTCTGGTCCTCGAGATCAATCAGGCCGGTCTGTCGTGGGAATTGATGCTCAAGAAGCGCGATGGATTCCGCGCCGCCTACCACGGATTCGACCCCCATCGCGTCGCCGCCTACGGCGACGCCGACCGCACCCGCCTCCTCAACGATGCCGGCATCATCCGGAATCGCCTCAAGGTCGACGCCGCGATCCACAACGCCGGCCGCATCGTCGCCCTGATCGCCGAGCACGGCTCCTTCGCCGCCTGGCTCGACGCACAAGGGGAGCTGACCAAGCCCGAGTGGATCAAGGTCATGAAGCGCGAGTTCAAGTTCATGGGCGGGGAGATC
The DNA here is from genome assembly GCA_024641735.1 of Gemmatimonadota bacterium. Lineage (GTDB taxonomy): Bacteria > Gemmatimonadota > Gemmatimonadetes > Gemmatimonadales > GWC2-71-9 > Palsa-1233. Next base: position 1,768 of record JAHECN010000174.1, on the reverse strand, counting down.
GTCGGTGAGTTCCTGATGAGCATAGGGCGACTACCGGGAGCGCATCGCGAGGAATGCCCGGTGTTTGCGACAATCGCTGCCGCGAGGAGTCGTGAGTCGTGAGAGGCCGCACTGACTGACCCCCTCTCGCGACTCACGACTCACGACCAACGACTCCCGTGTTCACCCACCTCCACACCCACTCCTGGTTCTCCTTCGGCCTCGGCACCTCCTCTCCCGAGGTCCTCGTCGAGACCGCTGCCGCACGCGGCTATCGCACCCTCGCTCTCACCGACACCAACGGCGTCTACGGTGCCGTGGAGTTCCAGCGTGCCTGCGAAGCGCATGGCATTCGTCCGATCCTCGGTGCGCATCTGGTGGCCAACGGACAGGACGCCGTAGTCCTCGCCGAAGACGCGCGTGGCTGGGGCACCCTTGGCCGCGCCGTGACCGCGGTGCACTGGGAGCCGGAGCTCGCGCTCTCGGCACAACTCGCCGTCGATCGTGCCGGCCTCACCGTCATCACGCAGGACATCGCACTCCTCGAACGCCTGGTGAAGCTCTCCGGCCCCACCGGACTCTACGCCGAGCTCCGCCCGGGTTCCCATCGACACGCCGTGCTCGCCACCGCCCGACGCCTCGGCGTACCTGCCGTTGTGACCGGCGGCGTGATGATGGCCCACGCCGAGGATTGGAACCGCCATCGCCTGATCCAGGCCATTCACCAGAACGGGACCCTCTCGGAGGAAGATTCCACCCCCAACCGTTCTCCGTTCTCCGCTCCCCGTTCTCCGCGAGACGCCTGGCTCCGCACCGCCGCCGACATCGAACGCCACTTCCCCGACGTTCCTGATGCCTTCACGGCAGCCGCGGTGATCGCCGAACGCTGTCAGTACCGCATTCCGATCGGCTGCACCATCGCCCCACGTATCGCGGAGGCCGGCGACGCGCTGCAGCAACTCCGCTCGCTCGCCTACGAAGGAGCACTCCGCCGCTACGGAGTGATCGCCCCGATCACCCGCGATCGGATCGAGCATGAGCTCAACATCATCGGCATGAAGGGATTCGCGGACTACTTTCTCGTCGTGCGCGACATCGTGCTCCACGGACCGACGCACTGCGGTCGCGGATCCGTGGCCAACTCGATCGTCTCCTACTGTCTCGGCATCACGCACGTTGAACCGCTCGGTGCCAACCTGCTCTTCGAGCGTTTCCTCAATCCGGCGCGCAAGGATCCGCCGGACATCGACCTCGATTTTCCCTGGGACGAACGGGATCAGATCCTCGCCTGGGTCTTTCGCAAGCACCCCCGGCCGCGCGCCGCGATGGTCTCCAACCACAATTGCCTGCGGCTCTCGGGTGCGCTGCGCGAAGTCGCCAAGGTCTTCGGGCGCCCCGCCGCCGAGATCCGGGACATCACCCGGCGCGTGCCGTACTACGGTGGCGGTGATGACGTGGGGGAGTTGTTCGCCTCCCATCCCAACTTCCGCGGGTTACGCCTCCCCGACGGCTGGGATCGCATCGCCAAGTTGGCCTCGAGTCTGGTCGGCACACCACGCCACCTCTCGCTCCATCCGGGCGGCGTGGTCATCGTGCCGGGATCACTGACAGACGTCGTGCCGCTGGAACCGGCCGCCAAACGCCTTGCCGACGCACCGGACCTGGTCGTGCCGCAGATCCAATTCGAGAAGGATGGTGCGGAGGATGCCGGACTCGTGAAGATCGACCTGCTGGGGAATCGCTCTCTGGCGGTGATCCGCGACGCCATCGCCATGGTGCACGTCAACAC